>VGUA01000015.1 GCA_016874535.1 Gammaproteobacteria bacterium
CCATCGAGTTCCGGCAAGGACACCATCATCGTTGCCTCCACCGGCATCAGGCCTTGGGCAGAAGCTTCCCACTGGTCGAGCGACTGGAACTCCACCGGGGTCACAGAAAGGTAGGGCACATCGAGACCAGCAAGCACTTCCTCTGCGGCGCTGGCATCGTTGTAGGCGGGCCCACCAACAAGGGAGAAGCCCGTCAGGGACACCACTGCGTCGACAATGGGCTTGCCGTCGACATGGAAGTAGCGCGTGATTGCCGGCCTGGCATCGAGGCCCGAAGCAAAGGCCGGGATCACCCTCAGGCCTCGTGACTCCAGCGCTTCGATCACCCCATCGTAGTGACGGGTATTGCCTGCCAGCAGGTAAGACCGCATGAGCAGCAGGCCGACTGTCCCTTTGCTTGGGGTACGAGCAACCGAG
This sequence comes from Gammaproteobacteria bacterium, assembly GCA_016874535.1. Lineage (GTDB taxonomy): Bacteria > Pseudomonadota > Gammaproteobacteria > CAIKBL01. Next base: position 418 of record VGUA01000015.1, read on the forward strand.
GGGAGTTTGCGCACGTCGGTGCCCAAGCGTCCCCGCAGACGCGGGTGGTAGACGCCAGTGTCCGGATAGTCCACCGGATCCGGGGCTTTGGCGGCCTTGCGCAGACCTTCACGGTCAGCGCCAGCGTAGCGCTGTACGAGGAAGCGCATCAGCCCCGCGATGTTCTCTTCGGATCCGGAGAGCCAGTACTGCAGCACCAGGAAGTATGCGCGGACATCCTGTGCGGTACCGGGAATGAAGCGCAGGAGCCGGGGCAGTCGCCGCAGCATCTTCATCTGTTGCTCGCCAGCGCCACTACCCTGGGAGCGGGACCCACGCAGACGCTTCAGGAAGGCCAGAGGGCCCCCACTCTGCTTGGACTGCATGTCAAAGCGTCCGAGGCGTGTCAGGCGTGTCACTTCGGCCGCGCACAGCACGCAGGCCATCGCGTCACACTGTTCGCGACGCTGCCGCAGAGCCTCGAGCACAGGCTGGTAATGGTCCTCCATGAACAGCATCGTCGCCACCATGATGTCGGCTTTCGCGATGTCGTCCACACAGCGCGCCAGAGCGTCTTTATCGGTACCCCAGTCGGACGCCGCGTGCATCACGAACCTGAAGCCCGGCAGCACCTGGGACACCGCGGTCGCGGCACGCTCGGCAGCACCCGCGAGGTGCCGGTCCATGGTGACCAGCACAAACCGCAGGGAGGTGGACTCAGCGACCGAAGTGGGCTTTGGCATCGTAAAGCGTCTCCACGGTGATCGTGGCCAGGCCTCTCTCGCGCGCAAACCGCTCGGTGTTGCGTCGCGCTTTGCCACGCACGAAGAACGGAATCTTGCGCAGCTCAAGCTCGGTTTCGGGAGCCCACCGGGGCAGAGTCGCTGCAGACTCTTCGCCCGCCGCCTCCATGGCCACATCGATGTCCTGCGCTGGCGCAGCATGTCCCACCGACTTCCCGAGGTGGGAAGGCACTGCCTTGTCGTTAAATTCGAAATCTTCGCGAAACATCTGCAGCAAGTGCTCTTCCAGCCCCATGACCAGCGGATGCACCCAGCTGTCGAAGATCACGTTTGCGCCTTCGAAGCCGTAAACCGGGCTGTAGCGAGCGGGAACATCCTGGACGTGGATGGGTGTCGAGATGACTGCGCAGGCAATGCCGAGACGCTTCGCGATGTGTCGCTCCATCTGTGTACCCAGCACGAGCTCCGGCGCTGCTTCGGCGATGGCTGCCTCTACCGCAAGATAGTCGTCGGTGATCAGCGCATCGACTCCGTACAGGGCTGCCGCCGCGCGCAGCTCGCGCCCGAACTCACGGCTGTAGGATCCTAGTCCGACGACCTCGAAACCCAGTTCATCGCGTGCAACACGGGCGGCGGCAATGGCATGGGTGGCGTCGCCGAAGATGAACACACGCTTGCCGGTGAGGTAGGTCGAGTCGACCGAGCGCGAATACCAGGGCAGGCGCGAGGCTGAGGCGGCCGTCGAACTTGCCCCCGACAGCTCGCCTGCGAGCACCTCGTCCTGATCGAGGCCCGCGAGGACGGCCACTTCACGCATGAATCCACGGGTTGCGCCGACGCCCATCGGCACGGTCCTGGTATAGGGCTGACCGAAAGAGCGCTCCAGCCAGGCGCAGGTGGTACGGGCGATCTCGGGGTAAAGATCGATGTTGAAATCCGCATCAGGCAGACGAGCGAGATCGGCTGGCGTGGCACCGAGTGGTGCAACCACGTTCACATCCACCCCGAGGCGGGACAGCAAGCGAGTGATCTCGGTGACGTCGTCCCGGCAGCGCAAACCAAGCACCGTCGGCCCGAGAAGGTTTGCCCGGGGCCGACGCCCGCCGGTGTTTCGGCTCTCCCGTTCCGGAGCAGCCTCCGCCAGGCGCCCGGCCAGCGCGGCGCGTACGACCTGATAGAAGGTTTCAGCCGCGCCCCAGTTTTCTTTCTTGGAATAGGCGGGCAACTCCAGCGGCACGACGGGGATCCCGATATTCATGCTCGCGGCGAGCGTGCCCGCCTGGTCCTGCAGCAGCTCGGCCGTGCAGGACTCTCCCACCAGCAGCATCTGCGGACGGAAGCGTGCATAAGCCGCTGCGACTGTCTGTTTGACCAGTCCCGCCGTATCGCCTCCCAGGTCTCGCGCCTGGAAGGTCGTATAGGTCACTGGCGGACGCTGATCCTGACGCTCGATCATCGTGAACAGCAGGTCGGCATAGGTGTCCCCCTGAGGGGCATGCAGCACGTAGTGCAAGTCCCGCATCGAAGTCACCACACGCATCGCGCCGATGTGCGGAGGGCCTTCGTAGGTCCAGAGAGTCAGCTCCATGGCAGTTCTCAGAGCGCCAGCCGGGTCCGGCGGACCAGCGGCCGCGCAAACAGTTCGGCCAGATCCGCCGCCTGCTCGAAACCATGGATCGGTGAGAACACGAGTTCGATGGACCACTTGGTCGTGATGCCCTCGGCCTCCAGCGGGTTGGCGAGGCCGAGACCGCAGACGACGATGTCCGGCGCTGCGCTCCGCACACGATCAAGCTGGGACTCCACGTCCTGTCCCTCACTGATGCGGACACTGTCAGGGAGACGCGAAAGTTCGCAGGCCATCATCTGCTGATCGAGGAAAGGGGTGCCGGCCTCGATGGTCTCCATCGCCAGCTCTTCGCCGAGAAAGCGGGCCAGCGGGATTTCCAGCTGCGAATCCGGCATGAAAAACAGACGCTTTCCCGCCAGCAGGGAGCGGTAACGATCGAGGCTCTGGCGTGCCCGCACAGCTCGCGGCTCGATGCAGGCGAGGAAGGTTTCCGTACTGATCCCGAACGCCCGGGCGGCGGCCGCAAACCACGCGGTCGTGCCTTCCACCCCAAGGGGATAAGGCGCTTCCAGCAGGGTCGCACCCCGTGCCGTGAGCGCACGAACTGTCTCGCCCACGAAAGGTTGCGCCGCCAGCACGCGTGTGCCGCTGCCCACAGGGGGCAGTTCCCTCGCCCTGCGTGCTGGCAGGAAGTGCACTTGCGAGATCCCGAGGGCGTCGAAGGTGCGCCTGAACTGGTCTTCCACGACATCCGCGAGGCAGCCCACCACCAGCAGTTGTTGCGCGTCGTCCTGCGGCAATAGAGGAACCAGTGCGCGCAGGGCATTGTCTTCGCCCTGGGTAAAGGTGGTTTCGATGCCGGAGCCGGAATAGCTCAGCACACGGACGCCCGGGTAGAACTCGCGATTCAGGCGTTCTGCCGCATTGGCAAGGTCGAGCTTGATCACTTCTGACGGACAGGAGCCGACCAGGAACAAGGCCTTGATGTCGGGCCTGCGAGTCAGCAGGTCCCGGCACAGTCGATCGAGCTCGGCATTGGCGTCGGCAATGCCTGCCAGATCACGATCTGTGAGGATGGCTGTGCCGAAGCGGGGCTCGGCAAAAATCATTACCCCGGCGGCGGACTGCACGAGATGGGCGCAGGTGCGGGATCCGACCACCAGGAAGAAGGCATCCTGCAGCTTGCGATGCAGCCACACGATGCTGGTGAGTCCACAGAAAACTTCACGCTGACCACGTTCACGTAGCACCGGGCGCACTGACGGCACAGGCACTGCCGTGGCGACCGCGCTCATCCGGCCATTCCCTCTGCCGGCAGAAAACGCGGTTGAGCGAGCGCCCTTGCCTCGAGTCGTGCGGCGCGCAGTTTAATCAGGAACTGTGCCGCATTGACGAGATAGGTTGCATAGGCAGCGAGCGCGAGCAGCATCTGCTGTCGCGGATCCAGGACGCTCGTGAACACGGCATAGAGATAGGCCGTGTGCAGGGCCAGCACCAGCATGCTGAAGACGTCTTCCCAGAAAAAAGGTCGGGCGAAGAGCCAGCATCCGAAGACCACCTTCTCCCAGATGGAACCGGTGATCATGATGGTGTAGAGCAGCAGTGTCTTGATGACCACCGAAAGCGTGGCCGACGCAAGGCCTTCGCCGGTCGCCAGATAGCGCAGGACCAGAATCAGGCTCACCAGGAATGCAATGAATTGCACGGGCGCCAACACGCCCTGAACGACCGTCCACGGGGACTTGTCGCGCCGCGCACGCTCCTCGGTCGTGTACAGCCCTGGCTTGTGCGGGACCTTGGACATGGGCGCGCTTTCTCCGGCTTGCCTTTTGCCCGGAGCGTAGTCCCGCCCCGCCTCAAGTGTCAACTGAAGTTGACGTTCAATTCATTTGACATTGCAGCATGAGGTCAGGATCATCGGGGCAAGGTATCGGCGCCTCGCGGGTTCGTGGCAGAATCGGGTCGCAACGCCGTTGGACAACTTCGCGGTGGTGCAGCATAAAAATGATGGAATCGAGTCAAGCACCTGTACCGAAGAACTTCATGACCCGCATCCAAACCTGAACTCCTGCCAGGACAGGGAGGTTGAAGCCCATGACCATGTCCAACAAGACCGGCGCACGCAGTTCGCGCAGGCCAAGAAAGGAACAAGCCGCACTCCAGAGCAGTGCGGAACCTGCGGGGAATGACTTCACGGATCCCGGTTTCGGCAGCCTCCTCCGGACCATAGAGGCTGACATCATCCCCCGCCTGCTTCTGGCCCATCAGCACGGCATCCCAGCAAGCGCGCACGATACTGCCTCCCGAGCCCCCGCAATCGGCACTGCCGACGTCGAGAGACTCACGCGCCTCGCCCAGACCAGCGATTTCGCAGCCGTCTGGAAAGAGGTTGATGGGCAACGGGCCAGCGGCGTGCCGCTGGAGGCCGTGTTTCTCGATCTCCTCGCACCCGTCGCCCGCCGACTGGGCAAACTTTGGGAGCAGGACCTGCTTGATTTCACCGGAGTGACGATTGCGCTCATGCGCCTGCAGCAGGTGATGCGCGAACTGGCGCCGGCATTCAGCGCACAGATCGCGCGTCGGCCTCGCGTCATACCGCTACGCATCCTCGTCACCACGGTACCGGGCGAGCAACACCGGTTTGGCGTGCTGATGGTGGCTGAATTTTTCCGGCGGGCCGGCTGGGAAGTAATCTCCGACCCGGTCAACAGTGACCAAGCCTTGCGCGCCCTGCTGGCTGAAACGCACTTTGACCTGCTCGGACTTTCGCTGGGCTCGCACACGGGCCTCGACGCGTTGTCATGGACGATACAGGCAAGCCGTGATGCCACTCTCAACCGCGAGCTTGGTATCATGGTGGGCGGGCCGGCATTTGTGGGCAATCCCGAGTACATGACCAGGGTTGGCGCGGATTTGACCGCATCCGACGCGCGCTCTGCGGTAACCCACGCGGAAAATTTCATCAAGAACCTTGAATCGCGCCAGATGACTCCGCTTTGGCCCGGCGATATCAACCCTGCAACGCTCAGACCTCACTGATTCACCTTGAAGCACTCACTCACCTCACTCGATGGCAAGGCGGCAAGCTCACTGCTGACAGCCGTTTCGGACATCACCCTTCTGCTCGACAAGACCGGCCGGATACTGGATGCCTCGGTGGGCAGTCCGGAACTTTCCGCGCTGGATGCGCGGAGCTGGGTCGGAAAATCATGGGCGGATACGGTCACTTTCGAGAGCCGCGACAAGATTTCCGCATTGCTGAAAGAGCGTTCCGCGAAGAACGTGCGCTGGCGGCAGGTCAATCATCCTGCAGGATCGGGACAAACCGATTTCCCGGTGCTCTATCGCACCGGCACTGTCGTCAGCCAAGGCTTGATTGTCGCGATGGGTCGGGATCTCAGGGCCGCTGCGGCGCTCCAGCAGAGACTGCTGGAAGCCCAACAGGCACTCGAAGATGACTACACCCGCCTGCGCCAGATCGATACCCGCTACCGCCTTCTTTTCCAGACCACCACTGAGGCCGTGGTGGTGGCGGATGCCGCCTCAGGCGTAGTGACGGAGGCCAATCCGGCAGCGGTACACCTCTTGGGTCACGCCGGGCGGAAGATCACCGGCCTGGCACTGCACGACCTCGTCGCTGGCGCCGGTGCCGCAGCGCTCCAAGGACTGCTGGACACGATCCGGGCCACTGGCCGTGGCGACGAGGTCCGGGTCACTCTTGGGCGTGGCGCCCATAAACGCGATTTTGCCGTCTCCGGGTCACTTTTCCGGCAGGAAAATGTCGCCCACGTGCTGCTGCGCCTGACTCCCGGGGATGTGCGCTCCGCGGTGGACAAGACGACGTCTCCGTCCCAGCAGATCTCTTCGCTGATGGATCGTTTCCCGGACGGCTTCGTGGTGACCGATCCCTCGGGCCTCATCGTCGCCGCAAACAACGCATTCCTCGAAGCCGCCGAGCTCGGAACCTTCGAACAGGCACGCGGCAAGTCGCTGGATCGCTGGCTGGGTCGCTCGCCCGTGGATGTGCGGGTGTTGCTCTCCAATCTGCAGCAGCATGGAGTGGTTCGCCACTTCTCGAGTGTGCTCAGCGGCGAATTCGGTGCCAGCATGGAGGTTGAGGTTTCAGCCGTGTCGGCAGTCAATGCCGAGACGCCGAGCCTGGCCTTCATGATCAGGGACCTCCGGCGAGTCGTCGGGCGCGACGGGTCCCGCGCCCCGCATCTGGGCGCATCGGCTGAACAGCTCACGGAGCTCATCGGTCGTGTGTCCCTGAAGGAACTGGTTCGCGAGTCCACCGACATGATCGAGCGATTGTGCATAGAGGCCGCACTGGAACTCACGGGTGACAATCGCGCCTCCGCGGCCGAGATGCTCGGACTCAGCAGGCAGAGCCTCTATATCAAGCTCAGGCGGCATGGCCTCGGCGATCTCGAATCCAGCAACGAAGCCTGAGCTCGCGGGAGGCGTACCCAAGCCTCCCACCCCGGACAAGGACACCGCGCCCAGTGTAAATTCTGTTTGACGCTCGAAAGCGTCAGGCATAAATTGCTTTCGTGTCGCGCCCCGGTTTCACCTCTGTCGTCGAACTGCTGAAACCCGTGACGTGGTTCCCACCGATGTGGGCGTTCGCCTGCGGGGTGGTCTCGACGGGCCAGCCGCTGGAACAACGCTGGGGCCTGGTGCTCACGGGCCTGCTGCTGACAGGACCGCTGGTATGCGGCACCAGCCAGGCCGTGAACGACTGGTTTGATCGGCACGTGGATGCCATCAACGAGCCCGGGCGGCCCATTCCCTCCGGCCGCGTGCCCGGACATTGGGGGTTGTATGTCGCTTGCGTGTGGACCTTGCTGTCGCTCGCTGTCGCTCCCGCACTCGGTCCCTGGGGATTCGGGGCCACCGTCCTCGCCTTGCTCCTCGCCTGGGGCTACAGCGCTCCACCCTTTCGTTTCAAGCGTAATGGATGGCTGGGTAACAGCGCCTGCGCCGTCAGCTATGAAGGCCTCGCATGGGTCACGGGGGCTGCGGTCATGATGAACGGCGCCATGCCTGACGGACGAACGCTCGCACTTGCCGGACTCTACAGTCTCGGCGCACACGGGATCATGACCCTCAACGATTTCAAGTCCGTGCAGGGCGATCGCCAATGCGGAGTCGATTCACTCCCGGTGCTGTTGGGAATATCTGGCGCGTGCCGTGCGGCCTGTCTGCTCATGACGGTGGCCCAAGTGGCAGTTGCAGCACTGCTGGTCATCTGGGGACATGCACTGCATGCCGCAGGCGTGGGTCTGCTGCTCACGGTACAACTTGTACTCATGACGCGGCTGTTGCGTGATCCTGTCGCACGGGCCACCTGGTACAGCGGATTCGGGGTCACGCTTTATGTGCTCGGCATGCTGTTGAGCGCATTCGCGCTGCGCTGAGAGAGGAACTTACATGGCACGCAATCTGGGCTGGCTCGGAATCATTCGCCTCGGTCTGGTACAGACCTCGCTCGGTGCGATGGTCGTTCTGGCAACATCGACCTTCAATCGCGTGATGGTGGTGGAACTGGCCTTGCCGGCCATGCTGCCCGGTCTGCTGGTGGCCGTGCACTACGTGACGCAAATCTTCCGTCCACGCATGGGCTACGGCTCTGACGTCGGCGGACGCAGCACTCCTTGGATAGTCGGCGGCATGTGCGTACTGGGACTCGCCACGCTGGGCGCCGCGATCGCCACGACCCAGCTCGCAAACAGCCTCGTGCTCGGCACGATCATGGCCATCATCGCCTACTTCGCGATTGGACTCGGGGTGGGTGCCGCAGGCACTTCCCTGCTGGTGCTGCTCGCAAAACGCGTGGTTGCGGGCAGGCGTGCAGCGGCTGCAAGTGTGGTCTGGCTCATGATGATTGCAGGTTTTGCAGTGACCGCCACCCTGGCCGGCAAGTTTCTCGATCCCTACACGCCCATGCGTCTGGTCGAAGTTTCGGGGAGTGTCGTTGCCATCGCCTTGTGCGTCACGTTCGCCGCGGTCTGGGGTCTCGAGCAGCGTGTGTTGCCCACGACAGCCGAGGAAGACCCGGTAGCACAGACTCCAAAGATTCCTTTCAGGGTGGCACTTGCGGAGGTCTGGTCGGAACCAGAAGCACGACGCTTCACCATCTTCGTCTTCATCTCCATGCTTGCCTACAGTGCCCAGGATCTGATCCTCGAACCTTTCGCGGGTGTGGTGTTCGATTACACGGTGGGCCAGTCAACCAGCCTGTCGGGTATTCAGCATCAAGGGGTATTCGTGGGCATGCTGGGTGTCGCGGTTCTCTGCAGCCTCTTCAAGAACAGTTGGTTGGGCTCCCTGAAAATGTGGACCGTAACCGGCTGCCTCGCCTCTGCCGCAGCCCTGTGGGCGCTCTCGCTGGCCAGCTTGATGAGCCCGGACTGGCCGTTGCGACTCACGGTATTTCTGCTTGGCGCAGCCAACGGCGCGTTTGCGGTGGCTGCGATCGGCTCGATGATGGCAAACGCAGGACGGGGCACCGCCGCGCGCGAAGGTGTCCGCATGGGACTGTGGGGCGCAGCCCAAGCCTTCGCCTTTGGCCTCGGTGGATTTGCCGGAACCGCCGCGAGCGATCTCGCGCATGCCTTGTTGGCCTCGCCAGTGCAGGCGTATGCCGTGGTCTTTGGTCTGGAAGGAGGACTCTTCCTCCTCTCAGCCGTGATTGCGGGCCAGCTCACGGTCTCCAATCAACAACGCCGGCGCCTGGAAACAGGCACCGCCTTCACCTGAATGCAAGTCGCCAGCCAAGGAGTGTCTGCCATGGAAAAGCACGAGATTCTGGATGCAGTGGTCGTGGGGGGAGGTCCGGCCGGTGCTACCGCCGCGGCCGAGCTGGCGGCACGTGGGCTTGCGGTGATGCTGCTGGACCGGGCTGGCAGGATCAAACCCTGTGGTGGCGCGGTGCCACCACAGCTGCTGCGTGACTTCGAGATTCCGGACCATCTGCTCGTGGCTCACGCCACTCGTGCCTGTATTGTCTCGCCCACGCTGCGTGAAGTGGACATGCCGATCTCCCGCGGCGGATACGTCGGCATGGTGGATCGGGATATGTTCGACGAGTGGCTGCGTGAGCGCGCCGCCGATCGGGGCGCCATCCGTGAGGAGGGACTGTTCAAGGCCAGTCGCCAGGAAACCGACGGCACGCTCACCCTGGAGTATCAGCAGAAGAACGGCGAGATCCGCGAACTCCGGACGCGCACGATGATCGGCGCTGACGGCGCGTCATCGCGCGTCGCGAAGGAGAACATCCCCGGAGCGGATCAGCTGCAGTGCGTGTATGCCTACCATGAAGTCATCCGTGCGCCGGATCCCGCACACGCACCGGCCTTTGATGGCTCGCGTTGCGATGTCCACTACCGGGGCACCATCTCGCCGGATTTCTACGGCTGGGTCTTCCCGCATGGCGACAAGGTGAGCGTCGGCAGTGGCAGCGCGCACAAGGGATTCTCGCTGCGCGGCTCGGTCTCGAGGCTGCGCGCCGACACGGGCCTTGCCGAGGCGGAAACCCTGCGACGCGAAGGCGCCCCCATTCCCTTGAAGCCCCTTGCACGCTGGGACAATGGCCGGAACATCGTCCTGGCCGGGGATGCTGCAGGCGTGGTTGCTCCTGCATCAGGTGAAGGCATCTATTACGCGATGACTGGAGGGCGCCTCGCTGCGGATGCTGTGAGCGAGTTCCTCCTGAGCGGCAATCCGCGTGCTCTCGGCAGCGCGCGCAAGAAATTCATGAAGGCTCATGGTCGTGTGTTCTGGGTGCTCGGCATGATGCAGCGATTCTGGTATCGCAACGACAAGCGTCGCGAACGTTTCGTGAGCATGTGCCGGGATCGTGATGTACAGGAGCTGACGTGGGAGGCGTATCTGAACAAGCGTCTCGTGCGTGCCAAGCCCCTCGCCCATGCCCGGATTTTCTTCAAGGACATGGCCCATCTGATGGGTCTGGTTGCGCCCTGAAGCAACCCGGTCCTGGACAGGCTGAAATGCCTCGCTGATGGATGCACTGCCTGACTCGCTGCCGGTCTGGATCCTCGACGGGATCATGCTTCTGGTGGTGCTGGAGGCATGCCTCTTCGCGTGGGCAAGACGCCGACGCGGGCGGGCGCGGGCATTCGCGCAGCCGTGGTTTTTCAATCTGCTCTCGGGTTTATGCCTGCTCGCCGCCCTGAGGATGGTGCTTGGGGGCGCAACGTCGTGGCCTGTCCTGCTTGCTCTAAGCGGCGCCTTTGCGGCGCATCTGCTGGATATCCACCAACGCAACCGCCTGCCATGAGACTCGGCGTTCCAGCGATCGGGGTGCACCCCGATCGGGGATCAGGGTACCTGTCGAGGTTCTGAGATGGGTGCTTGCCGCATGGGTCCCGGTCCCCGTGCGGTATGGGAACCGGTACTTCGCTCTTTTCCGGCTATTCTTCCGTCGCCGCGGCGGTGGTCGTGGCAGGCGGCGGAGCGGGAGTCCCGAGTTCCGGATGATCCTTCAGCATGCTGAGACCGCCCAGCGGCTTGTTAAGCCCCTGATGGCAGGTACTGCAATTCGCCTTGAAGGGATCACCCAGGGCGCCCTGACGATTCTGCGGGAACACCGGGGCAAGCGGCTCGATGTAGTCGGCGTTGATCTCCCGGACCATCCGGATCCCGTGCCAGGCGGTCGCGCGCTGGGGATTGCTTTCCTCCCACACCGCGAAGGCCCGCGAGTTGTGACAGAAGGTGCAGTTCACGCCGAGTGAATCGGACATGTGCATCATCAAGCCGTAGGTTTTCTCGGCGGAAAGAATGTCCGGCGCATGGGGCGGCTGCGTGGGCAGCGCCTGCGGGGCATTCACCCTGATCTCGGATGCGCCCAATAGAAACGGCGTGTAAGGGTCGAAAGGCAGCGACGACAAGCCCACACTGCGCACCGGGAAGTTCTGTCCTCCCTGGTTGCCGTCGAACCTGGAGCGGCGTACCGGTCCCGGATCCTTGGCCCAGTGATTGGTCGGTATGTTCTGCCCCGCGTGACAGGTATAGCAGGTCACGCCGGTTTCCTTCACATGGTCCGTCCAGCCGGTATTGATCGCGAGGGTCATTTCGATCATCCGTCGCGAAACGACCTTGGTGTATTTGGAATCGTCGGCAAAATCGGCTGCTTCGTGGCAGTAGGCACAACCCTCCTTGGGCGCGACCCATGCAGTGATGCTGGCCATCAGTCGGCCGAACTGGCCCGCGTCCAGATGTCCCAGCACTTGCACATTCTTGTAGACATCACCGGCCTTGGGACCGCCGGGCGGAACCTGGGGCAGGGCAGCGGGCACCGCGGCTTGCGCTGCCGCGGCAGGATCGGCTCCGGGCTCGGCCAGCTCCACCATGGCTGTGCCCCGGAAGCCCTGCTGAGTACTTTCGACGGGCGGATACTGGTCGCATCCCGCAAGCGCAAGAAGGGCTGTGAGCATCAACGCGCGTGAGTGTGGATAGCCTCGCATTACTGCAGCCCTCCGCTTTGCAAGGTGGCCGGATCGACTACCGGCATGGGCGGGTATGGTGGTGCAATCCCATGCTTGACCCCCCACAGGTACCAGTTGTCCACCACGGTTCCTGTAAGCAGGATGCCGATGCCGCCGGTCAGCGGGCAGAGCACCGCGAACCACCAAGCCCAGCGGTGGATGGATTCCATGGTGGCGTTGAAGCCCATGGTCCAGCGCCAGAAGAGCGCGGCGCGTTCGGACGCCGTTCCGCGGTCGACGATTTGTTCGATCTCACGCTCGCCACCGAGGCGGCTGACCGCGAGGATCGTTGCACCGTGCATGGCGAACAGGAGCGTTGAACCGTAGAGGAACGCGATTGAAAGCATGTGGAACGGGTTGTAGAACAGATTCCCGTAGCGAATGGAGAACGCTGCAGTCCAGTCGAGGTGAGGGAAGATGCCGAAGGGCACCGCCTCGCTCCAGCTTCCCATCATCAAGGGGCGGATGAATCCAAGCACGAGATAAAGCCAGATGGCCGAGGCAAACGCCCAAGTGGTATGCGTTCCCATGCCAAGTGCGCGGGCCCTGCGGTACATGCGCACCCACCAGAGGAGTATGGAGCTGGTCAGAAAAAATCCTGCCATGAGCCACCAGCCGCCTTCTGCCAAGGGTGGCAGAGTCAAGCCGTACTGCGGTGACGGAGGCTCCAGCGCAAGCCAGGGCAGCTGGCGCAGGAATTCCGTCGGGCTCCAGTTGACCGATGCGGCCATGTTGAGGCCGATGATCTCGATGGCGACGAAGAAGCAGAGGATGGAGGTCAGCCCCAGCCAGCCGAGGTAGAACGGTCCGATCTGCGCATCACCGATCTTGCCCAGCCAATAGGAAAAGATGGGCTGTCCTTGTCTGACCCAGCTGCCGCCACGCATGGGCACGCCGGGGTAGGGCGCCGCGCGCACCTGCACGCGGGTGAAGATATTCTGGTAATCGGCCATCGCGTATCCCCTCTAAGCGTTATTCCTGCGCTTTGCTTTGTTATTCACCAGATCGGCAGGCTGAGCCACCAGTTCCACCATTCCGGCCAGCCTTTGCTCCAGAAGGGGCCGCTGATCACGATGCAGACCGCGCTCCAGAAGCCGGCCGAGAGGGCCAGGAACAGGCCGAGTCGGTGGATGCCCAGGGTGCCAATGGAGTACCCGATGGCATCCCTGAAGAAGGTGTTCTCGTGCTCCGGTGTCTTGACCTCCTCGCCGGCACCCGGATTGGTGGCGGAGAGAATCAGTGAACCGTGCAGGGACAGGGCGAAAGTGGTGGTGAAGAAAAATGTCACCGCCAGCATGTGCGCCGGGTTGTAATGGAAATGCAGATACTGGTAGCCGGTGTTCGATACCCAGTCGAGATGGGACAGGATTCCGTACGGGAAACCATGACCCCAGGCGCCCATCAGCAGCGGCCGGATCACAACGAGGGTGAAGTACGCAAAAATCGCGACACTGAAGGCAAAGGGCACGTGCAGCCCGATGCCAAGCTTGCGCGAGATTTCGACTTCACGCAGGGCCCAGGATCCGAAAGATCCGAGCGCACAGACGGTGATGATTTGCCACAGCCCCCCCTCCTTGAGCGGAGCGAGGCCGAGTCCGTACGACAGATCTGGTGGTGCGATGTTGATCTGCCAGACGTTCCAGGTCGGTCCCAAGGCCGCACCGTAAAGAATCAATGCTGTGCCGAGAATGGTGAAGAACGCCCCAGTGACTCCGAAGAAACCCACGTAGAAGGGGCCAATCCAGAAGTCGAACAGATCGCCGCCAAGCAGCGTTCCGCCCCGGACACGGTATTTTCTTTCAAAACTGAGCATGGGCATGGGTGCTCTCCTACTATGCCGAAGCTGCGTAACCCGTGAGCAACATCGTGTGCGATTGCCGGGGACCGCCGGCCGCGCAAACTTTTCCGGCGACGGATGAGCGGATGAAGCTGGAACTCATGGAATTCCTGATCTCCATCCGCCCGGGTCGCCGATACATCAGCCGATGAAGTTCCGCGCGGAAGGCGACTGGGCCTCCGGCATGACCGTCATCGCCGTTGGCTTTCCGGCATTTCTCGGCCCTTCGATCCAGTTGAATCGATCGGTGCTGAGCAGAATGAAATGAATCAGGATTGCCAGGACGAACAGGAAGGTCGCCAAGGCGACCAGAGTGCGTCTGGGATCAAACAGAAGCCATACTCTCCACATGATGCTTCCTCCTTTCTAGACGAAGACGTTCTTGACGGTTTCCATCAGACCCTGCACGCCGTCGAGCGTCATGCCGTAGCCTTCAGGACCCGGGAACCACGGGCGCCACTGCCATACGAGGAAGTGGGCGATGATTGCCACCACGGTGAACAGGATGAAACTGCTCATGAAGATTCCGTGGAACTCCTTTGCTTCCTGATCGGTCAGTCCCGACAGGGAAGTACCTCTATCTGCCATCTCTACTCTCCTTCTGGCCCCAATGGCCGTTATCACACACGCCTCCACCCGACCGGGCGCCTTCCCGGCATCCCGCCCCTTGTTGAAGGGACGCGACGGATGAATTCTTCAGTTCATCGAAACGAACTCGACGACTGTCTCTGCTGCCGTTCGGGCTTCCTCGAGCAGGGTTGCCCCCTGGCGGGTGCCCGGCAGCCACTTCAGTCGCACCAGCCGCGAGAGCATTCCGACAACGAGGAACGCCACCAGGCAAACACCGAAAATGAACCGCAGGTCGCGGCTGCAGTGCGCGTGGCTCGGGGCTGACTTCCGGGCGGTGGTCGGCGTCATGTTCATGACTGCCGCCCCTTCGTTCGCGAACATTTCTGCCTTCATTGCACTGCTCCTGTCTTGAGTGCCATCTGTGTCTGGGCGACGCGGTTTGCCGTCACGCTGAGTTCTCCTGCTGCCCTTGCATCCCGTTCAGCCCGGTCGCGGATCTCCTTGGCCGCCGAGATCCGCACGAGGACCGGCTCGGTCTCGACGAGTGATTCAAGCATCTGGTGTGCGTCCTCTTCCCAACGCGTCGTTCCGTCGGCGCGTTCCGCACGCACCGGCGTCGCCTCGATGCGGTCGAGATCCGCAGCGGTCGGTAGGATGTGGAACAAGGCGTCAAAGAGGGCGTTGCAGACTTCCTGAACCAGATAGACCGCGCCCGCATAGCCCATGAAAGGGGTCCCGGTGTGACGGCGGATCAGCGCTCCGGGGAAGGACGCCGGAATGTAGACAGCCCTGCTGCCGGATTCGGCGAGGTACATGCGTTCGTTGAAGCTGCCAAACACCACCAGTGCGCCTTTCTTGCGCACCAGCGCGCGAACGGCCTCATTGTCTGATTTGGTTCCCGGGCAGCGGGCCACGGAGTAGGCGCAGGGCAAGCCGAGCTCCTGCTCCAGGAAATTCCTGATTCCGCGGGAATACGTCTCTGTTGCCACGACACCAAAGCTCGCCGTGGCGTAGAAGTCCTGGGTAACCGAGCGCCACAGGTCCCACAAGGGCTTGATGGTGGTGTGCTTCTCGCGGGCGATGAAAGGTTCGGGATCAAGACCGAGCAGTTCGCCCAGCTTGCGCAGGAAGCGGGTCGTGCTGTGCAGGCCGATGGGCGCTTGCAGATAAGGCTTGTCGAGGTTTTCGCAGAGCAGCCGTCCGAATTCGCGATACATGCAGACGTTGACATCGGCCTCGGCGAGCTTTGGGACATCCTCGAGATGGCTACCCAGGGGAAATACGAGATTGATTTCCGCGCCGATACCTTCAACCAGGCGCTTGATTTCGGCGAGGTCGCTGGGGCCGTTGAAAGTGCCGTAGATGGGACCAATGATGTTGACGCGCGGCTTGCTGCCCGCCGGACGGGTGCTCCGCGCCCGGGCGCGTTTTGCGCCGTATTCGGTCCAGAGCCAGTTGATGGCCCGATTGGCGCTTTGCCACTGATCTTCGTCAATGGTGCGCGGCAGAAAGCGCAGGATATTGGTGCCTTCGGGCGTCACGCCCCCGCCGATCATCTCGGCGATGGAGCCCGTGACCACCACGGCCGGCAAGGCCGGGTCGAGGCTGCGGTGAGCGCGTTTCATCGCTCCTTCCGTGCCATGCTGTCCAAGCTCTTCCTCCGCAAGCCCCGTCACCACGATGGGCAACTCATGCGGTGGCAGCGCGTCGGTGTAATGCAGCACCGAGGTCACCGGAAGATTCTCGCAACCTACCGGCCCATCGATGATGACCTGCAAGCCCTTGATGGCCGTGAAGGCATAGACCGCTCCCCAGTACCCGCCCGCCCGATCGTGATCGAGGATCAACATCAGAAATCCCCCTCGGAAAGGCCTTTGCGGACTGCCTTGCGACTTTGACTGGCGCGGAATCCGGGGTGCAGTACGGGCTCCTCCTGCCACACGCCGGCGGTGTCGCCCTCCCCCACGCCTTCGAAGAATTCGCGCATGCGATCGAAGCGCTCGCGATTTGCCATCGCGGCGTTGACCACCTGGGCCAGCGAGCCCGCGCCCGCCGCCCCCATCAAGGGTCGGGCCGAGATGAGGTTGGTGAAGTAGAGCGCCGGTGTGCCACGCTGCTTGGCTGCCTGCACCAGAGGTGTGGTGCCAATGGCCAGATCCGGATCGAACTGATCCAGCGCGGCCAGATCCTGTTCCAGCGAGGCACGGTAGGTCACGGCAATGCCCCGATCATTCAGCCAAGCCTCATCGACGGCGGACCACTCCGTACGCGGGCAGGCGGTGCCAACCGAGCGCACGTCAGCCCCACTCTCCACCAGGAGCCGCGCAACCAGCAGCTCTGATCCTTCGTAACCGGAGACGGTAATCCGACCCTTGATCGGCGCACCGGCCAAGGCGCCCTTGATCGCTGGCAGGGCCTTGTTTTGGGCCGCGGCGATTTGAGTCCGGGAAACTCCGCACGCTTCGCCTATCGCCGCCAGCCAGGCCGCGGTTCCGTCGTGGCCAACGGGAGCTGAACCAATGACAGGGCGCCCCGCGGCATCAAACTGGCGGAACACCGAGCGATAGAACGGATGCAGGCCGGCCGCCACCGGGCAGTCCAGCGCGGCATAAAGCTCGCGCCACTCACGGGTGGGCACTGTCGGGCCCGCCGCAAGTCCCATGGGCTCGAGAAGCATGCCGATGGAAACCGGATCCGCAGGAAAAATCTCGCCCACCAGCGCGACGGTGGGGCGTTCGGAAACGCCAGTACGAGGTGCGGCCACGGGTCCGTCCATCACTTCCTGGCGGGCGAATTCCAGCATGGCTCCAGCGAGCACATCCTTGGCTTCCGCGTGTGTTGGCACTCCGAAGCCGGGCACATCGATGCCAATCACGCGTACCCCGTCGATTTCGCGCGGCAGCAGCCGCAGTGGAACACCGGAGGCGGTTGGCACACAAAGATTGATGACCACGATAGCGTCGTATTGCGCCGGGTCAGCCAATTTGAAAACCGCCTCCCGGATATCCTCGAACAGCTTGCCGGTGACCAGGGTCTCGGAGTTGAAGGGCACATAGCCCACCGAACGCCGTGCACCGTAGAAATGCGAGGTGAAAGTCAATCCATAAACGCAACAGGCCGATCCCGAGAGCACGGTGGCTGTGCGCCGCATGCGCAAGCCGACGCGCAGTGAGCCGAATGCAGGGCACATGCTTTGCGGCTGATCGTGCGGCCCCTTGGGGTAGTCAGTGGCATAACGCTCGAGCAGGGCGCTGTTGCCGGCCGCCTTTGCTGCACGCTGCATCTCGCCGGCACCGGCATGACAGCCCTTGCCTTCCACCGCCACGCGAGCCTGCAGGCCGTCGCCCGACACGGGAGCATCGAGGGACTCGGCGTATCCTTTCGCCTGCATGCTCATGCCTCGTCGTACACCACTTCCAGGGACGCTTTGGGTGCGGCATTGGCGCCCTGCATGTCGGCAGCCGAGGCAGGTTCCAGAATCACATCCCGGCCGACGGCATCGGCGGCAAACAGGCCCAGGAGATCGTCCTGTCCCAGCGGTGAGGGCCGTACTGGCGGCGCGTCTGCCACGTTGCTCGCGAGGGATTCAAAAAGCGACGCCCAAGGAGTCCCGGGTCTGCCGATGATCTCGTAGGCTGCGCTCTTGCGACGAATGTCCTCATGCGCGGGGATGGCCGAAAGCACGGGGATTCCCGCCCTTTCCGCAAAGGCTGCGGCTTCGCCGGTGCCGTCATCCTTGTTGATGACCATACCGGCCACGCCCACATTGCCGCCCAGCTTGCGGAAGTACTCCACCGCAGAGCAGACGTTGTTGGCTACGTAGAGCGACTGCAGATCGTTGCTGCCCACCACGATGACCTTCTGGCACATGTCACGGGCGATCGGCAGGCCGAAGCCCCCGCAGACCACGTCACCGAGGAAGTCGAGCAAGACGTAATCGAAGTCCCAGTCGTGGAAGCCAAGCTTTTCCAGCAGCTCGAAGCCATGGATGATGCCGCGCCCGCCGCATCCGCGACCAACTTCCGGCCCGCCGAGTTCCATGGCGAAGACGCCGTCGCGCTTGAAGCACACATCGCCGATCGAAATCTCATCCCCCGCAGCCTTTTTGCGCGAGGACGTCTCGATGATAGTCGGGCAAGCCCTGCCGCCGAAAAGCAGTGAAGTGGTATCGCTCTTCGGATCACAGCCTATGAGCAACACTTTTTTGCCCTGCTGGGCCATCATGTAGGAGAGGTTGGCAAGCGTGAAACTCTTGCCGATCCCGCCTTTGCCATAGATCGCGATGATCTGTGTCTTGGCGGCGGCGCGAGACTGCGTTTCCGCCTGCGGTGCGGCAGTGTTCGCAGGTCTGATGGCACTTACTGAAATCCGGGCCGAGTCGGCTTGAACGCTCATCGGAAATTTCTCCAGTCAATCACCATCTTGAGGCAGGATGGGTCGTTGAAAGCGGTGCGATAGGCAGCGTCTGCTTCACTCGCGAGGCTGCGGTGCGTGATGAGGTCATCCAGATACAGTTGGCCGGCTTCCACCAGATCGGTGACAACCGCCAGATCGCCTTCCTGCCACTGGGCGGCGACTCTCAAGCGTGCTTCGCGCATGAATGCCGGCGGGAAAGCGAAGGAAAGAGGCTGGTCGTAAAACCCTGCCAGCACGATTTCCCCGCCTGGCGCGAGTCGTGCGATCAGGGAATCGAGAATCGAAGGATCTCCGCTGACATCCACGATGGTGTGGTAATCGCGGCGCGGATCATCCTCGGGGGAGATTACGGTGTAGGGATCCGTGTTGTGCCTGCGTTCCGGATTGCGTTCCCACACCACCGGAGGTTCAGCACCTTCGAGCAGGGCAAGGCGTGCGAAGAGGCGGCCCAGCACCCCATGACCCACGATCAGATCCGGCTGGCTGGCTGTCGATGACGAGGTTGCGTGGTAAGCCGTGGCGGCAAGGGCCAACAGCACACCGCGTTCGCCAACCCGATCGTCGATGGGCTGTACGCGTGAACCCGGGACCACGACGCGAGCAGCGGCTCCGCCGAACAGCCCGCGCACATCCCCGAAACACCGCGCACCGGGAACAAACACCCGAGTGCCCACCTCGAGGCCCGAAGCGGCGCCCGCGGCGGCAACCCGCCCTACGGATTCATAGCCGGGTACCAGTGGATAGCCCATGCCCGGGAAGTGCGGCATGCGTCCGGACCAGAGAAGCCTCTCGGTGCCGGTGCTGATTCCGCTCCAGTCGATATCGACCACGATGTCCTCGTCGCCCGGGGGCGACAGCTCCAAGGTCTTCAGCGCCAGTTTGCCAGGTCCTTCCAGGACCACTGCCGTCGTTTGCATGGGTGACCTCGGGCTCCGTGTGGAGGGTCTTTTTATTCGCAGCCGTGTGTCAGTTTAGATATACGTCTTTTTTTGTCAACTGAAGTTTACACTCGATTCTCAAACGGCCTCTGCCAGCAGCACCGACGTCAACATCGGGACGCCGACCTTCAAGGTCCGGGCCCGTCCGAAGCCGGCGGTGGCAAGAAGCTCGATCAGGTGTTCACGCCTACGCGGGCGTCCTTGCCCCATGGCGAGCAGATAGAACGCGAGGTATGCATCGCTCAGGCGCCCAGCGGCGCCCTCCCCCGACATGGGCTCCGCAACCAGCAGCGCCGTACCGCCCGGCAATCCCCGTCGAAGATTGCGCAACAAGGCGAGCACCGCGGTGTCGTCATGGTCGTGAAGGACTCGCACCAAGGTGACAATGTCGGCCCCAGGCGGCAGGGGATCGCTGAAGAAATCACCACCCACGGCGGTGATCCGCTCAGCCAGTCGGCCTTCTGCAAGACGACGCGCTGCCCGCTCGGCCACGCCGGGCAGGTCGAAGATGACGCCCCGCAGTGCCGGGTGGGCGCGAGCCACTGCGGCGGAAAAGACACCTTCCCCGCCACCCACATCGAGCATCAGGCGATGACGGGAGAAGTCATAGGCACGCAGCACTTCACCGGCGATCATCGGCTGGGATTCCGCCATGAGGCTGGAGTATTCATCCAGTGAGGTCCCCGGCAGCGCTGAAGGGCTGGTGTTGCGGGAATAGGCCCAATAGGCCTTGAGAGCGGTATCCTCCTGTGCCCCACGGAGCAGGGCCACCGGGTCGCGCAGATCTTCGTAGAACAAATCATGGTGCGCGATCATCGCGAGGATGCCGCGATTCCCCACCAGCGAAGCGCCGAGGGAGGCGAGTCCGTAGCAGCCATCCTTGCGCTGCTCGACGAGTTCGATCGCACGCGCTGCATCCAGCAGGATCCGCAGCGACTCTTCGGGAAGACCGGTCAGCGACACCAGCGATGCCAGCGAGCGCGGCGCCTCGCGCAGGGTGTCGAGCAGCCGCAGCTGCAGGCAGGCTTTGAGCACACGGGAATAGACGAACCCCGCGCAGAGATCGAACAGTTTCGCGGCCTGACGCCGTGCGATCCAGCGTGTGAGCGGGAACCCCGAGGCCCATTGCTGGAATGCTGGGCTGGCCAGCAGCCCATCCCGCAAGTGGCGCCAACGCCCGATCAAGGGCTGCAGCCCTGGAAAACCTGCATCCGCAGCATCCTGCATTGCAGGTTCAAGCGGCTTGGCGCGAGATTTCCTCGGGGATGAGCCGTTGCGATTCGAGACGGATCAATTCCTGGAGGTCGCTGCCACCCGGGCAGGAAGGAATGGAAGCCAAGGCCGAATCGAGGAGGTACTCGAAGCGCTTGAGAGCTCCCTTGAGGCCGAGAGCCCGAGTGCTGCTGGGCCGGCCATGTGCGAGATCCTGCCCCATCGGCTTGCCGGTATCGTGACTGCTGGCAGCCACATCGCGGATATCATCCGCCACCTGGTAGGCCTCACCCAGCCTGGCACCCAGAGCGGTCCAGCGTGACGGGTCGGCGCCGGCCGCAATGGCTCCGGATTCGGTGGCCGCGCTGAAAAGAATGCCGGTTTTGGCGCGATGGTATTCAGCGAGCGAGGCATTGGGCTCACTTTCCCAGGCCTGGCCTGCCACGATGCCGGAAGGCATGCCTGCGGCCCTGCACAGCGTGTGCATGAGCGACGGCAGCTTGGCGGCATGCTCTGCGCCCGCACCGAGCAGCGCTTGATAGGCGAGCACGATCAGGGCGTCCCCGGCGAGCACGGCAATTTCCTCGCCGAAAGCCACATGCACGGACGGCCTGCCGCGCCGCAAGGCGGCGTCATCAAAGCAAGGCAGGTCGTCATGCACCAGCGAAGCACAGTGAAAAAGTTCGATTGAAGCGGCGGCAGACTCCGCGGCGCGCAGGTCTTCGCTGGCGCCGCAGGCAATGGCTACCGCCATGCACAGGCGTGGCCGGATGCGGGCGCCACCCGGAAACACCGCGTGGCGTATCGCGGCGGCCAATTTGGGAGGGTACTTCCCACGCTCCCCCTGGCCGATGACCGTGGCGATCGTGTCTTCGATCCGGCGCATGACGTCCATCCTGGCCTCCGCGTGTGTAAATTTTTTTACTTGTACATGTGTAAATCAAAATAGACACTTGCGGCATGTCGGTCAACGGTTTCATGCAAGCAGATGGCACGCCCTGATCCACAGGCACCGGTAGTCGTGATTGGTGCCGGGGTCGCCGGCCTTGCTTCGGCCATGCTGCTCGCCGCGCATGGCATTCCTGTCCGGGTCTGCGAAGCGGCCTCCGCCCCGGGCGGCAAGATGCGAGAGGTGAGTGTGGGCAGCTCGCGAGTGGATGCCGGCCCCACCGTGCTCACCATGCGCTGGGTTTTCGAAGAGCTTTTCGCCGAAACCGGGGACGCACTGGAGAACCACCTGACGCTGCAGCCGCTCGAAATCCTGGCTCGCCACCGCTGGACGGATGACTCATCCTTGGATCTCCACGCAGACCATCAGCGCTCGGTCGAGGCTATCGCGGCATTCGCCGGTTCCAGGCAGGCACAGCTTTATGAAGCCTTCTGTGTGCGGGCCCGCAAGACTTATGAGGTACTTGAGCCTGCCTTCATGCGCCAGGCTCGTCCCGGCATGCGGCACTTTCTTCACCCGCAAACCTTGCGCAGGCTGCCATCACTGTGGCGCAGCGCGCCATTCTCGAGCCTTTGGCAGGCGCTGTCCGAGCATTTCCCGGATCCAAGGCTCCGGCAATTATTCGGCCGCTATGCAACTTACTGTGGCTCCTCGCCATTCCTTGCGCCCGCCACTCTCATGCTGATTGCCCACGGCGAGCAACGGGGTGTGTGGAGCGTAGAGGGCGGCATGCATCAGGTGGCGTGCGCCATGGAAGCGCGGGCTCGCGCGCTCGGCGTTGAATTTCATTACGGCCAGGCTGTGACTGATGTGCTGATGGCAAACGGCCGTGTGACCGGTGTGCGCCTCGCTGATGGATCGGGGATACGGGCCGCAGCGGTCATCGCGAACGCCGATCCCGGTGCCCTGGCGGAGGGCAGACTGGGCGGGGCGATTGCGCGGCGAATGCCCGGTGTTGATATGCGCCGGCGCTCCCTGTCGGCCGTGACCTGGTGCCTGGAGGCCCGCACAGAAGGGTTTCCGCTGACCCGGCACAATGTCTTCTTCTCGCAAGACTATGCCGCCGAGTTCTCGGACTTGCAGCAGAAACGCTGCCTGCCCACCGATCCCACCATCTACCTCTGCGCCCAGGATCGGGACGACAGGAACATTCCAGCCGGGGAGGGTCACGAACGGCTGTTCGTTCTGGTGAACGCACCCTCCGGCATCACTCCGGACACTTCATCGGAAGAAGCACTTGCCGCGTGCGAAACGCGAACCTTTGATGCTCTCGCGAGACACGGCGTGAAGATCGATCGTGCGACGGGATCGTGCACCAGAACCGCACCGGCCGATTTTGCGCGTCTTTTCCCGGGGAGCGGCGGGGCACTTTATGGCCAGGCCACTCACGGATGGCGAGCTTCGTTCACGCGCCCCGGTGCTGGCACTGCCGTACCGGGTCTGTTTCTCGCGGGCGGTGGCGTGCACCCGGGTGCCGGCGTACCGATGGCCGTGACCTCGGGACGCTTCGCGGCACACGGCGTGCTCACCGGATTGTCGCGCGCCACCTCCCGGCGACGGGGATTGACGCCATGAGTCTGACCACCGCCCCGCTCACGGCGACCGCGGGCCCACTCAGGGGGCCTGCTTTCACCCACACCCCACCGGCAGGAGGATATGTCTGGTGGTATCTGGATGCATTCTCGCAAGATGGTGCTTCGGGACTGACGCTCATCGCCTTCATCGGCAGTGTCTTCTCTCCCTATTACGCCAGCGCGAGGCGCAACGGCTTGGGGGATGCACAAAACCATGTGGCTCTCAATGTCGCCTTGTATGGGCGACGTGGCGCGCGCTGGAGCATGACCGAGCGAAGCGCGGGAGCCTTGTCGCGGAGTGATTCTCAGCTCGTCATTGGTCCCAGCGCGCTGCACTGGCACGGTGACACGCTGGAGATTGAACTGGATGAAATCTCGGTGCCGATTCCGCGGCGTATTCGGGGCAGGATCCGCGTCCATCCTCGATATCTGCCGTGCAAGCGGTACGCGCTCGACGATGCCGGCTTGCATGGCTGGCAGCCGATAGCCCCGCGGGCGGAGGTGGAGGTTGAGCTCGACCACCCGCGGCTGCGTTGGCGGGGCACGGGCTATCTGGATTCGAATGCGGGCAATGTTCCGCTGGAAGAGTCATTCCGCGACTGGGACTGGTCTCGCGCAACGACTGACGGGGGTGAATCCCTGATCGTCTATCAAGTTCGGCAGATGAGGGGAGATGACCGCAATCTGGCACTTCATTTCAGGGACGATGGCACGGTCGAACCCTTTCAAGCTCCGACTCCGCGTCCCCTGCCCAAGGCACTCTGGGGGGTGAACGGGGCAGGCTCTCTCGATCCCGAACATCCGGTGCGGATGGTGGAACGTCTGGAAGACACCCCGTTTTACTCACGTACCCACCTCAGCGGCGTACTCGCAGGACGCCCCGTCGAGGTCATGCATGAGAGCCTCTCGCTGCAGCGCTTCAGGCAGCGCTGGGTGCAGATGCTTCTGCCTTTCAGGATGCCCCGACGGCCCTCATAGATTGAGTATCGCGCTCGCGGCGTTCGAGCCGTTCAAAGATGGCGATGAGGCGTTCAACGCGAGCATCGAGATTCCACCAAGGCACAACAGCCGCAGGCGCGGTCCCCAGGGCATCAGCAGCGGACCCGGCCACCGCACGCACCAGGAACATCGCCTCTGCCACCGTGGGCGAGTGGTCGCGTGAGGGCAGCCGCAAGGTCGAGACCAGGGCACGCGTCAGATACCAGCACTTGCGCGTCCGGCCCACGCGAGCCCTGACACTCACGGAGTCAAATCCATTGCGGGCCACCTGATGTCCGATTCCGGCATAGAGATATCGCGCGGCGTACATCGCCGGCCTGCATGCGAGAGGAAGTCCTGCGATGCCATCCTCGGCCTTGCGATAAAGAGTTTCCGCCGCCTCCAGCAAGCGCGCAACCACACGGGCGATGCCGGGATTGAATTCGGGGGCTGCCAGCCACGCACGTTCATCGATGCCCTCAGCCGCCAACCAGGCGAGCGGCAGGTAGAGGCGCCCTGCCCTTGCATCCTCACCTACGTCACGGGCGATGTTCGTGAGCTGCATGGCTACACCGAGATCACTCGCCCTGGCGAGCAGCCTCGGCTCATCCACGCCCATGACTCGCGCCATCATCACGCCTACCGTCCCCGCCACGCGGGCGGCATAGGCGAGCAAGGCGGGAAAATCCGCATAACGGCGGTTCTCCGCATCCCATGCAAAACCCTCGAGCAGTGCTGCCGGGATCTCGTGCGGAATGCGGTAGCGCCGAACCACCGCGGCAAACGCACGATCACTCGCGATATCGAAAGGGGCACCGGCGTGCAGGCAGCGCAGCCGATGTTCCAGGGTCACGAGTGCCTGGGCTGGTTCTGAAGTCTGGTCGATGGCGTCATCCGCCTCACGACAGAAGCCGTAAAGTGCCGTGGCGCCCTCTCGCAGCGCGGATGGCAACAGATGCGAAGCGGCATGAAACGAGCGCGAGCCATGGCGCAACAGCTCACGACAGGTGGCGATATCCGCCGCCTCCAGCAATTCAGACGCTGATTCGGACATCGGGCACCACACTGTCGAGGATTCGCGCCGAGGAAAGGACTCCCGGCAAGCCGGCACCGGGATGGGTACCGGCGCCCACGAGGTAGAGATTCTTTACATCCTCGCTGCGGTTGTGGGGACGGAACCATGCGCTCTGCGTGAAGCGTGGTTCCAGACCAAAGCCCGCACCGCGGAAGGACAGGAACTGGTTCTCGAAGTCAGGTGGGGTGGTGACCCAGGAAGTCGCCAACCGGTCTTCGAGGCCCGGCAGCACGGTTGCCGACAGCTCACGCGCGATGCGTGCGCGATAGGTCTCGCGCAGTTCCATCCAGTCGAGGCCACTCTCCGTATTGGGCACGGGCGAGAGCACGTAAAAAGCGTCACAGCCGGGCGGTGCCAGTGACGGATCGGTGGCCGTGGGTCTATGCAGGTACAGGCTGAAGTCGTCCGCGAGAATCTTGCGGGAGAAGATATCCTCCAGCAATTCACGATAGCGCGGCCCGAGCAGCAGCATGTGATGAGGCACATCCTCATAGCGACCACGGGTGCCGAAGTACCAGACAAACAGGCCCATCGAATAGTGGGAGCGCTCGATCTTGCGATCGGTCCAGCGGCGGCGCGCATGCGCAGGCACCAGATGGCGGTAGGTCCAAGCCGAATCAGCGTTGGAAACCACGATATCCGCCGCGATTTCCTCTCCCGACGCGAGCCTGACGCCGGTCGCGCGTCCATGCTCAACGAGGATCGTGGCCACGTCGGCGCCGGTACGGAGCGTGTTCCCCTGACCTTCGATCAGCTTGACCATGCCATTCACCAGGCTGCCGGTGCCCCCCATCGCGAAATGCACGCCCCAGGCGCGTTCAAGATAGGCGATGAGGGCGTAGACCGCCGTGACGGAGAAGGGATTGCCGCCCACCAGCAGCGGGTGATAGCTCAGAATCGTGCGCAGGCGCGGATCGCGCACATGTTTCGCCACCAGGCCATGCACGCTGCGATAGCTTTGCAGCCGGATGAGTTCCGGTACTGCGCGCAGCATGGTGCCCCAGTTGTCGAAAGGCACATGCCCGAGCTTTTCGAAGCCCGTGCGATAGATGGCTTCGCTGAGCTGCATGAAGCGTTCGTAACCGGCCACATCGTCCGGTGAGAAGCGCGCCACCTCGGCGCGCATCGCAGCGGGATCGCCGCTGTAGTTGAACGTCTCGCCGTTATCGAAGCGAATCCGGTAGAACGGGTCGAGTTCACGCAGCTCAACGTCATCCTCGAAACGCCGTCCGCAGAGTTCCCACAGTTCGCGAAACAGGAACGGCGCCGTGATGATGGTGGGTCCGCTGTCGAAGGTGAACCCATCCTGTTTGCGGACCCAGGCGCGCCCGCCGGGAACCCCGCAGCGTTCCAGCACGGTCACGCGATAACCGCGCGCCCCCAAGCGTATGGCTGCCGCCAGTCCGCCAAAGCCGCTGCCGATCATCACGGCATGCGCTGCGCGGCCCGGTTGACCCAAGGGTGCTGAGGTGAGTGATGTCAACATTGCTGGACACTGTAACATTTTTTTTACAGTGAGCCAGCCGTGCCCGACGAGGCGTGGTCGGCGTCAGCGGGGTGAGAATCCCTCGCTTGAATGCTGAACCAGGCGCGCCAGAGATCCCGCATCCGCATGCGGCAATGCAAGGTACCTTGCCCCCAATTGATGTGCGAATTCTTCCGCACGGGGATGAGGGCGGGGCGAAGTATCGATGAACAGAGTGCCGAAGCCCCGCTGCAGGTACTGCCGTGCTGCCGCTGTGGCGTCGGCCTCCCCGGCGCTGCGGCCTTGGCTGCCGTCTCGCGCAAGATTGGCGCGGCCATCGGTGAAGAACACCACCAGCGGTGTGGCCCGGGAACGTTGGACCTGTGCCGCGAGTTCGGCTGCTGCATCGATGGCGGCAGCGAGCGGCGTGCCGCCGCCGCCGGGCAAGGCCGCAAGGCTGCGGCGTGCGCGCGCCAGCGAACGGGTGGGCGGTAGCAGGGTTTCTGCGGCAGTTCCCCTAAAGGCTATCAAGGCCACCTGGTCCCGCCGCACATAGCATTCAGCGAGCAGCAGCTCCACTGCACCCTTCGCTTCCGCGAGCCGGTGCAAAGCGGAGGACCCGGAAGCATCCACCACGAATAGCGTGACCGTGCGCGAACGCTGGCGATAGCGTCGTGACCGCAGATCCTCACGCGCGATGAAGAAGCTTCGGGCAGTGTCGGCAGCTTCCTTGCGTCGCCAGGCCTGCCAAGGCGCGGCGGCGTAGAGGGTGGCCACCAGATCCAGCCGCTCTCCGCGTTTCGGTAGACCGCGACGGGTGCCCATGGGTCGTCCGCGCGCACCTCCCGAATGTTGCTGACCGGATTTGCCGGCACTGCCTGCGGCGCCGCGCACCTGGCCGCGCAGCGCAAGACTTGCCAACACCTCGGGCCCCAGTGCGGTTGCAATTGCCGCCAACACGCGATCTTGCATCGCCAACGGCTGCTGGGCACTGGCAGGTGGCGTTTCGCCGGTGTCGGTGTGGGAGGCATCGTGATTGGGTGGCGGCGAAGGTTCGGTCTCCATAGCGGGAGTCGTGTCGGGTTCACCGTTCACTGGCAGGCGCGTGGCGCGGTGTCCCAGCACCAGACTCGCCGCGAGCATCAGATCACTCTCATCCGGACACACCCGCCCATGCAAGGCGGCGCTCGCGCGGGCCACCCTGGTGGCAAGAATCGGTGCCCTAAGGCTCTGGATCCCGCAGCGCAGGGCGATTTCGTTGAGCGCCGTCAGGAGCTCATCCGTACTCGTCACATCGGACAGGAGCCATCTTGCGCGTGCCGTCTCCTCGGCGGCGAACAAGGCTTCGCCAGCCTCATTGATGCGGATGTCGTCCAGCCTGACTTCGAACGCGACGCGCTCACGCAGCGCAGCCGGTGCGCGTTCATCCTCATCCAGCCCCTCGTCAAGCATGACCACGCCAAAGCGGCTGGGCGCGCGCAAGGCGAGGCCCTCACGTTCCACCTGCACTTCGTGGGTGTCGATTGCGGCTGCAATGCGCCCTGCGGTCGCGGGCGAGAGGCGTTCGGCCATGGACAGCACCACGACTCCTCCGTCGGCAGTGGCGAGCAGGCCACGCTCCGCCTGAGGCCTGCCCATGGCCAGTGTCGCAGCGAGATCGAGTCCACCCAGCAGGCGGGAGTCCGGGATATCGAGCGGGACCATGCGCCACGGACAATCCGCGGGCAACCACTGCCGCAGCAGGGCCAACCACCGCTGGCGCACGGGGCCTGCTGCAGCACGCACCACCACGCCACCCGCGCCCTCCGGGTCAACCGCGAGCAGTGCCGCGGCAAATTGGGCGAGCTGCCAGGGATCCGGCACGGACTACGCGGGCCAGATTTCGCGCATCCCGCGCTCGATACGCACCGCCGACCCGGCATCGTCCAGTGGATTCCTGCGCAGTCTGTGACGCAGGGCCGAGGGGGCAATCTCACGCAGGTGGGCGGACGTCACCTCGAGCTCGCCGGCCAGACTTGCCGTGGCACGCGCGGCGCGCAGCAGGGTGAGTTCACCGCGCAGGCCATCGGTGCCGAGCTGCATGCACAGGCGTGCGGCCTGTTCCAGCACGGCATCGGGCACCTCCACTTCAGGCAGCAGCTCACGGGCATGGGCAATCTGCTTGCGTAAACGTGCCTGTGCCCGGCTCCAGTGCGCATTGAAGCCCGCCGGATCGCGCTCAAAGGCATCGCGGCGCTTGATGATCTCGAGGCGCGAAGGCAAATCATCCGGCGTGCTGATTTCCACCGACAGCCCGAAGCGATCCAGCAACTGCGGCCGCAATTCACCTTCCTCCGGATTACCACTGCCCACGAGCACGAACCGCGCCGGGTGACGCACGCTGAGCCCTTCGCGCTCCACCACGTTCTCGCCGGAGGCCGCCACATCGAGCAGCAGATCCACCAAGTGGTCTTCCAGCAAGTTGATTTCATCAATATAGAGAAAACCACGGTGGGCCCGCGCCAACAGCCCGGGCTCGAAACGCCGGACACCGTTCTGCAGCACCTGTTCGAGATCGAGGGCGCCCACGACGCGGTCCTCGGTGGCCCCCAGGGGCATGTCGACGAAGGGCACGGGAATCCTGACGGGCTTGAAGCGGGCACCGGCTTCGCCCGCCTGGCAGCGGCCACACAAACCCACCCGCGCGGTCGGCGTACAGCGATAGGCGCACTCAGCAACCGTCTCCAGTGGCGGCAGGAGGTCGGCCAGCGCGCGGACCGTCGTGGTCTTGCCACTGCCACGGTCGCCAAAAACCAGAACCCCCCCCACG
The DNA here is from genome assembly GCA_016874535.1 of Gammaproteobacteria bacterium. Classification (GTDB taxonomy): domain Bacteria; phylum Pseudomonadota; class Gammaproteobacteria; genus CAIKBL01. Next base: position 30,042 of record VGUA01000015.1, read on the forward strand.
CCTGGCGCCACCGCTGCAATGAGCAGGGCGCGTTTCATCTCCTCCTGGCCAACGATCGCGGCGAAGGGAAAAGTCGACTGCATGCTGGCCTCGAGGTATTGGTCCCTTCCCTTGATACCATTGCGGCCAGTCACTCGCCAAGCGCAACGGATCACAGGGGAACATCATGGACTGGAATCAGGACGCACCGCCCCACCCTTTGCCGAGCGAGATGTTCATGCTGGACGGCCCTGCGGGCGCACTCGCAGTTCATGTGGCAGGCCCGGAAGCAGCGCCGCCCGTGTTGCTGGTGCACAGCGTGAATGCGGCAGCCTCCGCAGCGGAGATACGACCGCTGTTCGAATCCTTGCGCCAGGGTCATCGCGTATACGCCCCCGATCTGCCCGGCTTCGGCCTCTCGGCGCGGCCGGCCATCGTCCACACACCGAGGGTGATGACCGATGCGCTCGCCACGGTACAGGCCGCGATCGCGGAGCGTCATCCGGGCCGGCCTCTTGATGCGCTGGCTGTCTCGCTGGGTTGCGAATTCCTGGCGCGTGCGGCCTCGGAAAACCCTGCAGCCTACCGCAGCCTGGCGCTCGTGAGCCCCACCGGCTTTCGCGGTGCCCGCCCGCCCTATGGATCAGCAGGCAGCACGCGCGCGCTGCCTCGTCTGCATGCCTTCCTCACCCGCCAGCTCTGGCGCAGACGCCTTTTCGACCTGCTCACCAGCCGTCGCTCGATACGCTTCTTCCTGCGCAAGACCTGGGGCGACAAGCACATCGACGAGCAAATGTTTGAATATGCCTGGCGCACGGCAAGGGCGCCGGGTGCCGAGCATGCCCCTCTGTGCTTCCTGAGCGGATTTCTCTTCAGCGCCGACATCGGGCGCGTCTACGAAACCCTGCGCATGCCGGTATGGATGGTGCACGGAACCCGGGGAGATTTCGTGGACTATCGCCTGAAGAATGTGCTGGCCTTGAGCAGTGGATGGTCCTTCGACGTGATGCAGGCGGGCGCCCTGCCCTATTTCGAACAGCCGCAGGCCTTTCTCACGGCCTGGGAGCAATTCCGGAGATCGGCAAAGCCCCTGTCGTGACAAGCGTCCGGCTTCTACCTATATTCGCGGAGCATCACGGTTGCAGCCTGCTCGCACTGTCAATATCAAGAAGGAGCCCATCATGAGTTCACGTACCGTTGGCGAGATCATCAAAGGCCAGGAACTGCTTACTGCGTCCGCCTCCACGCCCGTCAGCGAGGTGGCCCGAAGCATGCGCGGCAGACGGGTCGGCGCGGTTCTCGTGGTGGAGGATGGCAAGCTCGCCGGAATTTTCACCGAACGGGATGCCCTTTTTCGCGTGGTGGCGGAAAAGCGTGATGCGGCAACGACCACGGTCGGTCAGGTCATGACCGCCAACCCCACGGCCATCTCTCCGCGGGATCCTTTCCCGATGGCGTTGCATCTCATGCATGAAGGGCAGTTCCGCCATGTGCCGGTGGTGGAAGATGGCAAGCCGGTCGGTATCGTGTCTTCCCGCGATGCCATGGGCCCTGAGCTCGAGGACTTCATGTACAGCTTGATTCTCCGCGGTCAGGCCAACGACGTATTGGCCTGAGGAGACCTATTCCGGTTCCGGGTTGCGTGAGAACCGGTATCCGACGCCGCGCACGGTATGGAAGTGTAGCGGCGCATCGGGATTGTGCTCGAATCGCTTGCGTAGACGGACGATGAAGTTGTCGATGGTTCGGGTGGACGGGTAGACCTCGTTGCCCCACACGCGATCGAGGATATCCTCGCGGGTGACGATGGCGCCCGCTGCCCCCGACAGCACCTGCAGGATCATCGCCTCCTTGTGAGTCAGACTGTGCTCCGCGCCATCCCAGCTGCGTGCGTGGTAGGACCTGAAATCGACGGTGTTGCCACCGAAATCCAGCGCTGCCGCACCTTCGTTGTACAGAGAGACCCGCCGCAGGATGGCGGCAATCCGCAGCAGCAGTTCCTTGAGATGAAACGGCTTGGCCAGGTAATCATCGCCGCCGGCCTCCAGGCCCTTGATGCGATCCTCGGCATCGGCCTTGACCGTCAAGAACAATACCGGCACCTGATTGCCCTCGCCCCTGACCGCGGCACAGAGTTCCAGTCCGTTCAGGCGCGGCATCATGACATCGAGTACCGCGAGATCGAATTTCTGCGCGCGCAGGGCAGCCAGCCCTTGCTCACCGTCGTAGGCCACGGTGGTCTCATACCCTTCGGCATCGAGGTTCTCGCGGATGCCGTCTGCCAGATGGGTTTCATCGTCGACGATGAGGATGCGGGGAGTATGCTTCATGCGGGAATTTGATCAGGCCACAGGATGGAAAACGTTGCGCCGCGCCCGGGACCGGGGCTCTCTGCCCGGACCTTGGCTCCACTGAGATCGGCGAGTCTCTTCACGATGTGCAGGCCGAGCCCCGTTCCTTGCGTGGTCCGTCGCAGTTCATCCCCGATGCGGTAGAACTTCTGGAACACACGCACGGCCTCTTCTTCCTCGAAGCCGAGACCGTCGTCAGTCACGGAGAGCATCACGGCACCATCCTCGCGACGTGCGGTGACCGCGATCCGCGTGCCCTTGCCCGCCACACAGGATTTGAGCGCGTTGTCGAGGAAATTGCGCAGGATGGTCTCGAGTGCCGTGCGATCACCACGCACCGCATACTCACTTGAAACGTCTGCCTGTATCTCGATGCCGTGGCTCGCCGCATGGTCGCGCACCGTGCCCACCATGCCAAGCACCAGCGATTCCAGCTCCACGCGCTCGGGCTTAAGGGCGTGCAGCCCCTGCTCCAGGCGGGCGGAGTCGAGCAGATTGTCCACCATACGGAGCAGGCGTTCATCGTCGGCGAGAATCCTGTTGGCGAGCTTGGTGGTTTCGGGCTCACCGGACCGCATCACGAGCGTCTCGGCCGAGAGCCGGATGCTCGCCAGCGGGCTCTTGAACTCGTGCGAGACCGCGGCGAGGAAGTTCTGCTGGCGGCGACGCAGGTGGGCATCCAGGCGAATGGCACTGGTCAGCACGGACATGCCGCCAACCAGCACCAGCAGGAAGAACCCGCCCTCCCACAGATAACGATTGATCCGTTTTGCACGTTCTTCGGCCAGCGCCTGAATTGCGCCTTCCGGCAAGGTGCCGCCGGCCTTTTCCGCTTCCCGGTAAAGCGACGCAATGCGGGTTTCCACGGTACGCGAGTAGTGCACGTTCTCGGCGATCCACCACGCCACCTGCGCAGAGGTGAGCGTAAGCAGCAGCAGAAAACCAATCTGCACCGCGCGCGAAGGATCTCCCTTTAGAGGCATGAAGTAAGTGGGCGTGACTTGGCGATTACGGTATGCGGCGAACCCGGATCAATCAGGCGGCGTGACTGTCCTGCCGCGCCTGGGGCGTGCCCTGCAGTGCAAGACGCAGTTCCTCTGCGAATTCAGGCTCCAGCCCACTGAGGAAAGCCTCGAGCGAGCCCTCGGGGCCAGCGTGCAGCAGACCGCGCAGACCAAGACACGGGATATGGGCGAAGCGACGGGCCAAGGCTGCAGCCCAGGTTTCCACCGCATCCTGCTCCGCGGGATTGAGGTGCGCGAGATCCTTTTTCAGCAGGCGCTTTACGCCCTCCTCCGCCGTGCGCCGGTAACGCTGCTGTAAGGCGCCGAAAAGGCGGCCGCTGTAGCGTTCGGCAAAGCGCTCGTTGGTTTTCTGCAGGGCTTCGTCCACCAGTTCACGGGCCTGTGCTGCCTCCAGCAGTCGGGCAGAGCGGTTCTGTTCGGCACGGCGCGTGATCTCCTCCATGCTGATCCGCGGAATGTCCAGTGCGCGGCAGACCTCCGGGTCGAAGTCAGGCGGAATGGACATGTCGACGATCAGGGGCGAGTCTCCGGTAGGCGTGCGCGCTCCGAGGCGTTCGAGCTGCTCCTTGTCGAGCAAGGGCTCCGTCGCGCCGGTTGCGCTGAGGATGGCTTCGACGGGCGGTGGGTTATGGGCGAATTCCGCGAGGGACAGCACTTCGGCGCCGTAGGGTTCGGCGAGGGCTTCGGCCCGCGACGTAGTGCGATTGACGATGAGCAAGGGGATACCTGCTGCATGCAGGGAGACTGCAGCGCGCTCGGTCATGGGCGAGACGCCCACCAGGGCCACCCGGCCGGGTGCCTCACTCACATGTTCACGAATGAGATCGACCGCAATCTCTGCGAGTGACACCCGTCCAGCACCAATCCGCGTTTCACCGCGAATCGTACCCGCGACACGCAGCGCTTCTTCAAAGAGGGTTTCAAGAATCGGGCCGCACAGACCCAGACGTCGGGAAAGGTCCCAGGCGGTCCGGACCTGACCCGCGATCTCCACTTCGCCCAGCATGGCGGAATCGAGGCCGGCGGTGGTGAGGAAGAGGTGTTCCATGGCGCCTTCGCCACCCCAGGCGCGCAGGGCCTTCAAGGCCTCCGCGGCTGTGCCCTCCTGCCCAGTGAGCAGGCGCAGGGCCTGAGGACGGAGATCGACCGAGGGGGTGTCTTCCGTGCACACAAACACCAGTTCCACCCGATTACAGGTGGCGATGTATGCCAGTTCGGACAGGCCCTGCTCCTTGGCGAACGCCGCAAGGGCAGTTTCCACGGTCGCGGGCTCCAGTGTGTAACCCGCGAGAGAGGCCTTGCCGGACTGACGCCACGAGACCCCGATCATCCCCAGATTGCGCAACATCGGCCGGCCTCCACAGAGCAATGGGCGCAAGTAGAACGGATTCACTCCCGCGAATTGTCACGGCTGTGTCACGTGCGGGATGCCGGGCTCAGGAAAGTCAGGCACAACCAAAGCCCGAACCCTGACCATATAATCGGCGTCATGCCCCCAACGCACAACGGAACCGGACCGATCATCGTAGCCGGCATGCATCGCTCCGGGACTTCGCTAACGGCCTCATGGCTCACGCATCTCGGAGTGGACATGGGCCGGCAACTGGTTCCGGCCGATGAAGCGAACCGGAAAGGCTATTTTGAAGACACGGCTTTTCTCGCGCTCAGTCGCCGGATGCTGGCCACCGCCTGCAGACAAGAGGCGGGTGGCCATGCGGATTGGGGCTGGGCCGGGGAGCAAGGTCCGAGTGCCGCGGCGCTCGAATCCTTCCGACCGGAAGCGACCGCGCTCGTGGCCGAGGGTCGTGCCCGGGGTGCGCTGTGGGGTTGGAAAGACCCACGCACCACCATGCTGCTCGAGTTCTGGCATTCAGTGGCGCCCGATGCGCGCTACCTCTTCCTCTACCGTTACCCTTGGGAAGTCTCGGCGTCCATTCATCGTCTGGGCGCCAAGGTTTTTTCCGAACACCCGGACTATCCCGAGCGATTCTGGTTAGCGTACAACCGGGCCTTGCTCGAGTTCCTCGCGGCGCATCCGGACCGCTACGTGCTCGCCAACACCAACGCGCTCGTTGCCAACCCCTCGGTGCTGCCAGAGCTCCTGCGCAATCAATGGGGCCTGAACCTTCAGGGTGATCTGACATCGGCCTTGGAGGCTGAGCTTTTCGAAGCAGCCCCACCGGCGGATCCGCTCCCGGGCCTGCATGCGCTCGCTTGGCCAGAGGCGTCACAAATGCTCTCTGCGCTGGATGCCGCCGCCCATTTGCCTTCGGATGGCGCGCAAAGAATTGCCGGCTTTGCCCCGCGTCTCCTGCATGCGACCGGGACCAAGCCACGCTTCAGCATCGTCACCCCGGTACATGACGACGGCGTGTATCTGGCGGAAGCCATCGCCAGTGCCGAGCGCAGCTGCACGCCGGAAACCGAACTCATCATCATCAATGACGGTTCGTCCGAACCTTTCACCTGCGCCTTCCTCGAGCGACTACAGAAACGCGGATATCGGGTCGAACACCAGACCAACCGGGGACTCGCCAACGCGCGCAACCATGCCATTCGCCTAGCGCGCGGTGACTGTCTTCTGCCGCTCGATGCGGATAATCGCCTGCGCCCGAATTACCTGAGACGCGCGGGCGAGGTACTCGAGGCCAATCCATCGATAGGCGTGGTGTACGGTGATCGCCTGGAATTCGGCCTTCGAAGCGGCCGGGTGGAGGTTCCCGCTTTTGAGTGGGAGGCCATGTTCGACAGGAACACCATCGATGCATGCGCCGTATTCAGACGTCAGGCATGGGTGGACGCGGGTGGCTTTGACGAATCCCTGCCCGCGCTGGAAGACTGGGACTTCTGGTTGCGTGTCTGGCTGTCGGGCTGGGATTTTCATCATGTTCCAGAGATTACTTACGACTACCGGGTGCGCGCAGGGAGTCTTACGCAGTGGCTGAAAGCCAGCGCACGTTATCGGGAATTGAGGCGCCAGATTCGCGCCCGGAAGGATTGATGACCATGCGCTTGTTGCGCATGGTCACCCCTGCGGGGCGCCTCCGCTGCGCTCCGGCGTCCCGATTCGCTTCGCAAATCGGTCGAACGCGAGGTCCAACTCGAGCGTCCAGACCCATCAGAATTGGAAAAGGGTCCCTAAGGACCCTTTTTCAATTCTGGCGCGCCCGGAAGGATTCGAACCTCCGACCCCCTAGTTCGTAGTTACGAACTGCAAAATTAACTAGCTGATTTATTTAACGTTATGGCGGTCGCGCCCGTTGCAAAATGCGCCACTGAGCCTGACTTTTCAGCACTGACTTCGGCAAATCTTCGGCAGCCGTTTCTGGAGGCGCCGCCTACTGCCGACACGGTTACCCGTTCACTTCCGCATCGCCACGCCGCGTGCGGAACTCCCTTGGTTATAATCCGGATAGTAACGCGACCAATGCAGCGAGGAGCACAAGCATGATACCGGCCAAGCAAGAAGCACTTGAGTCAATCCGCAAGCTCCCCGACGACGCCGACATGGAGGAGATCATGTATCGGCTTTACGTCATCGATAAGATTCGAAAGGGTCAGGACGCTGTCAATCAGGGGCAACTCACCACCAGCGAAGCGCTCATGCGCGAAATTGAGAAATGGTAGTTTGGTCGGACCCCGCTAAAGCCGATTTGCGCGCCATTCACGATTTCATCGCTCGCGATTCGAAGTTCTACGCGGGGAAAGTCGTTCAAGACATCATCGAAAAATCACGCGCCGTTGGCACGCTGCCAAGAGCAGGGCGCGTGGTGCCGGAACTTGGTGAACAAGATATCCGGGAAATTGGTGCACATACGTACCGCATCATCTATGAGGCCCGAGGTGCGGACTGTTATGTGCTCGCCGTGCTTCATAAGCGGCGTGACCTTCAACCAGAGTTAGTGGAACGGCGCTGACGATAACTGAGCGTCCGGTGAACCCACCTTGCGGAGTCTTGACCGGAGTCGTTAGGCCAAAAACTCGCCGATAATGTTGCCGGACCGGAAAACCGGTGCCTGGGCTTTCCTGGATAATTTTTAGGGTTCGCTCGACTTCATCGGTAAACGCAAATCCGACTCCCGCGACTTGGCGCTCGTAATATCGGGCGGCGTGACGAAGTTCTTGCCGAGCATCGGCATGAAATTCGATCACTTCAAGGAGTGACGAACTGCCTCAAACACTTCGGAGGCAAAGACAGTCACAGCAGCGCCGCTTTTGATTTCAGACCAGCGACGTTCAATTTCGACACGCCAATCCTGGGCAACGTCGCCGTGATCTTGGTTTTCCAGTGATTCGATCAGCGTTAATGCCAAGCGCGCGCGTTCCGGTTCAGATAGCGGTCGAACTTGCGATTCAATTTCGCGAAAGGTGTACTGGGCGGGGAGTAGGCGGACTTCGTGTCCGAGTGCGTGTGCGGTGCGGCCCCAGAAGTGTGCGGTGCCGCAGGCTTCGAACAAGACCAGGGCGGGTGGCTGCGCGGCGATGAAGGTGGAGAAGGCCTTGCGCGAGAGCCGCAGCTCCGGCAGAAGCCGCATCGCTTACAGCTGAAAGCCACCAATCGCTCGGCGTGACAGTCCATGCAGCGCATGAGGCAGTAAGCCCAGATTGCAACGCCCGCTTCTTCGCGGGCTTGCGACAACAAAGTCGGGTAGTAGCGGTAATCGTCGTTGCAGAAGAACGTCTGCATGCGGCGAGCACCGCGTTGAGTGACGTGGTGCGGATAGTCGGGAACGACCAGTTTCGGCATCCGTGCCATGAGTGATGACCTCCGTGTCTTCCATGACACGGACAGGCTAGTCAGCGAATTGAATTGAGTAAACTGTCCCCGGAGAGTGCAAGGTTCAGCGGCTATCGGCGTTCTGCAAGGTCGCCTTGGCCGCTGCAAACGGGCACTGCCCGGCTTTCGCACGACTCCTGTCTTCCGGTGTGATCTTTTCCCCCAGTCGGGGCCGATGGCCAGCGGACCGAGCTTCTATTTGGGAGACAGTTCCATTTGTCGTGAACTGAATTGAGTGAACTGTCCTCGTCATTCTCCCCATCATTCCCTTGCGATTGCTTTCACGGGGCCACCACAGTGCGCGCAGATTTGCATGTCGCTCTTAAACACCCGTTTCAGCCAGGGCTTGCAGGTCTCGATATCGATTTTGAACACGCGCTTCAGTCTTGCGTATGAGGCTCATCGACAGGCGGGGCGCGGCGCATCCGCGATGAGCGCCCGGAGATGACGGGCGATACTGTCCGCGTTGGGCAGCGCCGCCGCCTGGAGAACCGGCGAGGCAGGGATTCGGATATCGGGCGTCGTGAGCCGGCGCACCGGCATGCAGAGGCTCTCAGGCATCCGCTCCTGTAGGTGCATTGCGAGCTCCGCGGCGAAGCCGCCGGCGCGCACCGCTTCATGCACGATCAGCACTCGCCCGCCGGCTTCCCGCACGGCGTCGGCGATCGCCGCCTCGTCAAGCGGGCGCAGCCAGCGCAGGTCCATCACCGCGACGTCGAGGCGCTCGGCAGCGAGAGCCTCCGCCGCGGCCAGCGCCTGGTGCAGCATCGCGCTCCAGGTCAAAACGAGCGCATCGCTGCCGCGCCGATGCAGACGCGCGCGTCCAACCGGTTCCGCACCTTCCGTTATCCGCACCGGACCGCTCAATTGATAGAGTCCGCGCGCTTCGATGACGACGCAAGGATCGGGATCCGCCGCGGCCGCGCGCAGCAACTGGTAGGCGTCGTCCGGTGTCGCCGCCAGCGCAAGCTTCAGCCCGGGAATGTGTGCGAGCAGGGCCTCGATGCTTTGCGAATGCTGGGCGCAGGAACCGGGCGTCACACCTTGCTGCATGCGCACGACGAGCGGCGCACCGCTGCGGCCGTTCGTGAGATAGCGCACGTTCGAGGCCTGATTGATCAGCTGATCGAAAGCCACGAAGACGAAATCGCTCCACATGATTTCGACGACAGGCTTCAGGCCCGCGAGGGCGGCACCGAGCGCCGAGCCGAGGATCGCGTTCTCGGCGATGGGCGTATCGAACACGCGCGCCTCGCCGTATTTCTTTTGCAGATGCTTCGCCGCGCCGAAAATGCCGCCGGCCCGGCCCACGTCTTCGCCGTAGACCACCGTCCGGGGATCGGCCTCGAGTTCGGCCGCGAGGGCGGCGTTTACCGCGGCGATGTAGGTCATTTCGCAGGTCTCGAGCACGCGCTGTCCGCTCTCCGCGGCCACCGGCGCATACACGTGATCGCAGAGCGTCGCGACGGCGGGCAGGGGCGCGTTGGCCGCGCGCTGGGCGATCTCGGTGGCGCGCGCTTCCGCCGCGCTACGCACCGCGGCGAGCGCATCGTCACTCGCGGCGCCGCAGGCGCGGAGCCGCTCCGCGATCACGAGCAACGGATCCTGCGCCGCCGCCGCGCGCTTGTCGGCTGCCGGGCGATAGTGCTCGATGTCGCGGTTGTAATGTCCCCACAGCCGCGGCACGCGGCACTCGAGCAGCGTCGGTCCACCGCCCTGCCGCGCGATTCCGGCTGCCTTGGCCACGGCCTCGCGCACCGCGATCGGATCCGTCCCGTCCAGCGTCTCGCCGCCCATGCCGTAGGCGAGCGCCCGCCGCGCGAGACGCTCCACCGGGAACATGTCGCGCGTCGCAGTGAGCTCGGACCAGCCGTTGTGTTCGCACACGAAGATCACCGGCAGCTTCTTCGCGGCGGCGAAAGCCAGCGCTTCGTGCACCGAACCCTGGTTCATCGCGCCGTCGCCGATCGAGACGATGACGACGCGACCGTTGCCCGCCGCGACGTTCGCGAGCGCAACGCCGCAGGCAATCGTCGTCCCGGCGCCGACGATGGAGTTCTCCCCGATGAAGCGGGTATGTGGAGCCTGCAGATAGGCCGAGCCTGCGCGTCCGCCATTGATGCCGCTCGCGCGATGGCAGAGCTCGTCGAACACGGCCTGCGGCTCGAGACCTGCGGCGAGCGCCCAGCCATGGCCGCGATATGTGGCGATGACCTGATCGTCGTCCGCGAGCGCGGCAAGCGCCGCAAGGGGCACGACTTCTTGCCCAGCGCACAGATGCACCGAGCCCACGATCTGCGGCGGCATAGCGCGTGAGAGTTCCAGCGCCTGCTCTTCGAACGCGCGGATGAACGCCGCGCGTTCGAAGATCCGCTGCAGGAACGCGGGATCCGCGTGGACGCTCGGCGATGCGGCCGCGGCGGAGTTGGTATTGGTCATCGGAATGCTCCTGCAAAACTAGGCGCACCGGCGGAAGCGGAGCGCGGGTAGAAGAAGTGCCGCGTCGGTGTGTCGACAGAGAAGAAGTGAATGCCATGGATCGAATCAAACGACCAAGGCAATTAAACCTGGCGCAATGTCTTTTCGCGCGATCAGGGCCAGGGTTTGCCAGGCGACAGCGCCGCCCGGCGCTTCGCCTCGTCCTCTTCGAGCACGATGGGATCGTGCGCCGGATAGATGATGTCGCCGCGAATCGCGATGTCGCGCATGGCGCGCTGCATCTGCTCGAGGTCATAGAAAATGCCGGCCGGTATCGCCTTGCGCACGTTCATATCGACCTTCCGCACCATGTCGCCGACGCAACCGACAATGCCATCGAGTGTCTTGATGTACACGCACTGGCTTCCCGGCGTGTGGCTGTTCGGATAGAGGATGCACTCGATGCCCGGAAAGAGCTCGATGTCGCCCTCGATCAGCTCCACCCGGTCCCACAGCGTGTCGACCATTGCCGCAACGTCATGGCGGTCGTAGAAGAGCTCGCGCGAGCCGATGTCGAGCGTGCGCGGCCCCATGGGCGCGGCGGCCGCGGCGAGTTCGCTCCGTTGCACCACGATCCTTGCGTTCGGCAACTGCTCACAGCCGCCGCAGTGATCATAGTGGAGATGCGTGAGGATCACGCAGCCGACTTCCTCCGGCTTCACGCCGTAGCGTCCTAGCTGCTCGGGCAGCGTCATGCCGGCCGGGATGCGGTGCGGGCCGAGACGGTGGATCTGCATCGCCCGGTCGGCGCTGCGCATGCCGGCATCGATCAGGATCGGGTCGCGGCCGCCTTCGATCAGGAACGCGAGGATGGGCACCGTCACGCGCCCCTGGTCCTTGTTCATGCCCCAGAAGACGTCGAGGGCACACCCGACTTCGGCCTCCCCGAGGAGCAGGGGGCGAACGCGGTACTGCTGGCTCATAGGCATGCTCCCCTTGCACTGTTCGGACGATGACCCTTGTTCATTTCGACACCCCCTCCGGCGCCGCGGTCGTTCGCATCTCGTTCGCCGCCTGCCGCACCGCCTTCACGATGTTCACGTAACCCGTACAGCGACAGATGTTGCCGGCCAGCCCCGCGCGGATCTCCTGATCCGTCGGCGCAGGGTTCGCGGCGAGCAAGGCGCGCGTCGAGTTGATCATGCCGGGCGTGCAGAAACCGCATTGGAGACCGTGGCAGTCGATGAACGCACGCTGGATCGGATGCAGTGCGTCCGCACCCGCCGCGAGACCTTCGATCGTCTCTACGCTCTTGCCCTCGGCCTGCACGGCGAACATGAGGCAGGCGCGCACCGCGCGCCCGCCGACCAGCACGGTGCAGGCGCCGCACTTGCCGTGTTCGCAGCCCACGTGGGTGCCGGTGAGCCCGAGCTCGTTGCGCAGGAAATCGGAGAGCAGGAGCCGCGGCTCGACGGCACGCGTATAGCTCGTACCATTCACGCTCGTCGTCACGCGGATCGCTTTCATTGCCGCCTCGTTCATCGTCATGCTCCCTTCGCCATTGCGTCGATATAGGCGGCAAGCAGGGCCTGCTTCACCAGCACACCGGCGAGATGCCGCTTATATTCCCCGCCGGCCACGTTGTCGTCCTGCGGATCGCTCAACGCGTCCACGAGCCGCGCAGCCTCGGCTGCACGTGCGGCATCGAGCGGGTGACCGATGACCGCCGGGCCGACGTCGAAAGACAACGGAGTCTCTGCGACGCCGCCGAGCGCGAGCGACACAGCGCTCACCTTGTCCCCTGCGCCGACACTGACCAGCGCCGCGACGTTGACGATCGCGAAGTCACCGACCCGCTTTGCGAGCTCGCGGAACGCCGACCCGCTACGCGGCAAGGGCACCGGGATGCGGATCTCGGTTAGCACTTCGTGCGGCGCGATGTCCGTCAGGTAGGTCGTGACGAAGAATTCCGCAATCGGCACGACGCGCTCGCCTTTTGCGCTCGCGACGACCACTTCTGCGCCGAGACAGCAGAGCGCGACGCCGCCCTCTGCCGAGGGATCGTTATGCACTACGCTGCCGCCGAGCGTGCCGCGATTGCGGATCGCCGGGTAGCCGACGTGGCCGAGCGCTTCGCTGAGCAGCGGCAGGCTCTCGCGTACTAGTGGGCTGTCGATCAGATCCTGGTAGCGCGCCATGGCGCCGATGCACAACCAGTCACCGTCGCGCCCGACGTGGTTCAGCGCTTCCACGCCGTTGATGTCGACGAGCACCTCGGGCTGAGCGACGCGAAAATTCATCATCGGCACGAGGCTCTGACCGCCGGCGATGATCTTCGCGTTATCGTGCGCAGCGAGCGCCGAGAAGAGCGCGGGCAGAGTGTCGACGCGGACGTAGTCGAACGGCTTCGGTTTCATGACCCCACCTCCTCGGCAGGCAGATCCTCGCCCGCGATCACTTTCTCGACACGCTTGAAGAATTGTTTGGTCAGGAGCTTCGCAATGGGCAACAGCGCGCGCTGCGCTAGGCCGGTCATCGCGCCGCCGACCGTCGCCTCGAAGCTGTAGGCGACGCGGGTCGCGTCGCCGTTGTCCTGCAGGGTGACGATGCCAACGACGCTCATGGTGCCGATTGGGCCGGCGCCTTCCGCCGACATCACATAGCGCTCGCCTACCAGTTTCTCGGCGATTCGCATCCGCCCTTTGTAGGTGCCGGAGATCGAGGCGATGCCTATTTTCGTCACCAGCTCAAAATCATCGGGTCCCACGACGGCCAAGGATTGACAGCCCGGGGTGCAGCGCTCGATGACCTTTGGATCTATCAGTGCGTCCCACACGACCGGCGGCGTTCCGCTGACCTCGGATTCGCCTTCGAATTTCATGCGCCCACCTCGTACATTTCACGCCATATGGACGACGTCTTGAGGAGCCGGATCACGCGCTCCGGGGTCAGCGGCAGTTGATCAACGCGCACGCCAAAAGGCTTCAGCGCATCCTCCACCGCGTTCACCATGGCCGCACACGGCATGATCGTGCTGCCCTCACCCATGCCCTTGGTGCCGAGCGTGGTATAGGGCGACGGTGAGATCACGTGATCGCACTTGATGTCCGGCACATCGGTCGCGAGCGGATGCAGGTAACTGGTCAGGTCCGTGTTCCAGAGCTGGCCGCGCTCGTCGTAGTGGAACTCCTCCATCAGCGCACCGCCAATCCCCTGCACGTAACCGCCGTGCAGCTGGCCCTCGACGATGGTCGGATTGATGATCACGCCGCAGTCGTCGACGATCGCGACGTCCTTCACCTCGATCTTCCCGGTCTCGGCGTCGACCTCGACGATGATCGCGCTCGAACCACTGGGGTGCGTCGTATAGAGTCGAATGCGGCCGAGTTCGTCCGGTGTCCAGGACGCGATCGGGCTCGTCCAGTAGTGCGTGACCTCGAAGGGGTTGGCGACATGCTTCGGCACGACGCCGAACGCGCCGGGCCATAGATGGAGCTTGTTACCGAGCTCGCGCAGGGTCATGCGGCGACCACCGGGCTCGACGATGGCGCCGTCGGCCGCGACCAAGCCCGCCGCTTCGCACTGCCACAGGTTCGCGACCACCTCGAACAGGTTGGCCTTCAGCCGCCGCGCCGCCTCGGCGATGCAGGAGACATTGAACGTGGCGCCGCGGCTCGACCACGGTCCGAGTCCGTAGGGCACGGCGTTGGTGTCGCCGTAGACGACGCGCACGTCGTCGGGGGTGAGCCCGAGCTCATCGGCCACGACCTGGCAGAGTGTCGTCTCGGAGCCCTGCCCGATGTCCTGGTGGCCGGTCAGCACCAGCACGCCGCCTTCCGGCATCAGCCGCACGGTCGCGACCTCATAGGAATTGAAGATGCAGCTCGGTACCGCGCCGCCCGAGGGCTCGAGCATGGACGCGATGCCGATGCCGAGATACTTGGCGCTCTTGCCCTGAGTCGCGGCCTGGCGCTGCTTGACCTCGTCGTAGTCGACGAGCTCGAGCAGCTTGGCGAGGCATTGTGCGTAGTCGCCGCTGTCGTAGACGGGGCCCGAGATCTGCTGGTAGGGAAACTCGTCCTTGCCGACGAAATTCCGGCGACGGAACTCCGCCGGCGAGAGCCCGAGCGCATCGGCCATGCGGCTCATCGCGACTTCGAGCGGGTAGTTCGCAATGTCCTTGCCGTAGCCGCGATAGGCGCCGCTCGGCGCCTTGTTGGAGACGGCCACCTTGGTCGCGACGCGGAACGCGTGCCACTTGTAGGGTCCCGGCACATAGCCCGCGGCGACGAGGAATTTGCCGGCGCCCGCCGCGTGGCAGGTGCCGTCGCAGCCGACATTGCCCAGGACCTGCGCGTCGAGGCCCTGCAGTATGCCGTCCTTGCTCACCGCAACCTTGAGATACCAGACGTAGTCGCGACACTGCATGCCGGACAGCAGGTTCTCCTGGCGCGACTCGGTCCACTTCACGGGGCGGCCCGTCGCGAGCGAGAGCAGGCAGGGGATGACTTCGGCGTCGGCCTGCAGCTTGTTGCCGTAGCCACCGCCGATGTCGGGCGCTATCACCTGCACGTCGTGTTCGGGGAAGCGGAAGGTCTGCGCCACGAGGGTGCGGACCAGGTTTGGCGCCTGGGTCGAACAATGCAGCGTAAGCTTGCGGTTGTAGGCATCGTAGTGCGCAAGCGCGGCGCGTCCCTCGAGGCTCGCACCCGAGTAGCGATGCTGCGGCAGGCGGAATTCGAAGACGTGGTCCGCTCGTGCGAAGGTTTCGTCGACGGCGCCGACCGACATGCCCCACGCGCACTGCACGTTGTCGCCCCACTCGGGGTAGAGCAGCGGCGCACCCGGCGCGAGGGCCGCTTCGGTGTCGGTGACGGCCGGCAGCACTTCGTATTCGACGTCGATGAATTCGAGCGCGTCTTCGGCCAGGTAGCGCGTGTCCGCGGCAATGGCGACGACCGGCTCACCCATGTAGTAGACCTTGTCCGTCGCGAGAGCGTAGACCGTCGGCACTTTCATGCCGATGTCGATGGTCGGCGCCAGCGGTCCCCAATACCGTTTCGCGTCCTCGCCCGTCAGCACCGCATGCACGCCGGGTAGTGCGCGGGCGCGCGAGACATCGACCGACTTGATGCGCGCGTGGGCATGGGGACTGCGCAGCATCGCCGCGTGCAGCATCCCGGGCACGCTGATGTCGTCCGTGTAGCGGCCGTGGCCGGTGACGAGGCGCAGGTCCTGCTTGCGCGCGAGACTCGCGCCGACCCAGCGCGATGTGGACTTCGTCATGGTGGTCTCCCCTCACTGTCGAACGCTGGTTGTCGACGCTCCCCGGGGCGGGCACCGGGACCGTAGACCCACGGCGCTCGCGACGAGAGCGTCTTCCTCGCCCGCCCGGTGGGTCGAGGCGTGTCATGGATCACCGACCCACAAGCCGGTCCAGTCCGGGGCAGTGGCCTGCTATCTCTTGCCGGCCAGCCCGCCTGTGAGCCAATATTGCGCGTACAAATCTGCCTGTGACAGGTCCAGTCGCTCGAAACTGGACCACCACCGAATCAAGAGTGAAGGGGGTGACTCCATGAATGCCGGGCGACGTCTGCGTGCAGGCGCACTCATCAGGTTGTTCGGTGACTGGCGGCCCGGTCGCGGCGATATTGCCTCCTCGATCGAAGGGCGCATCACCCAACTGGTGTGCGATGGTCGTCTGTCTTTTGGGACGCAACTACCGTCCGAGCGCGACCTGGCGCGTGAACTCGGCGTGAGCCGGACGACGGTAGCCGCAGCTTATGACCGGCTCCGCGCCGGCGGTCATCTGGAGACCCGTCAGGGCGCAGGCAGCTGGGTCGCGCAGGGAGACACCCAGGCGAGCGAGGCGGCGACGCCCTGGTATCCCGTCGGCACGCACGACGAGATCGATCTCACGCAAGCCGCACTACCCGCGCCGACAACGTTCTTTGCGGATCTGCTCGCGCGCGCCGCGCCCGCCGCCAACCGCTACAGCGAGGGGCATGGCTACTATCTCTACGGGCTCCCCGAATTGCGCGCTGCTATTGCGCGTCGCTACACCGACCGCGGCGTGCCAACCACCGCGGGTCAAATCCTCGTCACGACGGGCGCACAGAACGCGCTCGCGCTGTGTCTCGCGGCGATCCTTCGACCGGGTTCCCGCGTGCTCGTCGAGCACCCGACCTACCCCAACGCGCTCGCGGCGATACGCCGCTGGGGCGGGCGTTGCGTACCGGTCGACCTCGACCCTGCCGGCTGGGACCCCGAACGCTGGCGCGAAGCAGTGCGTGAAGCGCGGCCGGATTTCATCTACTGCGTGCCGGATTGCCACAATCCGACCGGACTCATCATGCCCGAGGACTGCCGTGCACGCCTCGTCGATATCGCTCGTCTGTCCGGGGCGGCGTTGGTGGTCGACGAGACGCTGACCGACCTCGCCCTCGACGAACCATCACCCACTGCGTTGTCCAGATTTGCGCGCGACGGCATGCTTCTGCTGTCCCTCGGCTCGCTCAGCAAGGTTTTTTGGGGTGGCCTGCGTGTCGGGTGGATGCGCGGGCCGGAGGCCTTCATCGCGCGCGCCGCCACGGTGAAGGCGACGCTCGATATGGCGACCCCGGTGTTGGACCAGCTGATTGCTTGCCAGGTGCTGGCCGACCTCGAGACCATCGTCGCGCCACGACGCGCGCACCTGCGCGCGAATCGTGCGGCGCTGGTGGAAACCATCGCGAGGTCGATACCCGCCTGGCAGACCGCCACGCCGGCGGGCGGCATCAGCGCCTGGGTCAGACTGGGTGCACCAGTCGCGACGCGGCTGAGTGAGGTCAGCCACCTCTGCGGTGTGGCGATTACCCCAGGCCCCATGTTCGGCATCGACGGTTCCTTCGAGGACTACATCCGCCTGCCGCTCACGCTTACGAATGCAATGCTCGCCGAGGCCATGCAACGCCTTGTCCGTGCCTGGATCGCGGTGCGCGATACGCGTGCCGTGAAACCGCGGTCTCTCGTCGGTACCGTGTGAGGCGGCTGCGGCAGGCCAACCTGGGACACCCACCGAATTAAATCGGGGTTTCGAACGCCGCATTCCACGGGCCCAGTCATCCGGGATGGACGCATAACGACTCGATGGCCTGGGTTCATCGGCTGCGACCAGCACCGGTGGACTCTCGCTTTCGCGAGAGTGACGGTGTGGAACGGGGCGCGAAGCGCGCCTGGCCCATGCCGGGCGCAGGGTTGAACCGAGCGAGGGTGACGATGGACAGGGCAGCGCTGGAACAACACGCAGACCACATTGCCGAGCAAGGCTACACCGTGCTCGAAGGCGTAATCTCGCCGGAGCACAGGAAATTTAACTGCCCTTTGTCGGCCGTGTCCCGCGGAATCGCGCGTCGAGTGCGGGGAAATGGAAGGCTCCTTTAAGGACCGGTCGGCGGTCGGCGGCGGCCGTTTC
>VGUA01000016.1 GCA_016874535.1 Gammaproteobacteria bacterium
GCTGTCCCAGCTTGTCCTCGGTATCCGGATTCTCGACGAGATCTGTCTGGTTGATGATGTCGACCAGATGGTTGGACTCTGCCACACCCCAGAACACCTTGCCGACCCCGGTGCGCAGTTCCCACCCCTCCGCGGCGTGAATCCAGAGCAGTTCGCGGACGTCACCGTGGGTACGGCGATGATCGGATTGATCCACTCGCAGGAAGGGAGTGAACACGATGGTGTCCGCACCGTCATTCGACACCCAGGACCATTCGGGCTGCACGGCGAGCGAGCCTTGTGTCCCATGCTGGCGAGGATCCGCGGCGGATTGCATGAACACCCTGCCCTCGGCCCCAGCCCAGCCGTTGAGCCTCAACTCCCCGGCACTCGCATGGGTCCCCAGCGCAACGGCCAGGAAGATGGTGCCAGGGGGAACGCCCGGTGCGCGAAAGAAACCTATTTCTTCTGCTCCAGGCCGGCCAGTGTCGATTCGGCTGTCTCGCGCCCGCGGAACCCGTGGTCTCCTGCCAGCGCACGTGCAAGGCTCGCGCGGGCCTGGACTTCGTTGCCGGCGAGCAGATAAGCCATGCCGAGGTGGTAATGCACCATTGGTGTATCCGCAAGCCAGGCCGCCGCTTTCTCGAGGAGCTCAACCGCGCGGGTAGCATCTCCCGACTTGTAGGCCACCCAGCCGCGAGTGTCGAGGAAGGCGGGATTGTTGCGGGCGGCAATGCGGTCCACGAGGTCGCGGGCGCGCGCCATCGCTGCATCGTCCTCGCGGTATTCCACCAGCAACATGGCGAGATTGTTGAGTGCCAGATCCGAGCTCGGATTTTCTTCGAGAACCTTCTCGTACTGCGCGATGGCTTCGTCCAGCTTGCCAGTCGCTTCCAGCTGGCCCGCAAGTGCGGTCACGAGCAAGGCGGAACCACCAGTGGCTTCTATCCCTTTCTCGAGTGTGGCGAGCGCCGCTTCGTCCTCACCCAGCGCGAGTCTGGCTGCGGCCAGATTCCGGTAAAACACATCAATCCCCGGGTTGATGGCGATGGCGCGCTCGAAGGCCGCCTGTGCCTTGGCCGGCTCCCGCCCAGCGAGCAACAGCTCTCCTGACAGATTGTGCGCGACGAAATTGTCCGGATCCTGCTCGATGGCTTCGGCCAGACGTTTTTCCGCGAGCTCGGGCTTGCCCATGGCAAGATGGCTGCGAATGAGTTGTGACAAGGGCTGGATGGAATCCGGCGCCAGCGCGAGTGCGGACTCGAACTGGGCGAGACTCGCCTCCGGCTTGTTCTCAGCCTGATAGACGAGACCGTCGTAATGAAATCCGAGCGGGGATTCCGGCAGCGCGACCTTCAAGCGTTCCGCGATCGCATGAGCCTCCTTCCAGTTCTTCTGGAACATGCGAATCTTGAACAGCCCCTCCAGTGCGCCCTGATTGTCGGGAGAAACCTCCAGTGCCGCATCGAGGGTGGCAATCGCACCATCGAGATCCTTGTTGGTGGTCTGCAGATTGGCGAGCTCACCGCGCAATTCCAGCATCCTCGGCGCGCGCTCGATGGCTGACTGCAAGACCTTGACGGCTTCGTCCGCTTTGCCGTCTGCGAGCAGGGCCCGCGCCAGTGCGCGAATCACGCGCGGCGAATCCGGCGCCGTGTCCAGCGCCGCCCGCAAATCGGTCACGCCGTCCCCGGGTTTGCCCGCATCCACTGCGAGCGTGCCCCGCAGCAGCAGCGCTTCGGTGGTCTTGGGGGCGGCCGTCAAGACTTCAGTAACGAGTTCGAGTGCGACGGCAGGCTTGCCGGACAAGGCCCGAGCCGCGGCAAGGCGCGTGAGAGCCTCCAGCGCGATGGGCGTCTGTCGGTTTTTCTCCCGCTTGGCGACTTCCTCGTAAACCTTCGCGGCCTCCTCCGGTTGCCGCATCAGGTCATGCAGGCGACCCAGCCCCAGGCGCAAATCCTGTGCCTCGGGAGCGTCGGCAACCAAGGCTTCGAGTCGTGAAACCGCTGCCTCATCCCCGCGCAGGCGCCGCACGAAGTCGACCAGTGCGAGCCGCGCAGGCACCGCAGCGGAATGTGGCGGGGTGATCACCTTGACCGCCTCCTCCAACGCCGCCAGTGCCTCATCATGCTCATTGCGGGCTTCGTGGAGGCCCGCAAGCTGCACCCGGTGGGGCAGCACCTTGGGTTCAAGCGTGATCAAGTTCTCGAGCACCTTGCGCGCTTTGCCCGGCTCACCGTCCTGCTGATGAATGCGCAGAAGCATGCTCTGCAGCGTCACATCACGGGGGGTCTTGTCTGCCGAGGACGCCGGAACTTTGAGCGCCTCTTCCTTCTGACCTTGTCGCACCAGCAGTGAGGCCACCATCACCGCCGAATTCACATCATCGGGGTGCTTGGTCAGGACTGTTCGGGCTGCGGCGAGTGCGCGCTCCGCACCGTCTTCCACGCCCAGCAGGCCTGCAGCAAGTATCGGCCCCTCGGGCGCGTCGGGTGCCTTGGCTTAAAGCTCCGCGATTGTCTTGCGCAAGCCCTCGGCATCACGCTTCACCAGAAGCAGTTGGCCCGTCTTGAAGCGGGCCTCGATGTTGCTCGCGTCGCCTGCGGCAACTGCGCTGAAATTCTCGAAGGCCCCTTCCCAGTCCTGCAGCTTCTCCTGCGTTTCTGCCAGTGCGAGTCTGGCTTGCAGATTGCCGCCGTCAGCCTCCACCGCCTTCCGGAATGCCGCGAACGCCCTCGGATAATCGGTGTCCGCGTAGGCTGCACGCCCTTCCTCCATGGGCTGCTCCACCGGGGAGCCGCCGCATCCGGTCAGTAACAGGCATAGAAGCGCATAGACGAATCCCACCCTCGGCATGAGGTTCCGAGCCGTTCCCCGGCTTTGATCAGTGATGATGCTGGTAGACATTCGATACTCCTTCAGCCAACAGTGTCCCCGCTCCGGAGGATGGATGACATCGTCGGTCTCGATTAGTCGGATTGCCTCAGGAGGCACGCTCGCCGGCAAGCACCGCCACGATGCGTTCGGAAGCCGCGCCGTCCCACAACGCAGGCCACGTCAGGGCACCTTGCCGGGTGCGGCCGAGCTGCCGCCGCGCGGCTTCAACGATCCGCTGAGGGTCCACGCCCACCAGCACGTTGGTACCTTCGGTCAAGGTGACCGGACGCTCGGTATTTTCGCGCAAGGTCAGGCACGGCACGCTCAGCGCCGTACTCTCCTCCTGTAGCCCGCCACTGTCGGTGAGGATCAGCGCGGCGTCGGACCACAGGTTGAGGAATTCCATGTAGGGCAGCGGTTCGGTGATCGTGATCCTGTCAGGCAGCACCAGATTGAAACGCGCGAGATTGGCCCGCGTACGCGGATGCAGCGGAAAGACCAGCGGCAGCTCAGCTGCTATCTCGCCCAGCGCGCTCGCGATTCCTGACAGGGTTTCGGCATGATCCACGTTGGACGGACGATGCAGGGTGACCACCCCATAGCGGCCCAGTGATTGCTTGAGCGGCGCGGTGGCAAAGTTCTCTCTCGTCATCCGCTGCAATTGCGACAACTGGAAAAACAGGTCGTCGATCATCACATGACCGACGAAGTGCGAGGACTGCTCGGAGCGCCCTTCCCTGCGCAGGTTTTCAAGACCGCTGGGCTCGGTCACAAAGCAGAGATCAGAGATTGCGTCGGTCACAAGCCGGTTGATTTCCTCGGGCATGCGCCGGTCACCACTGCGCAAACCGGCTTCTACATGGGCCACGCGGATGCCAAGTTTCTTGGCCACAATCGAGCAGGCCAGCGTGGAATTGACGTCCCCCACCACCATCACGAGATCTGGCGCAAATTCCTCGCACCAGCTTTCGAACGCCACCATGATGCGAGCCGTCTGTTCGGCATGACTGCCGCCACCGGCACCCATGTGAAAATCGGGCGTGGGAATTCCCAGCTCTTCGAAGAACACATCGCTCATGCCGTGGTCATAGTGCTGGCCGGTATGCACCAGCCGCCACTCGAAGCGCTCCTCGCGGGCCTTCAGGGCGCGGAGGATGGGCGCGACTTTCATGAAGTTGGGGCGGGCACCGGCCACCAGCACCACGCGCAGGCGGGGATGGCTCATACGCGCTGGTACTTGTCCTCGAAACGCACGATGTCGTCTTCACCCAGATAAGGCCCCGACTGGACTTCGATGATTTCGAGCGGAATCTTGCCCGGGTTTTCCAGGCGATGGGTTTCGCCCAAGGGAATGTAGGTCGACTGGTTTTCACTCAGCAGGAAGGCTTCTTCCCCACGTGTCACCCTCGCGGTGCCCCTCACCACTATCCAGTGCTCGGCGCGGTGGTGGTGCATCTGCAGGGACAGGGAGGCTCCCGGCTTGACCATGATGCGTTTCACCTGGAAACGCGCGCCATTGTCGACACCCTCATAGGACCCCCAAGGACGGAAAACCCGCCGGTGCAGCAGACGCTCATCCCTGCCCTGCGTGGCCAGCCAGTCGACGATGCCCTTGACGTCCTGGGCGCGGGCCCTGGGAGCCACCATGACTGCATCCGGCGTCTCCACGATCACGAGATCCTCGCAGCCCACCGCCGCCACCAAGCGGCTTTCGGCAAAAATCAGGTTGTCGCGCGAGTCGATCGCACAGACGTCACCGCGGGTGACGTTGCCATCGGGCGTGCGCGGCGACACCTCCCACAAGCTGGACCAGGAACCGACGTCCGACCAGCCTGCGTCCAGGCTGACCACGGCAGTGCGCTCGGGCTGTGCCGCCACCAGCGGCTCCATCACCGCATAGTCGATCGAGTCGGCAGGACAGTTCAGGAAGGCATCCCGCTCGAGGCGCAGGAACTCGCCATCCTGCCCCGCCGCCTCCGTGGCCTTCTTGCAGGCCGCCAGCATGTCGGGTTGCAAGGTCCCGAGTGCCTCCAGCCATACGCTGGCCTTGAACAGAAAGATTCCGGAGTTCCAGCGATAGCCGCCATCGGCCAGATAGGCCTCCGCAAGCTCCAGGGCCGGTTTTTCCTTGAAAGCATTGAGGACATTGGCCTGCGGTGAGGACGCCTGCCCGGCCAGGGCGGTCCCGAGCTGCAGATAGCCATAGCCGGTCTCTGGCGCAGTCGGGACCACACCGAAGGTGACCAGTCTGCCGGCACCCGCGAGTTCCCTCCCCCGCTCCACCGCAGCCATGAAAGCCAGCGGCTCATTGATGAGGTGATCCGCCGGCATCATCAGCAGCAAGGGATCTGTCCCGGCCGCCCGAGCCGCCAGCGCCGCGCAAGTGATGGCTGGCGCGGTGTTGCGCCCCACGGGCTCCAACAGGATCTTCGCGAACGGCAGGCCCAACTGGCGGGCCTGCTCGCCCACCAGGAACCGGTGTTCCTCGTTGCAGACCACGACCGGGGGCAGAAAATGGGCGGGAAAGCGCCCTCCCACTGTCAGACGACGGAGGGTGCCCTGCAGCAGCGTGACGTCCTCCTCCACCTTGAGGAACTGCTTGGGATAGTGTCCGCGCGAGAGGGGCCAGAGGCGTGTTCCGCCTCCACCGGCGAGGACGACAGGAAGAATGTCATGCATGGAGTCGTTTGCCTGATGAGTGTTCATGACTGTGTTTCGGTCGCCGTGCCGGATTTCTTTAAGAACGCCCGGTCCGGGGTCGCAGTATTCCATGCGGATCGGTGAAAATCATTGATATTTTACGGGCTTGTAACATGTTTCTGATTTGCGCTCTGGCCTTCGGATCCGTACCATCGCGGGTATTGCCGGCTGCCTCCCAAGGCACCTGCCCAATCATGGAGAACAAGCTTTCGTGAGCTACCGCCTCTCGCCCGAGACCTTGCCCGGCTGGAGTCCGGTCCTGATGAGCGGCGGCCTGCTGGTGCTCACGCTCGTCCACCACCTCGCAGGCACGGAGGCACTGAACCCGGACACCTCGGTCCCTGAACCGATGCCCGTTGCTACAGGTCCAGCGGCCCGGCCGGTTAATCTCGAGCGCCTGCGCGAATGGTCCTTGTTCGGCAAATCCGCTGATGCGGAAAGTGACGCTGCCATGGCAGGGGCCCCGGATCTTGCGGCTGCAGTGGTCCTGCCGGAGGAAGACGAGAACACCGTGCTGCCGGCCACTGCGCTGGACGTCAAGGTCCAGGGCATTGCCTATTCGCGGGATCGTTCGCGCGCCTATGCCATCCTTCAAGTCGAGGGTGGCGCGCCACGCGAGTTCCGCCCCGGCGAGCCTCTCAAGGAAGGCGTGGAGTTGCGGGCCATCCGCCCTCTCGAGGTGGTCATCAAACATCAGGGACGTCTGGAGTCGGCCGCGCTGCCGGTGGCGCCCGGTCCGATGACCTCGGAGGAAGAGTCCACAGACATGAGTGCCGGCGCCGGACAGGGCCGGCCAACCCCTTTCAGCATCCTGGGCGGTGATCAACCTCCCGGGAGCTGGCGACGCCTCGACTCGCTTCGAGGCGCACCACAATGAAAATGATAAACGCTGAATATCCACGGAGCCGATCGCATGCCATTGCGACGAACACGATTTCTGTCCTCGCCCCTCGGTGGGGCGCTGCTGGGCGTCCTCATTGTCACATCATCCGCCGCCTCGGCGCAGGAGGCGGCGGGGGCAGGAATCACCCCGGCGGATGACGGCAGCAAGGCGGTCACCCTCAATCTCAAGAACGCCGACATCCAAGCCTTCATCACGGCCGTTTCGGAGCTGACCGGCAAGAACTTCATCATCGACCCTCGCGTGAAAGGTCAGGTCACCGTCGTGTCCTCGGCCCCGACCGACCCGGATGCGCTGTATGAAGTATTTCTCTCCGTGCTCAAGGTGAACGGCTTCGTGGCCGTGCCCAGCGGCAAGGTCATCAAGATCTTGCCGGACATCAACGGTCGCCAGGAAGGTGGGGTTGGCGTGGTCTCGGAACGGGTCGGGGCCACGGAGCAGGTCACGACGGCCGTCATCCCCACCACCTACGTGAATGCAGCAGAGCTGGTTCCCGTGCTGCGCCCCCTGTTGCCCCAGGAGGCCCATCTGGCGGCAACCGCCCGTGCCGACGCGCTGGTGATGGCCGACACGGCCGCCAACGTGAACCGCATCATGCGCATCGTGCGCGAAATCGACAGGGACAACGCGGACTTCATCGAGGTGATAGCCCTGCGCCATGCCAAGGCCATCCCGCTGGTCGCCACGGTGCAGCAGCTGCTGACTTCCAATCCCGAGAATCCCGGACTCGCGCCGCCCATTGCGGCGGATGAGCGCTCAAATTCCGTGCTCATCGGGGGCGCGCCGGCGGAAAAGATGCGGATGCGCACCCTGATTCGCGAAATGGATGTGCCGCGGAGTTCGCGCAACGAGCTAATCGATGTGATCTACTTGCGGTACGCCCTCGCGGAGGAGATCGTGCCGCTGCTGCAATCCATCGGCAATCGGGCCGAAGGCGGTGCCGGCGGCGAAGGTGGCGGACCTTCAGGCGCCGGGGTGCGGGGCGCATTCGAAATCCAGGCGGATAAATCCACCAACTCTATTATCGTGCTGGCCGAGCCGGAACTGATGGAGAAGGTCAGGGCGGTCGTCGAGAAACTGGACATCCGTCGCGCGCAGGTGCTGGTGGAAGGTCTGGTCGCGGAAGTCTCCAACAACAAGTCGGATGAACTCGGCGTGCAATGGACCACCTCGGTACCGAACCGGGACGGCTTTTACGCGGGCTCACGCTTCCCCGGGCTCGACTCGGGCGGTATTCCCGACCCCTTCGCCGCCAATTCCGCGCCCAGCCTGCTGACGGGTCTGACGCTCGGCTATTTCTCCGCCGGCGATCTGCGCACGCTGATCCGGGCGTTGAGCGGCGACCAGTACACCAACGTGCTCTCCACGCCCACCCTGATGACCCTGGACAACGCCGAAGCCGAAATCGTTGTCGGCCAGAACGTGCCCTTCGTCACGGGGCAGTTCACCAACAACACCACCACGCCCGACAATCCTTTCCAGACGATCGAACGCCAGGACGTCGGCATCCTGCTGAAAGTAAAGCCCCGCATCAACAATGCGGATACGCTGACCCTCGAAATCCAGCAGGAGGTCTCCAGTGTCGACCGCGACACGACGGGCGCGGATCTCGTCACCAACAAGCGCTCTATCAAGACCTCGGTGCTGGTGGATGACAAGCAGATCATCGTGCTGGGCGGACTCATCAGCGACGAAATGCGCGAGAACGAAACGCGCATCCCCCTCATCGGTGAAATTCCGGGCATAGGCGCTCTCTTTCGCAACAGTTCCAGCGATTTCACGAAGACCAATCTGATGGTGTTCCTGCGCCCCTCGATCGTGCGTGACCAGGCAACCAATCGCGCGCTCACCTCCTCCCGCTACGAAGATATTCGCGGCAAGCAGGAGAAGCAGGATCAGGAGCACCGCTTCTTCCTGCGCGATCCGGGACCGCGCCTGCCCGCGGATGGTCTGGTCGAGTAGGAGTCGTATCGCGTGAAGCTGCCTTTCTCCTATGCACGGCGCCATGGAGTGCTGGTGGACGCCATGCATGGGCAGGCCCTCTCGGTGCTGGTGACGCCCCGCACGCCTGCGGAAGCCATCCTCGAGGTGCGGCGCATGGCCGCCTGTCCCCTGCACTTGCAGGAGATCACCGAAGCCGAGTTCGACCGCCAGTTGCAGTCGACCTACGAGGCAGGCGAAAGCGCTTCCGAGCAGATGATGGCGGATCTCGGCAGCGACGCCAGTTTTGCCGATCTGGCAAATGTGCTCGGTGAACCCGCGGATCTGCTCGATGCCGATGACGATGCACCGATCATCCGGCTCATCAATGTGCTTTTTTCGGAGGCCATCCGCCAGAACGCGTCCGACATTCACATCGAACCCTTCGAGACCCGGCTGCTCATCCGCTTGCGGGTCGACGGCGTGCTGCGGGAGGTGATGTCGCCACCAGCCGCCATTGCGCCGCTGGTCTCCTCGCGCATCAAGATCATGGCCAAGCTCGATATTGCCGAGAAGCGGCTGCCCCAGGACGGCCGCATCTCCATCAAGATTGCCAATCGGCCGGTGGACGTGCGCGTATCCACCATGCCCTCCGGTCACGGCGAGCGTGTGGTTCTTCGCCTCCTCGACAAACAGGCCGGCCGACTGGCGCTGGAACACATCGGCATGGATCCCGAAACCACAGCGACCCTGGATGCCATCATCCACAAACCTCACGGCATCTTCCTGGTGACCGGGCCGACGGGTTCGGGCAAGACCACCACACTCTACGCGTCACTTGCGCGATTGAACGAGGGCAGTCGCAACATCATGACAGTGGAAGATCCCATCGAGTATTTCATCGAAGGGATCGCCCAGACCCAGGTCAACACCAAGGTGGACATGAGCTTCGCCCGCGGGCTCCGGGCCATCCTGCGCCAGGATCCGGACGTGGTGATGGTCGGTGAAATCCGCGATCTGGAAACCGCACAGATTTCCATCCAGGCGAGTCTCACCGGACATCTGGTGTTCTCCACCCTGCACACCAATACCGCCATCGGCGCCATCACGCGCCTGCGTGACATGGGTGCCGAACCTTTCCTGCTGGCTTACAGCCTCGTCGGTGTACTGGCCCAGCGTCTGGTGCGCCTGCTCTGCCCTCACTGCCGCCAGCCCGGTGTGCTCGAAGTGGCAGCGGCAGCCCGTATGGGCGCGGTCGATCGCGCGGACTCGCCCATCTTCACCGCCCGGGGCTGCGCCCACTGCAACCAATCCGGCTATCGTGGCCGCACCGCAATCTACGAACTTGTGGTGTTCGACGAGACCCTGCGCCAGATGGTGCACGACGGGGCCAGCGAGGCCGCGCTGGAAAAGCATGCGCGTACGCGCTCCATGGGCATCATGGACAATGGTCTGCAAAAGGTGCTTGCCGGCCAGACCTCGCCTGAAGAACTGCTGCGCGTGATGCAGTCCCTCTGAAGTCCGGACCGCATCTCTGATGGCCGCCTTCGACTACACCGCCCTCACGCCGGACGGCACGCAGCAACGCGGCGTGATCGAGGCGGATTCGGAACGCCAGGCGCGCAAACAGCTCCGCGAACAGAAACTCACTCCTCTCAATGTAAGTCTCGGCAAGAGCCGCACCGGCATGCGCCTGCCGGGACTGCGCTTGGGTGGACCACGTCTCGGTGGTGAGGAACTCGCCCTGTTCACCCGACTGCTGGGAACCTTGAGCGCCTCCGGACTTCCGCTGGATGACGTGCTCACTGCCATTGCGCGCCAGGCAGATTCTCGCAGCGTGAACCGGGTTGCACTGGGGATCCGGGCCAGAATCCTGGAGGGACAGTCGCTCGCCGTCGGGATGGAGGAGTTTCCGCAAATCTTTCCGGAGGACTATCGCGCGACGGTGGGTGCCGGGGAGCGCACCCGGCACCTGCCCATGGTGCTGCAGCGCCTCGCCGGCCATGTCGAAAATCGCGACCGCATGAACAAGCGCCTCTGGCTTGCGATGGTCTATCCGGGAGTGTTGAGCGTCACCGCAGTGCTGGTGGTGACGGGCCTGCTCGCCTACGTGGTGCCTGAAGTCGTGAAAGTGTTCATCGACATGAAGCAGGAATTACCGCTGCTCACGCGGGGACTCATCGCGCTTTCGGCGTTTGCCCGTGATTATGGGCTGGCGTTGCTGCTCGCGCTGCTTGCCGCCGTGCAAGGCCTGCGCTGGTTCCTGCAGAAGGACAAGCCCCGCTTTCTGTTCCACCGGTTCCTGCTGGCGGTCCCGGTGCTGGGCAAGCTGCTGGTGAGCAGCGAGACAGCACGCTTTGCACGCATGCTCGCCATCATGCTCGGCAGCAGTGTCGACATGCTCGATGCGCTGGGCATCGCGGCGAAATCCGTGACCCTGTCGCCACTGCAAAAACACCTGAGGGATGTGATCGAGGAGGTTCGTGAAGGCAGTGCCCTAAGCCGTGCGCTCGTCAAATCCTCCCTGGTTCCCCCGCTGTTGCCTCATCTCATCGGCAGCGGCGAAGCCTCGGGCAATCTGGTCGAGATGCTGGATACCGGTGCGGAATCCTTCGAATTCAAGGTCCAGAACCAGCTTTCGCTGCTGCTCGGCCTGCTGGAACCGCTGCTCATCCTTTTGATGGGGGCCATAGTGCTCACCATCGTCATCGCAATCCTGCTGCCCATCTTCGAGATGAACCAGCTGGTGTGACTCAGGGCGCGCTGGTCGCTACCAGCGTCAGACTTGCGTTGATGCGGCCCGGGGCACTGCCATCGCTGTCCACCACCAGCCGCTGGGCCTCCACCCCCGATGCGGTCCTGAGCGCGATCAGCCAGGCCACGAGTGTGTCGAACGGCACACCCCTCACCACCACCGAAGCCTCCCCCGAGCCATTGGGCACGATGCGCTCGATGCCGGAGGAGAGGCCGCGTGCGCCTGCCGAGGCATTGAGCAATGCCAGCAGGGTCTGGCCTTCTGCCAGTCGTCCCCGGGGCGCACCGCCCTCGCGCAATGCGGCCGCTTCCTCGCCGAGGCGCTGCAGCGACTGCAACGCCCGGGCCTGCCCGGCAAGCTCATCCTGCAGTCGGCCGTGGCGCAGCTGCAGTGGTTCCACCACCAACAGGAACAACAACGCCACCAGTGCGGCTGCCGAGGCGAGGCTGACCAGGAGGCGTTCGCGTGGATTCAGGCCCTGCCACCAGACGTTCATGAACCCTGCTCCTTCCTGCGCACACGGAGATTGCCGACCACGCCGCTTTCGCGGTTCTCCACCGAGAGGATTTCTATGACCACGGGCGAGTCGGCATCAGCACCGAGCCCTTCGAGGCTCGCGATATCCGGGGCCAGGGTCTGGACACTCATCACGCCGTTCGCGTAGTTGACGTTGAGCAGGCGGAACCCGCCTGTCCCCATGTTCGCGGCGAGACCGAGTCCGTGCAGCAGTTCGAGCACCGAGGCTTCCTCTCCACCCAGGGCCCGCAATGCGGCTACTGCCTGCGCGGCCTGGACTTCGGCGTTCACAATCCGGGTGATTTCAGGGAAAGTCCCCCGCATGATTTCGGCTTGCGCCTCGCGCAGGGCCGCGGTTTGCGTCTCGAGCCGCGCATTTCCAACAAGCAGAAAGCCCAGATGGACTGCCAGTGTCAGGGCCAGCAGGCTGGCGGCCCAAACCCACGCCGCCCGGCGTGCATTGCGCGGTCGCGGGAAATTGTCGGGTAGCCAGTCTATGCCGGCCGATTCGGTGGCTGCCTTGGCGAACAGCCGCCAGGGGCCACTGACCAGTGATTGACGGGACACTGGCAAGCTCTGGAAGGCCGCGGGCAACGCACCATCGCCAAACTGCACGATGCGCTCCGGGGCAGCTTCCGCGAGCTTGCGCGAGAGCACTTCAGTAGCCAGTTCACGTTCCACCACAAAGCCCTGTCGCGCCGCAGTCCTGACCAGCAAGCGGTTGTCTTCCAGCAGCACCGACCACTGCCCCGGCGACCAGGGCAGGGCGAGATAGTCCGGTCTGACTCCGCGCAGCGCGACACGGGCCTCCGCCAGCGGTGCCAGCAAGGCATCAAGCTCGTGCCTGCGCGTGTAGCCGACGGTCCTTACCCCGGCCTCCTCGGCCGGGCCGCAGGTGACGTAGAGCGCTTCCAGTTCTTCCGTGACATCGTCCTCTATGGCGAACGGCGCGGCGATCCGAGCCTGTCGCTGCGATTTCGCCGGAATCGCCGCGGGTAGCGTGCCCACGCTGCGACCATCGAGCAACAGGGTCATCTCGCGCGCCGCACAGGCGTCGATCAAGGACTGGACGCCGCCCCGCGCCGGCGTGCCTGGGGCACCGTCGCGATCCACCTCCGCCCACTCGAATATCGCCCCCGGCAAGGCTCGCGCAACGAGTGCCGCGGTCATGGCTCGGCATCCGGAAGTGCGAGGACGAGTACCTCCTGCTCGCGGCCGAGGCGTCGTGCCTTGTTCTGGTTGCGGGTGATCAAGCTCAAGGTTGTGTGCTCGAAACGGGGGCTGCGGACGGTGGTCCTGAGTTCAAAAAAGTCACTGGCAAGCGCAAGGTCGCCTGCCTCCAGTTGCGCGTATTGTAGCAACGGATGCTTGCGGAAAGCGTCCAGTGTCATGAATGGCTGGGTTTCGCGGGCCCGGATCAGCACGGTCGCAGTGCTGCTGCTCACGGCGGGCCCCAGGCTCATGAGCACTTCCTTGGGCGCCGTGTTCACATTCAAAGGGGTCGCATTCGGCAGGCAGACCACGAACGGAGCAAGGCGCTCGAAGATTTCATCCGTCATGCCCTTGACGAGGCGCAGCTCATGCACTGAGGCAAAAGGCCGGTTTGCCGTGCGGTAGGCGGGTTTCTGCCGGGAGTAGTAGTCATCCTCCGCGCCATTGGGAAAACGGGTCTCGGAGTCGGGATCCACCCAGTCGATAATCGCCTGGATGGGTGTTTCATCCAGATCGAGAGCCTTGAACAGCAGGCGGAACCGTCGCTCCGCCGCCTCGCCCGGCGCAGCCGGCGTGGGAGACCCTCCGCGCGTTGCCCCCCGCGCGGGCGTGGTAGCACCTTCGTCCTGCGTCTCGCCCTCGTTCGAGAATTGCCCGGCGTCCTCCGGAGGGAAGCTGGTCCCGGTCTGGAACTCGTCGCCGAGCACTGCCGGTGGATCGTCCATGGCTTCGGCGGTATCCAGATCCAGGCGGTTTGCGACAGCGCCAGCGCCCGCTGCATTGCCTCCGGCAAACGCGGGATCGGGGGAAAGATTGGTCAGATTGAAAAGCCCCTGTAAATCCCGCAGGCCGCCTTCCGCCTCCATGCCCAGATCTTCCGCGCGCAGACGGACCACGGCCCACTCCTCCGTCGTCACGTCCTGCCGCCCCAGCGCGCCATCTTTTTCCAGCAGGCGCACCGCATCGCGTTCAAGCCTCGCGGCCATCAGCGCCGCCCGGTCCGCTTCGAGCAGGTTGTTGATCCTGCGCCCTGACAGGTACTGATCGGTGGCAAGCACGACCACTGCGGCGGTCATCAGGGACGCCAGCACCATCGCCGTGATGAGGGCGATGCCGCGCTCGGCGGATGGCGAAGTCGATCCCGGTCGAGTCTTGCGCATGAGATTACCCCGCCCCACCCGGACGCAGGATGCGCTCGAGGCTGCGGCCGTCTGCGAAACGCACGAGCACGCCTACCGCGCGCGGCAAGTCAGTCCGGGAGGCCGGTCCCGCCGCGCCTGCCCAGTCGTCCTGCCAGCTCTCGGCGCCATGAAACCGCAGCTGGACCGACTCCACCCCGGACAACAGGGTCCGCTCGCGATAACCAACCGATGAAACGCGGTCAAGCGCGTCCCATTCCCTGCGCAACAAGCGCCCCTCGAGCAGCCGATATTCGACCCGGCGAAGGTCGGGCAAGCCCCGCGATGGAGCTGGCCAGGGACTGTGGCGCGTGAACGCCAGCAATACTTCCTCACCGGTGCGACGTCGCAGCGCATCCACGGGATCCCCCAGTTCATCGCGCACGGGTCTCGCCACCAGTTGCTCGAGATCCTGCTGCATCTGGGCCATCCCGCGGACACGGGCATGAAAGACCCCGGTACGGTTGTCGAGCAGGGTGCGCGCGGCGAGGAAATTGCGCAGGCCCTCATAGGCGAGCACTGCCATCACGCTGAAGATCGCAATTGCGACCAGCACTTCGAGCAGAGTGAAGCCCGCGCTCGACCGATGCCGCGTCCACCTCATGGCGCAGGAGCCTCGAGCCGGGCAAGGATGGTGTCCGACGTCGCCGGATCCGCGACTTCAACCACCACCCGCCGGGCGGTCGACGGTTCGCCTTCGATCACCAGAAACTCCGGCAGCTCTTCCTCGAGCAGGCTGTAGCGTACCCGGAAGGTACGCCCGTAGAGCAAAGCTTCCCGCGGTTCTGGGGGAGTCCATGGCTGGTTCTCCGGCGCAGGCTGCAGGGTGATTTCAGTGGCGGCATTGCTTGCAACCCAGTGCGCGAGGATGCGCAGCTCCTGGGCTTCTTCCTGACGGGCGGCGCCGCGGATGCCTACGCTCCCGGCATAGAGCACGGCCGCGAGGACCACGAGGGCAACCAGCACCTCGACCAGGGTGAATCCCCATGCGCGCTTGCAGGAGTTCAATTGAACTCCACGCGGTAGCCGTCATCCTCCGGCAGAAGTCGCGCCCGACGCTCGCCGGGAAGCAGTCGCAATTCCATGCCGAGAGCCTCCACATTGCCGTCCGGGAAGAAGATCGCCGGCACCCGCGAGCCGAGTGCCGCGCCGTCGTCGCTGCCGGTGACACGCAAATCCATGCCGGGTGGGAGGCGGCGCACGCGGTACAGGGCATCTGTTCCGGGACGGCGCCATGATCCCTCTTGCCAGCGTTGCAGGCCGTAGCCTTCCGGCCCGAGGATCAGTGCCACAGGGCGGCTGGTTATCATCGCTTCGTCGGCCGCAACCCGGGTCAGCTGCTGCAACACGCGGGCGGTATCCCTGAGTGCTGCTCCCCGCCCGCCATCACCCACTGCAAGGCGTACCATGTTGGCCAGAATACCGACCAGCACCACCACCACCATCACCTCGAGCAGGGTGAAGCCTCGCGGCAGGGACGGTCGTAAGAGGGGCATCAGGGCGCGCTCACTCCTCGTCCCAGTTGCCGAGATCCTTGGCGTTGCCTGTTCCACCCAATGCGCCGTCCGCGCCCAGCGAGAACAGGTCGTATTCCCCGCGCTGTCCGGGCGAAAGGTACTGGTAGTCAGCGCCCCAGGGGTCCACCGGCAACTTCGCAAGATAGCCGCCTTCGCGCCAGTTGGCCCCCGAAGCAAGGCTGGCGGGCTTGGTGACCAGTGCCTCCAGTCCCTGCGCCGTGGTCGGATAGGTGAAATTGTCCAGCTTGTAGAGATCCAGCGCCGCGCCGATCGCGCGGAGATCCTGCTGTGTCTTGATCACTCGGGCCTCGTCGGGCCTGCTCATGATCCTGGGCACCACGATCGCGGCCAAAATGCCGAGAATCACGACCACGACCATCACCTCTATGAGGGTAAATCCGCGTTGCGGGCGCATGCTGTGTTCCATGTTGGGACTCGGGAGCCATAGCTTACTGGATCATGTCTTTCGCGGATGTGAAAAAACCACGCGGGGACTCTCCGACGGCTCTCTTGCAAGAAGGACGCAGGCCGCTGATCATCCAAGCCCATCCCGACGCACGATTCAATTGCAGGTCCCATGTCCACACAGAATGCTCTGCGCGAACTTCGCGCCTTCATCGGCACACGTATCATCGGGCAGCAGCAGCTGGTGGAACGGCTCTTGATAGCCTTGCTCGCCGATGGGCATCTTCTGGTCGAAGGTCCGCCGGGGCTGGCCAAGACGCGCGCCATCAAGGTGCTGGCGGAGGGCATCGAGGGCGACTTCCATCGCATCCAGTTCACGCCCGATCTGTTGCCGGCGGATCTCACCGGCACCGAGATCTACCGGCCGCAGGATGGCTCGTTCAAGTTCCAGCAAGGTCCGCTGTTCCATCACCTCGTGCTGGCGGACGAGGTGAACCGCGCGCCGGCCAAGGTCCAGTCCGCGCTCCTCGAGGCCATGGCCGAACGCCAGATCACCATCGGGCGCGAGACCTACCAGCTGCCGGCACTGTTCCTGGTGATGGCCACCCAGAACCCGCTGGAACAGGAAGGCACCTACCCGCTGCCCGAGGCCCAGCTCGATCGTTTTCTCCTCCACGTGACCATCACCTATCCCTCGCCCGAGGAGGAGCGTGAAGTGCTGCACCTCTCCCGCGCCGAGGCGATGGAAGACATGTCAGGCTTGTCCGCGCGCGCGCCCATCCTGCACCAGGAGCAGGTGTTTGCCGCCCGCCGCGAGGTATTGGCAGTCCACATGAGCGAGGCCCTCGAGCGCTACATCATCGAGCTCGTCTGCGCGACCCGTACACCAGGCGCCTATGGAGAGGACATCGCCCGCTGGGTTGCCTATGGCGCGAGTCCACGCGCCACCATTGCGCTGGACCGCTGCGCGAGGGCGCATGCCTGGCTCGCGGGACGCGACTACGTCAATCCAGAAGACATCCATGCGCTCGCGCCGGACGTGCTGAGGCATCGCGTCATCCTCGACTTCGAGGCGGCGGCAGAAGGCATCACGCCCGACCGTCTGGTCTCCACCCTGCTGTCTCGCGTCGCGGTGCCCTGAGCGCAGCCGTGGCGCTGCGTCCCGCGATGCTCGCGCAAATCCACGCGCCCGTGGCGACGTCCCGCACCGTGCCCGATCAAGCCGAGCTCATCGCGCTCGCCGGGGCGGCACGCAGTCTGGTGGGCTGGCAGCCGTCGCCGCGCGCACGCCAGAAAGGTGAGTACCGCGCCCCACTCAAGGGGCGGGGCATGGAGTATCTGGAATCCCGCCCGTATCAGGCCGGTGACGACGTGCGCGCGCTCGATTGGCGGTTGACTGCACGTCTCGGCAAGCCCCACACCAAGCTGTTCCGGGAGGAGCGCGAGCGCCCTGTCTTCCTGGTTGTCGATCTGGGACCGACCATGGCCTTTGCCACCCGGGGCTGTTTCAAACGGGTGCAGGCGGCGCGCGCCGCGGCGCTGCTCGCCTGGAAAGCCGTCGAGAGTGGAGATCGCATCGGCGGCATCGTGCATGCCGGGAAACACCATCGGGAGCTGGTACCCGCGCGCGGCAAACTTGCCGCCATGCGTCTCCTGCATCTGCTGGCCGAGAGCGGTGCGGCCGCGCCGGAGAGTCTGGAGGAAAATGGGGACAGTGCCTCGTCGCAAGCATTGGCGTTGCGACGTCTGCGGCGCCTCGCGCGTCCCGGCAGTCTGGTGTTCGTGATTGGTGATGGCCGCGGCCTTGACGAGGCTGCGTGCAAGGAGTTGGCCGAGCTCAGGCGGCACTGCGAGCTGGGTTTGCTGCTGGTGCATGACCCGCTGGAAATCAGCCTACCCCCGCTCACCCGTCCGCTGCGGGTGCGACAAGGATTACAGGAGCATGTGCTGAATGCCCTCCCTGACGCGGCACGCAGCGCCTATGCAGATCGATTCGCTGCACGCGAATCTTCGCTGGCGCGCTTCGCCCGGGAGCACCGTGCTGCCCTTGCCACCCTGCTCACCACAGCTGCGCCTTTCGAGAGCGTGCAGGCCTTGTTGCGCGCACCCCGATGAATCCGGCCGAGCTCCCCCTGCGCGACGGCGCCCTGCCGCCCCCGCTGATTGCCTGGTGGCCGTTGGCACCCGGCTGGTGGCTGGTGTTGACCGGGCTCGGAATGCTGGTCGGGGGATGCCTGTGGTGGGGATATCAGCGGCGCCGCACCCGTCTGCGGCGCCTCGCCCTGGCTAGACTGCAGGCGCTCAGGGCGGACCATGCACAAACCGGCGATGCCCATGCGTTGGCAGGCCAGGCATCCATGCTCTGCCGGCAGATACTGCTCGCATTGCCGCAGGGAACAAGCCTGCGCGCGGTGACCGGCGAGGCCCTGCTCGAAGCTCTCGACAGTCTGGTCCCGGGTCAGCAGTTCTTCACACAAGGGGCGGGGCGCGCCCTGGTTGCCGCGCCCTACGATCCACGCAGCACACTGGACGCGGAGGCGATACTGCAGGGGCTGGAGCAGTGGTTGAATCGGCTCCCACCCCACGCCTTTGCGCTGAGACTCGGCGATGCTTGAGTTTGCCTGGCCTTGGTACTTTCTCGCCCTGCCCCTGCCATGGCTGGTCAGACGCCTGCTGCCCCCTGCATCGGGGCTAGATACGGGCGCATTGCGGGTACCGGATCTGGAAGACTTCCGGCATCTCGCCGGCGGCGCAGGGGAATCCATCCACGCACAGGCCTTCCCGCTCGTGGCCCTGCTGGGCTGGGGGCTGCTGGTGCTGGCGGCGAGCAATCCGCAGTGGCTGGGGGAGCCCATCGGAGTGACCGACGCGGGGCGGGATCTCATGCTGGCGGTGGATCTGTCTGAGAGCATGGAGGTCGAAGATTTTCTTCTCGAAGGCGAACCTGTGGACAGGTTGGTCGCCACCAAGGCCGTGGCCAAGGCCTTCATCGAGCGGCGTGAAGGCGACCGGCTGGGTCTGCTCGTGTTCGGTGAGCAGGCCTATCTCAATGCGCCGCTCACCCATGACAGGGCCACCGTGGCCAGGCTGCTCGATGAAACGGCCATCGGGCTCGCCGGACGCAGCACTGCAATCGGGGACGCCCTGGGGCTCGCAGTCAAGCGGCTGCGCGAGCAGGATGCGGCGCACAAGGTCGTGATTCTGATGACAGATGGCGCCAACACGGCGGGACAGGTCACGCCCCTGCGCGCCGCCCGGCTCGCGGCGAACGCCGGACTGAAGGTGTACACCATAGGCATAGGGGCGGACGAGATGATGGTGCGCCAGCTGTTCGGGAATATTCGCGTCAATCCCTCCACTGATCTGGATGAGAAGACACTGAAGGGTATTGCAGCCGCCACGGGTGGACGCTACTTCAGGGCCCGTGATCTCAAGGCGCTGGAAGAAATCTACGCCGAGCTGGACCGACTGGAGCCGGTGGCACGCGGCGAGCAGCAGCTGCGCCCGATCCATGCACTTTACCCTTGGCCTTTGGCCCTCGCGGCACTCTGCGGCGGGGTGTTGCTGTGGCGGCAGTGCCGGGGCACGGCATGAGCGAACTCCTCGCGCAATTCCATTTCCTGCGACCGGGGTGGTTGCTGCTGCTGTTACCGGTAGTCTGGCTGGGTTGGCAGTGGGCGCGGCATCCCTGGTCCGCATCGTGGTGGTCAGGCCTGTGTGAGGAAGCACTGCTGCCCCATGTCGTCCTGCCGCCGGCACAGCCGGCAATCCGGCGGGCCTGGCCGATTTATCTGGCCGGCACGCTTGTCAGTTTGGCGCTCGCCGGCCCGGTGTGGGAACGCGCACCCCAACCTGTCTACCGGGATCAGGCCGCGCTCGTGATAATGCTCGATCTGTCGAGCTCCATGCTGACGGCCGATGTGGCACCAAATCGGCTGGAGCGCGCACGTTTCCGCATCCTCGACCTTCTGGAGCAGCGCCGGGGTGGACAGACCGCACTCATCGCCTACGCGGCGGATGCCTTTGCGGTCACGCCGCTGACCACCGACGCCGCCACCCTCCGCGCCCAGCTTTCGGCGCTGGAGCCCGCCATCATGCCGCGCCAGGGCAGCAATGTGCCCGCCGCGCTCGAGGCCGGCATGAGTCTCTTGCGCCAGGCGGGTTTCAGCGCGGGCGATCTGCTGCTGATATCCGATGGCGTACCCGAGGGTCAACTCGATGCTGCGGTCGCGCCGGCGCGGGACTCCGGCTTCCGAATTTCGGTGATCGGCATCGGCACCCGGGCGGGAGGACCGGTGCCCAAGGCCGGCGGAGGGTTCATGACCCGAGGCGATGGCGCCCTGGTCTTTTCACGACTCGAGGAAGCCGGCCTGCGCGGCCTCGCCGAACGCACGGGCGGTCTCTATCAGGCGACCACCGCCAACGGCGTTGAGGTGCCAGCCCTGCTGGCCTTCTTCTCGCGCCAGAGCCAGTCCCGCGATGCCGTGGCGTCCGACGAGACCGCCGAACGCTGGCTGGAGCGCGGCCCCTGGCTGCTGCCCCCCCTGATGCTCGTGGCCGTGTTTGCCTTCCGCCGTGGCGTCCTGCTGGCGTTGCCATTGACCCTGACCGGGCTGCTGCTCATTGCCCCCGGGGAGGCTCGCGCGGAATGGTTCCGCACTCCGGATCAGCAGGCGAACGAAGCCTTCGCCGCCGGACGTTATGGTGAGGCCGCCGGGCTTTTCACCGACCCGTTGTGGCAGGCCGCAGCGCGCTATCGGGAGGGACAACACCCTGCGGTACTGGACAGCCTCAAGGGCGAGACCTCGGCCGATGCCCAGTTCATCCGGGGCAACGCGCTTGCCCGGCTGGGTGAGTACGCGGGCGCGCTGGAAGCCTACGAATCCGCCCTGCAGCAGCGCCCGGAGTTCGCTGACGCGCAAGCCAATCTCGAACTCGTGAGGGCCGCCCTCGAAGCGCAACAGCAGGCGGAGGAGCAGCAGCGCGAGGAGGAAGAGCGCGAGAAGCAGTCCCCGGAGCAGGACTCTTCGGAAGGTGAACAGGGCCAGCAGGGCGACGAAGGCAAGGAGGGGGAGTCCGACCAGGGCGAGTCCGGCAAGGAAGCGGGCGAGGCCGAACAGTCGGATGCCGGCGAGCGCGAGGCTGGCGAGAATCAGCAGGGACGGCGGCAGCAGTCCCGTGAAGAGGGGAACAAGAACAAGCCTGACAGCAGCGGCTTCGATGAAACCTCTCCGGGTGAGATCCTGCCCGGTGAAGATGAGGCCCCGGAAGCCGGCGCGGGAGATGCCGAGCAGGCGCTTGCCACCGAGCAATGGCTGCGCCAGGTCCTTGATGATCCCGGTGGTCTTCTGCGGCGCAAGTTTCTCCATCAGTATCAGCAGCGGGAAGATAGACGCGAGGAATCCGGCGAACCATGGTGAATCTCCTTCAGACCCTCTCCCAGTCCAGCACCTGCCGGTTGCGGGTGATGGCCTTGCTGGCACTGTTGTCGTGGGCGGGAATGGCGACTGCGGCAATCACGGTCGAGGTGGATCCGGATCCGCCGCGGGAAGGCGAGTCGTTTCGCCTCGCTTTCTCGTTCGAAGGCGACATCTCAGAAGCGCCGGACTTCTCGGTGTTGCAGGAGGGTTTCGAGATCCTCGCACGCAATGAGCGGAATGCCGTGAGCATCGTGAACGGCAAATACACGCGCAAGACCACCTGGGTGCTCGAAGTGCTTCCCCGCGGCACCGGACCGGTGAAGATCCCCTCGGTGCAGATCGGTGGCGCGCACTCGAAGGCATTCACCCTGCACGCCCGTCCCGACTCCACGGCAACAGGGGAGGAAGTCGAGGCAGAGCCCTCGACCCCGTACGTACAACAGGAAGTGCGGTACACGGTGCGCCTGTGGCGCCGCTATGAGCTCAGCAACGCGTCCTTGTCGGAGCCTCAGCTCTCGGTGGATGCGCTCGTCAAGCCTCTGCAGGGGGATCGCCAGTTCGTGCAGGAGCGCAACGGCCGCCGCTATGACGTAGTCGAGCGCAGCTACCTCATCTACCCGCAGGAGAGCGGAGAGCTCACCATCCAGCCGGTCCGCGTGACGGCCCAAGTGCTGGAGCGGGCTGCCTCGCTGTTCGAGATGCTGGGTCGTGCGGTGAAAACCCGGCGGGTGGACTCACCACCGGTCACCCTCACCGTGCGGCCGGTGCCGCAAACCTTCCCTGCAGGCGCCCACTGGCTTCCAGCCCGCCGCGTGCGCCTCAATGAACTGTGGGCGCCGGAATCGGGGCCCGTAAGGGTCGGCGAACCCCTCTCCCGTACCCTGTCACTGTGGGCAAGCGGTGTCACCAGCGGCCAGCTGCCGACCCTGGTTTCAGGGACCATCGCCGGGCTGCGCCAGTATCCGGACCAGCCGCAACTCCAGGACACCTTGCAGGCCGGCGAGCAGCACGCGGTCCGGCAGGAAAAAACCGCTTTCGTTGCGGACCGGGCAGGAGCCCACGAAATTCCCGCCCTTGTCATTCCCTGGTGGAATACCGACACCGATGCACTGGAGTATGCCGAACTGCCCTCACGCCGCATGGAGGTGGACGTTCAGCCGACCAGCGATACGCCCACACCCCAGGCCCTCCCAGCCAACGCACCGGATTCCGCGGCGGCAAGCGCAGCAGCGCCTGCGCCAGCTGCCCTCCCTGCGTGGCGCGACTGGCCCGGTTGGTTCGATGTGGCTCTCTTCGCGGTGTTGGGATGGCTCACGACTACCTTCTGGCTGCTCAAGCGAACACCCGGGGCGGCGGCCCGTGTCATGCCCGGAGCCGACGCCCCCACCCACATGTCCGCCTCACAGGCTCTAGCACTGGCCAGGGCGGCCTGTGCTGCGGACGACGCCGCGGCCGCGCAGAAAGCCCTGCTCGCCTGGGCGGCCGAGGTCTGGACGGTAAACCCGCCACAGACTCTGGAGGCGCTGGCGCGACGGGTGGAAGCGCCTCTGGCAGCCGCGCTGTCCGGACTGGACCGCGCCTGTCATGGCCCGACAACAGGCAGATGGCAGGGCGCGACTCTGGCCGAAGCCCTGAATGCCTGCGAGAAGCTGGATCCTGACGCCCACCTCTCGCGTCCTGCGGCCACCGACAGCCTGCCGCGACTGTTCCGCCTGTCAGGCGCGCGGCGCGTCTGAAAGCTTCATCACCCCCGGCCGCTAAGCTTGGAATCATGACTACTCCAGCCTCCGTTCTCGCCGTCGACGACAACGCCACCATTCGGCGCGCCATTGCCATGCGCCTAAGTTCCAAGGGCTACCACGTGGTGACTGCCGAGGATGGGGCGCAGGCACTCGCCGCACTGGATGAGCAGGCGTTCGATCTCATGCTGCTCGATCTGCAGATGCCTGGCATGCATGGCGACGACGTCCTGCGCCATGTGGGCGAGCGTTTCAGCAGCACCGAGCTGCCGGTCATCATGCTGGCGGCCAGCGATGACAGCGGTGTCATCGAGCGCACCCTTGCGCTCGGCGCGAATGACTACATCGTGAAGCCCGGCGAGCTGCCGGTGCTGCTTGCCCGCATCCGCAGCCAGCTGTCGCGGCGAGATGCGCAGCACCAGGCCGCCGCCCATGTGGAGCCACCGGCCAGCAGTGTTGCACCCGCCTGGGATCCCGACACCACGTTGCCCACCGGAGATCAACGCCAGCCCCTGCGGTCGCTGGATGACACCAGCACCTTCCGCTCGGACTTCCTGCTCGACAAGCGTTACGGCCTGCGCTACGACCACACGCCGATGACCTGCTTCACGCTCAACAGGAATTTCGACATCGTGTTTGCCAACCGCTTCGGCGTGCAGGCGCTTGGCTATCTGGCTTATGACCTCCAGGATCAACCGGCCATCAATTTCTATGCCGAGGCTGATCACGCGCTGGCCCTGGAATACCTGCAGGGCGTGCTCGACCAGCCCGAGCGCATACATCGCTGGGAGATCCGTCGCCGCAAGCGCAATGGCGACGAAATCTGGATGCGCGAGACGGCGCGATTGCTCGGCAGCGGCGAAGATGCCCTCATCCTCATGACCTGCGAGGACATCAACGACACCTACACGCTCGCGGACAAGCTTGCCTATCACGCTGCCCATGATGAACTGACAGGTCTTTCCAACCGCAAGCACCTCGAGGAGCGACTCTCCCGCGTGCTGGAGAGTGCGCAGGTCGAACACAGCCAGCATGCGCTCGCCCTTTTCGACATCGACCAGTTCAAGATCATCAACGACACCGGCGGCTACGTGGCCGGTGACGAACTGCTGAAGAGGGTCGCCAGATTGCTGCAGACAGTGGTGCGACGACGCGATATCGTGGCCCGCATGGGCGCCGATGAATTCGCCATCCTCTTCGAGGACTATGCGCTGGAAGATGCGCGTGCCCGGGTGGAAGCCATGCGCGAAGCCCTGCTCGATCTCAAGTTCGAGTGGGACAGCAGGGTGCACAGCATCTCCGCCAGCGTTGGGCTGGTTGGTATAGATGAGCACTGTGAGAGCGTGACGGCGGCTTTGGGTATGGCGGATGCCGCGTGTTACGCGGCCAAGGATGCGGGCCGCAACCGATCGCACGTCTACGACAGCGAGGACGAGAGCGTGGCGGCGCGACGCGGCCAGATGCGCTGGGTCACGCGCATCAACGATGCCTTGCGCGATGGACGCTTCGAACTCATGGCGCAGGCCATCACCCCGATTACGCCGCGGCCGGGCGCCGGACGTCACTGTGAGCTGTTGCTGCGCATGCGCGATGAGCAGGGCAATCTGATCCTGCCCGGTGAGTTCCTGCCGGCGGCCGAGCGCTACGACCTTGCAGTGGAAATCGACCGCTGGGTGGTGCGCCATACCCTCGACTGGCTGCAGGCCAGGCCAGAGGCGCTGGAGGGGCTTGAACTCTGCGGGATCAATCTCTCTGGTCAGGCCTTCGGTGACGAGATGCTCCTGCGTTTCCTGCTGGATGCGCTGGACCGGCAGCCGCATGCCATCACCAGCAAGCTCTGCTCCGAGGTCACTGAGACCAACGCCATCTCCGACTTGC
Source organism: Gammaproteobacteria bacterium (assembly GCA_016874535.1). Lineage (GTDB taxonomy): Bacteria > Pseudomonadota > Gammaproteobacteria > CAIKBL01. The sequence goes on from VGUA01000016.1 coordinate 24,998, forward strand.
TGCATGCCCAGCGTTTCATCACGGCCCTGCGCAGCCGGGGCTGCCGCTTCGCCATCGATGATTTCGGCAGTGGTTTTTCTTCCTTCGCCTATCTGAAGAATCTGCCGGTGGACTATGTGAAGATCGACGGGAGTTTCGTGCGCGGCATGGCCAAGGAACCCATCGATCTCGCCATGGTGCGCTCAATCAACGAAATCGGGCATGTGATGGGCAAGCAGACCATCGCCGAATTCGTCGAAGACGAGGCAATTCTGGAAGCCCTGCGGGAACTCGGCGTGGACTACGCACAGGGTCACGCCATCTCGCGCCCGGTGCCCATGCAGCTTTTCCTGGGCCGCGCCTGATTCCGCGAGCGCGGTCCGTGAAAAGGGTGCCGACTCAAGCTGCGGGCATGCCCCGGCGGGTGAGCCCCAGCGTGACAGCGAACTCGCCAATTTCCACTGCTTCCACCAAGGATCCGGTTGGAGCCTCGCTGAAGGCGAGTGAAATCGCCAACACCTCGGCCTGCACATAGGTTTCCAGCGCGCCGACAGCCTCGCGGAACACCGCTGGCGCCTTGATCTCCAAAGCGATGCGTTCGGTCAGCGGCAGATCCAGCGCCTTGCGCATCTGCTGGATGCGATTGACCAGTTCTCGTGCATAGCCCTGCTGACGCAGCTCATCGGTGATGGCTGTATCAAGAGCGACCGTCACCCTGCCCTCCTGGGCCACCGACCAGCCTCCGACCTCCTCACTCTGGATTTCGAGATCCTCCGCGTCGAGGGACAACGGCTCGCCTGCCAGATCGAGTACCAACCGGCCATCGCGCAGGAAGGTGTTGATGTCCTCCGCGCCGAGGGCTGCGATGAGGCCGGCTGCCGCCTTCATGCGCTTGCCGAGACGTCCACCCAGGCGTTTGAAGTTGGCCTTGGCACTGCGCCGGACCACGGCGCCTGCATCCTGAATGAATTCGATATCCCGGATGTTGACCTCATCGAGGATGATGTCGCGCACCGTCTCCACCACCTCGCTGCGCACGCCACTCAGGCCTTCCACCAGCAGGATGCGCTGCAGGGGTTGGCGCACGTTTATCTTTGCCTTGTTGCGCAGAAGCAGGACCAGCGAGACCACGGTGCGCGCAAGACCCATGCGGGTTTCGAGCGCGGGATCGACAAGACCTGGATCGTGCAGCGGGAAGTCCGCCATGTGCACGGAGGGGACCTCCTCGTGGGCAGCCCCTTCACGCAAAGCCCGGAACAGCCAGTCCCCAAAGAAAGGCGCCAGGGGACTCATCATGCGGGCCACGGCATCCAGGCACTCGAAGGTGGTCTGGTAGGCGCAGAGCTTCTCGTGCCCGTCGCGCTCGCCGTCACTCTTCTTTGCAGCCCAGAAGCGCGGGCGTGAACGCCGGATGTACCAGTTGCTGAGCTCCTCGATGAACTCTTCGAGTGCGCGGGCGGCGCGGGTGGCATCGTATTCCGCATACGCGACGTCCACTGCGAGGATGGTGGAATGCAGGCGACTCAGGATCCAGCGATCGAGTTCCGTACGGGCGTGTGGCGGAACCATGTCCTCCGAGTAACGGAAGCCGTCGATGTTGGCGTAGCTTGCGAAGAAGCGGTAGGAATTCTCCAGGGTGCTGAAGAATTTGTTGCGGGTCTCGGCCAGTCCGCGCTGGGAGAATTTCATGTTGTCCCAGGGCGGCGAGTTCGCCATGAGATACCAGCGCACCACATCCGCGCCGTGCTCGCCGACGGTCTTGAAGGGGTCGATGGTGTTGCCCTTGGACTTGGACATCTTCTCGCCCTTCTCGTCGAGAATCAGCCCGTTCACCACGACATGGCGAAAAGCCACGTTGTCCATCACGAGAGTCGCAATGGCATGCAGCGTATAAAACCAGCCGCGGGTCTGGTCCACACCCTCGCAGATGAAGTCCGCCGGGAAATTGCGCTCGAAGACTTCCTTGTTCTCGAAGGGATAATGCCACTGGGCGAAAGGCATGGCGCCCGAGTCGAACCACACATCGAGCACATCGGGCACCCGGCGCATCGTGCCGCCATCGGGCCCCTGCCAGGTCAGGTCATCGACAAACGGCCGATGCAGATCGAGTTCCGCGCCTTGGTCCAAGGCCTGCCCGCATTTCTCGCGGAGTTCCGCAATGGAGCCAATGACTTCGAAGTGCGTGGACCCCGGAGCGTCGGAAACCCAGATCGGCAACGGCGTGCCCCAATAGCGCTTGCGGCTAAGCGCCCAGTCCACGTTGTTTTCCAGCCAGTTTCCGAACCGCCCATCGCGGATGGCCGGGGGCTGCCAGTTGATGGTCTGGTTCAGTGCCACCAAGCGGTCTTTGACTGCCGTGGTGCGGATGAACCAGCTCTCCACCGGATAGCTCATCAAGGGCGTGCCCTTGCGCCAGTCATGAGGATAGTTGTGGAGATAGGAATCCTGACGATAGAGCAGACCCCGCGTGGTGAGGTCGCGGTTGACCACACGGTTGGCATCCTTGAACCAGAGCCCCGCCACCAGCGGTGCGGCTTCGGTGAATTTGCCGTCGGGCCCAACGGGATTGATCATCGGCAGGCCTTCGCGCTGCCCCACCTCATAGTCTTCCGCACCAAATGCCGGTGCGATGTGCACGATGCCCGTGCCGTCATCCACGGCCACATAATCGGCCGTGACGACGCGCCAGGGATTACCCTCGAGCGCAGCCCCCGTGGGCTCAAAAAGCGGACTGTACTGGCGCCCGGCAAGCTCGCGCCCGCTCATGCGTTCCAGTATTTCGTATTCACAGCGCAACGCTTCCAGGCGCGCCTCGGCGAGGATCAGTTGCTCCGTCACGGACTCACTCTTGCTCCGCACTTTCGCGTAACCGATGTCGGGACCCACCGCCAAGGCCACGTTGGACAGCAAGGTCCAGGGCGTGGTCGTCCAGGCGAGGAAGGAAGTGGCAGGGTCGTCCAGAGTGCGGAAGCGCACGTAGGCGCTGGAGTCGGTCACTTCCTTGTAGCCAAGTGAGACCTCGTGCGAGGAAAGCACCGTGCCCGTCCCCGGGCTGTACCAGGCAATCTTGTAGCCCTTGTAGAGCAGTCCCCGTTCGTAGATGCGCTTGATCAGCCACCACACCGACTCGATGTATTCGTTGTGGTAGGTGACATAGGGATTTTCCAGATCCACCCAGTACCCCATCTGGCGGGTAAGGGTGTTCCATTCCGCGGTATAGCGATTGACGCTGTTGCGACAGGCCTGGTTGAAGGCTGCGATGCCATAGGTCTCGACCTGAGCCCGGCCATCGAGCCCAAGCTCCTTCTCCACCTCGATCTCGACCGGCAGTCCGTGGGTATCCCAGCCTGCCTTGCGTTCCACCCGATAGCCTTTCAGCGTCTTGTAGCGGCAGAACAGATCCTTGATGGTCCGGCTCAGTACATGATGAATGCCGGGACGGCCGTTGGCCGTCGGCGGGCCTTCGTAGAAGGTGAAGTCCGGCCCGCCTGTGCGGTGGCTGATGCAGCGCTCAAAAATCTTCTCCTGCTCCCAGAACGCGAGGATCTCACGCTCCAGCGCAGGCTGGTTCAGGGCTTTGACTTCGGGGAATGACTGGGTCATCGCGGCACTTCACGGGCTGGCAAAGGGCGCGAGTATAGCCGAGGCACCTGCGCCCCGGGGGCTCTCAGGACTTGTGCTGCAGGGCGAGCGCGGCCACGGCCATCTGGCGGATCTGCTGGACCATGGCCGAAAGTCCGTTGCTGCGCGTGGGCGACAGATGGTCTTCCAGCTGGATGCGGCGAATGAATTCGGGCGGGGTGGACAGGATGTCTGCCGGTCGGCGGTCCGAATACACCCTGACCAGCATGGCGATGAGGCCGGCCACGATGGCGGAATCACTGGTGGCATGGATCTGCATCCGGCCGTCCTTCATCTCGGTCACGATCCAGACTTGCGACTGGCAGCCCTTCAGGCGGTACTGCTCGGTCTTCCATTCCTCCGGGAAGGGAGGTGCCTGACGACCGAGATCGATGATGTATTGATAGCGGTCGCTCCAGTCCTCAAGCAGATCGAAGGTCTCGACTATCTCTTCCTGCGCGGCAAGCAGCTCCGCCGCCGGCGCAAGGCGTTGTTGGCCAGTCTTGTCTTCACTCATGGGTTCCAGCGCCCTCCACGCGCCATTGCGTGCCCTCTGCGCCATCGAGGATGGCGATGCCCATGGCGGTCAGTTCGGCCCGGACCTTGTCTGCCGTCGCCCAGTCACGCGCAGCACGGGCCTCGGCGCGCTTTGCAATCAGCGCCTCTACGCGGGCCACATCCACCTGTTGGGGCTGCGCAGTACGGAACCAGGCTTCGGGACTGGCTTGCAGCAGTCCGAGCTCGTGGCCACAGGCAAGCAGTTCGCCTTTCAACCGCGCAAAGACGTCGGGATCCTCGCTGCTGTTGGCCTCCCCGGCCAGTGCCATCATGTGGGCAATCGCCTGCGGCGTGTTCAGGTCGTCATCCATGGCCGCCGTGAAGGCGTTGGGAGCCGTGTGTGTAGAGGGTTCGATGGCCGCCATGCGCTGCAAGGCGCCATACAGGCGATCGAGCTGGGCCTTGGCCTGGTTGACCAGGTCATCACTCCAGCTGATAGGTTCGCGGTAGCGGCCCTTGATGAGCGCGAGCCGCAAGGCCTCACCGGGAAATCTCTGCAAGAGATTCTGCACCAGCAGTACGTTGCCCAGCGATTTGGACATCTTCTCGTGTTCGAGCTCCACAAACCCGTTGTGCACCCAGTAGCGGGCGAACACTTGGCCGGCGTGGGCACAGGTGCTCTGGGCGATCTCGTTCTCATGGTGTGGAAACTTGAGATCGTTGCCGCCGCCGTGAATGTCTATGGTGATGCCGAGATGGGCTTCGCTCATGGCCGAACATTCGAGGTGCCAGCCCGGGCGACCGTGGCCCCAGGGACTGTCCCAACCCGGGATGCCTGCCGGTGAGGGTTTCCAGAGCACGAAGTCCGCGGGATCCCGCTTGAAAGGCGCAACCTCCACCCGGGCCCCGGCAATCATCTCGTCCCGGCTGCGCCCGGACAGGCGACCGTAATCGTCATAGCTCGGCACATTAAACAGGACATGGCCTTCCGCCACGTAGGCGTGGCCGCCCGCAATGAGCGTCTCGATCATGTGGATCATCTGCGGGATGTGCTCGGTGGCCCGAGGCTGGATCACCGGCGGCAGGACCCCGAGGGCCGCCACATCGCGGTGATAGATTTCCGTGTAGCGGGCGGAAATGACCGCAATCGGCACGCCCTCTTTCTGGGCCGCCAGATTGATCTTGTCATCCACGTCCGTGATGTTGCGGGCGTAGACCACGTTCGGGTAATGCCGCTTGAGCACCCGATAGAGCACGTCGTAAACCACCGCCGCACGCGCATTGCCGATATGCGGCGGGTTGTACACCGTCGGACCACAGGCATACATCGTCACGCGGGCCGGATCGGCCGGGACGAAGATGTCCTTGTGTCGGGTCAGCGAGTTGTAGAGCGCGAGGGCCATGGCAACGCTTCAATCTGTCATCCAGCAAACGGGCGGCGGAGGGACCCGGGAAATCCGCCACAGCGGACTTCCCGGACCTCGCCCATCAATAGCGGCCATCAATAGCGGTAGTGATCCGGCTTGTAGGGGCCCGCGGACGGGATTCCCATGTAAGCCGACTGCGACTTGCTGAGCGTGTCGAGCTTCACGCCGAGCTTGGCCAGATGCAGCCGCGCCACCTTCTCGTCGAGCAGCTTGGGCAGGGTGTAGACCCCGACCGGATAGTTCTTCGAATGCTTGAAGAATTCGATCTGCGCGATGGTCTGGTTGGTGAAGCTGGCGGACATCACGAAGCTCGGATGACCCGTGGCGCAGCCGAGGTTCACCAGGCGGCCTTCCGCCAGCAGGATGATGCCGCGACCGGCCTTCATCTCTATGCGATGGACCTGCGGCTTGATCTCCAGCCACTTGTACTCGCGGAGCTTCTCGACCTGGATTTCACTGTCGAAGTGGCCGATGTTGCAGACGATGGCCAGATCCTTCATCTGCTTCATGTGCTGCTCGGTGATGACATCGCAGCAGCCGGTGGTGGTCACGAAGATGTCGCCTATCTTGCAGGCTTCATCCATGGTCATGACCTGATAGCCTTCCATCGCGGCCTGCAGCGCGCAGATGGGGTCGATCTCGGTCACGATCACGCGTGCGCCCTGCCCTTTCAGGGACTGGCACGAACCCTTGCCGACATCCCCATAGCCGGCCACCACGGCCACCTTGCCGGACAGCATGGTGTCGGTGGCGCGGTTGATCGCGTCCACCAGTGAATGGCGGCATCCGTAGAGGTTGTCAAATTTGGATTTGGTCACTGCGTCATTCACGTTCATCGCCGGGAACAGCAGCTCGCCCCGCTGGTGCATCTGGTAGAGCCGGTGCACACCGGTGGTGGTTTCCTCGGTTACACCCAGGATGCCGGGGGCGATGCGGTGGAAACGCTGGGGGTCGCGCTTCAGGGACTTCTTCAACTGGTTGAAGAGCGCCTCTTCCTCGGGGTTGCCCGGATTGTTCAGGACCTTGGGATTCTTCTCGGCCTTGTAGCCCAGATGCACGAACAGCGTCGCGTCACCGCCGTCATCCAGAATCATGTTGGGGCCCTTGCCGTTGCCCCAGTCGAGGATGCGATCGGTGTAATCCCAATACTCCTCCAGGGTCTCGCCCTTGTAGGCGAAGACGGGCGTGCCCCGCTGCACCAGGGCCGCGGCCGCATGGTCCTGAGTGGAGAAGATATTGCAGCTCGCCCAGCGCACCTTTGCACCCAGCGCCTGCAAGGTCTCGACCAGCACGGCGGTCTGGATGGTCATGTGCAGGGAGCCCGTGATCAGCGCGCCCTTCAGGGGCTGCTGCTTGCCATACTCGGTACGCATGGCCATGAGGCCGGGCATTTCCTGTTCGGCCAGATCGATTTCACGTCGGCCGAAATCGGCCAGCGAGAGATCCGCCACCACGTAATCGGTGTTCTTCTTGGCCGCCACCCCGAACTTGGTCGGACGGGTACGTGCCGCCTTGCTGGCAGCAATGCGCCTGCCGCCGCTTCTGTCGTCAAATGCCATGGTCATTCCTTTCGATTGCTGAAGATGAATTCATTCAATTCGCAGCCCTGCGGAGCGCATCTACAAGATCAGTGCGTTCCCAGGAGAAGCCGCCGTCGGCATCCGGCTTGCGGCCGAAGTGGCCATAGGCCGCGCTGCGGGCATAGATCGGGCGATTGAGCTGCAGATGGGTACGGATGCCACGGGGCGAGAGATCCATCACTTCTGACAGCACTTTCTCAAGTTTGTGCGCATCGACCTTGCCGGTGTCGTGAAGGTCGACATACAGCGAGAGCGGCCGCGCCACGCCGATGGCATAGGAGAGCTGGATGGTGCAGCGTTCGGCGAGCCCCGCGGCCACCACGTTCTTGGCCAGGTAGCGCGCCGCATAGGCCGCGGAGCGATCGACTTTGGAAGGATCCTTGCCCGAGAACGCGCCGCCCCCGTGCGGGGCAGCCCCACCATAGGTGTCGACGATGATCTTGCGGCCGGTAAGCCCGCAATCGCCGTCGGGCCCGCCAATCACGAATGCGCCGGTGGGATTGACGTGCCAGACGGTGTCCTTGCTGATCCAGCCTGCGGGCAACGCCTTGGCGACATAGGGCTCGACGATGGAGCGAACATCGTGCGAGGAGAGCTTGTGGTCGAGATGCTGGGTGGAGACCACGATCTGGGTGGCGCCCACGGGCTTACCGTTCTCATACCGCACGGTCACCTGGCTCTTGGCATCGGGACCGAGCAGCCGCGTCTCGCCGGTCTTGCGGGCAGTCGCGAGCAGCTGGAGTATCTTGTGGGAGTAGTAGAGCGGTGCGGGCATGAGATCTTCGGTCTCGGTGCACGCATAGCCGAACATGATGCCCTGATCGCCGGCGCCTTCATCCTTGTCCTGTGCGGCATCCACGCCCTGCGCGATGTCCGCGGATTGGGAATGCAGCAGCACCTCGACCTTTGCATGCTCCCAATGGAATCCTTCCTGCTCGTAACCGATGTCGCGGATGGCCATGCGCGCCAGATGCGTCACGAGCTCCGGCGTCACCGTGTTCGGGCCACGGGTCTCACCCGCGATCACCACCCGATTGGTGGTGGCGAGCGTTTCACAGGCCACTCGGACCTGTGCCGAATCGAGACCGGTCGCGTGCGCTTCACGAAAATAGGCGTCGACGACTTCGTCGGAAATTCGATCGCAGACCTTGTCGGGATGACCTTCCGAGACCGATTCACTGGTGAACAGATAGGACGCTCGCACGCGAGAATTCCTCCATACAAAGATTGAAAGTCGATACTGGTCGGGTTCTCCGTGCGGCCCATGGATGGTTGTCAGGCAGAGCGGCTACCCCGCGACATGGCTCATGCCGCCGGACCACCGTCGGACTGCTGGGCTTCAGCGCTCGATTATGCCCCACTTTGCTGCGCCTGCGTGAATCCCCGCGCGCATCAGCCCGAAACCCGGAGCATGATCTTGCCCATGTGAGCGCTGGACTCCATCAGTGCATGGGCGGCCGACGCCTCATGCAGCGCGAAGGTGCGGTAAATGCTCGTCCGGTAACGACCGCTTGTGATCAGCGGCCAGACCGACTCCTCCACGGTGGCTGCGATGGCTGCCTTCTGATCCCGGCTCTGGGGTCGCAAGGTGGAACCGGTGATCGTGAGGCGCTTGGTCAACACCGGTGCGAAATTGACCTCGGCCTTGGGGCCCTTGAGGAAAGCGATGAGGGCACAACGTCCATCGGCGGCCAACAAATCAAGGTTCTTGGCGACGTAGGGTCCTGCCACCATGTCCAGCACCACGTTCACGCCCTTTGGGGTGAGTTCCTTGACGCCCTCGGCCCAGTCACCTTCCCGGTAGTTGATGGCATGGTTCGCACCCAGCCCCAAGCAGTACACACGTTTTTCCTCACTGCCGACAGTGGTGATGACGGTGGCGCCTGCCGCCTTGGCGAGTTGTATTGCCGTGGTCCCGATGCCGCTGCTGCCGCCATGGATGAGACAGGTCTCACCGGCGCGCAGGCCCGCACGTGTGAAAAGGTTGTACTGGACCGTGAAGCAGGTTTCTGGCAGCGAAGCCGCCTCCTCCGCATTCATTCCGGCAGGCCAAGGCAAACAATGCCGGGCATCAGCGCGGCAGAATTCCGCATAACCGCCACCGTGAGTCAGGGCCACCACCCGGTCCCCGAGCCGCCAACGCGGGGCGCCTTCACCACAAGCCACGATCTCGCCTGCGACTTCCAGGCCCGGCAAGGGGCTGGCATCCGGGGGCACGGCGTAGTGGCCGGCGCGTTGCAGACAGTCAGGGCGATTCACGCCCACCGCATGCACACGAATCAGGACCTCACCAGGGCCAGGCACCGGCACCCCGACTTCGGCCGGTTGCAGGACCTCGGGGCCACCGGGTTGGGTGATCACAATGGCGTTCATCAGCGCAGGCAGAGTCATGGCAAATCCTTGGCTTTACGGGCCCGCGCGGGGCGCGGTCGGTTTGGTTACACTCGCGGCCGAGTATAACAACCTGCGCTTGCACCCATGTCGAACACCCGTCATTCCCGTCTCATCATCCTGGGCTCGGGCCCTGCAGGCTACACGGCTGCTGTGTATGCTGCGCGCGCTGCGCTGGAACCCCTCCTCATCACCGGGCTCGAGGTCGGTGGGCAGATGACGACCACCACCGAGGTCGACAACTGGCCCGGTGACGATGCGGGAGTCATGGGCCCCGAACTGATGGTGCGCATGCAGCGTCATGCCGAGCGCTTTGGCACGCACATGGTGAACGACCACATCCATGCGGCACGACTTGGCCAGCGCCCTTTCGAGTTGGTGGGCGATCAGGGCAGCTACACCTGCGATGCCCTGATCATCGCGACCGGCGCCTCGGCACGTTACCTCGGCCTGCCCTCGGAAGAGGCTTTCAAGGGTCGGGGTGTCTCGGCCTGCGCCACCTGCGACGGCTTCTTCTACCGCAACAAGCCGGTCGCGGTGATCGGCGGGGGCAATACAGCGGTGGAAGAGGCGCTTTACCTGTCCAACATCGCCTCGCATGTCACCGTGGTCCATCGCCGGGACAGCTTCCGCGCCGAGAAAATCATGAGTCAGCGGCTGCTCGCCAAGGCTGCGGAAGGCAAGGTCAGCATTGCGTGGAATCACACGCTGGACGAGGTCCTGGGTGATGCCTCGGGCGTCACGGGCATGCGCATCCGCGGCACCGAGGGAGAACGAACGGAAGAAATGCCGCTGGACGGAATCTTCATCGCCATTGGACACAAGCCGAATACCGACCTCTTCACCGGCCAGCTCGACATGCACGGCGGCTATCTCAAGGTGCGCAGCGGGACCGACGGCTTTGCCACTGCAACCAGCCTGGACGGTGTATTCGCGGCGGGTGATTGCGCAGACCCCATCTACCGCCAAGCGGTCACCTCAGCAGGCTCAGGGTGCATGGCCGCGCTGGATGCGGACCGGTATCTGGAAAGCCTGCGCTGAGGGGAGCACCGCTGCCGTCAGAAGCAGCGGGCCATTCCGGACCTCGACGATAAGTCAGCCAGCCGCGTAGCGTTCGGACAGCGCCGTGTAGACCAAGGTGCGGAGGTCGCTGCCGTTGAGTGTCAGCTCTGCAAGGATCTCCACCAGATGGACGTTATCTTCCCGTCCCTGCCAGAGCTTGCGGTAGGAACCTTCGCGATAGCCGTGATCCTGTCGGAAGAAATTGAGCACGTTCTTGCCGATATAACTGCGGTAGAGCGCATCGAAATCCTGACCGATGCCGGCCAGCAGGGTCGGCACGATGGGAACCAGGCAATCCTTACGGCTCAGCGCATGTTCAGCCAGGATCTCCACATCGCGCAGGAACCCGGATGAAGGCAAGGGCGTACACCACTCCTCGACGATCCGCGCGGCCGCAGCCTCGTAGTCACGGTCCACCGGAATCCGGATGCTGAGCCCAAAATGCCAGATATCCACAATCTCGAGCATCACCTGCTCCAGATCCCGGTGTGAGGCCTTCCACCACTTCCAGCCGCCGTAGTGATCCATGAGTTCCGCGCATTCAATCCAGATTGCGCGGTACCAGGCGCGCTCGCGCGTCATCCAGTCCGGATCGACGCGCGAGTTCATTTCATCCTGCAACGCCAGCATGGCGCTGGTCGCTGCAATCATCCCGGAGGGGGCGCGCACGCCCTCGGCCGTGGCGCCCATCGAGCTCACTCGGGCGAGAACACGAAGTTGTTGCCCTTGGCCCGCACGCGCACCGCATGCGGCGGCGGGAAGTGCGCCGGCATGAGCAGCGCGTTCTTCTCGGCACAGTGTTCCATCAGTCCACGCCGGGTCTGGGCGGATTGATCGGGGAAGGTGCAGAAACCGCTGTTCCACTCGGGGCGCAGCACCTGAGTTGCATGGTGCAAGGTATCGCCGGCGAAGAGCCCACGCTCACCCTTGGATTCGATCTTCAACACGATGCTGCCATTGGTGTGGCCCGGGGCGGGTTCGATGATCAGGCTGTCCTCGAGAGCATGAATCCCCTCGATCATCTGAGCCTGGCTGGCCTGGATGATGGGCAGCACGCTGTCTTCGAACACGCCGGTATTGATCTCGGCCTTGGGGAAGCGGTCGTCAGCCGGATTCCACTGGTCGAATTCGGCCTTGGAGAAGATGTATTTCGCCTTGGGGAAGGTGGGCACCCAGCGGCCGTCCTTGAGCTGCGTATTCCAGCCGCAGTGGTCGACATGCAGGTGGGTGCACATGACCATGTCGACGTCTTCCGGGCGCACGCCGGCGGCGGCGAGCTTGTCGAGATAGGGGGTGTTCAGCTGGTGCGCCAGTTCGAAGGTCGGACGATCCTTGTGGTTGCCGCAGCAGGTGTCGATGAGGATGGTGTGGTGTGCCGTCTTCACGATCCAGGTATGGATGCTGAGCTTGAGTCCGTTGGTCACCGAATTGATGCAGAACGGATAGAGCAGGTCGCGGTGTTCTTCCACCACATCCTGCGTCATGGAAGGTACCAGCACTTCGGCCGGGAACCCGTCATCGATGCCATCTCCAGTGCGATATCGATATGGATGTCACCAATCCTGCGTTTGCTCATGTGTCTCCCCTTCTGTGGTGTTGTAGTGAGGTCGAGTGGATTCTAACGCGAAAAAAGCGGCAACGTCCGCGAGGTTGCGGGTCTGCGGCATCGGTGGCAGGGCACGCAGAAAAGTCCGGCCATAACCCTTGCTGCGCAGACGCGGATCGCACAGCACCAGCACGCCACGGTCATTGATGTCGCGAATGAGCCTTCCGGCGCCCTGCTTGAGCGTGAGGGCGGCAACGGGCAACTGGTAATCCCGGAAAGGGTCGCGGCCTTCGTGGGTCAGCCGCCGGGCGCGCGCCTTGAGCACCGGATCATCGGGTGGAGCAAAGGGCAGTTTGTCGATGATGACGCAAGACAGCGCCTCCCCGCGCACATCCACCCCCTCCCAGAACGTGGCGGTGCCGATGAGCACCGCATTGCCGAGGCGGCGGAACTCGCTCAACAGGGTGGCGCGAGAGGCCTCGCCCTGCACGAGCACAGGGTAAGGCAGGCGGGCCCGCAGCGGCGCGGCGTAATACTCGAGTGCGCGATGACTGGTGCAGAGCAGGAAGGCGCGTCCGCGACTCAACGTGATCACTTCCAGCGCCTGCTCGACGACGGCAGGGAGGAAGCCCGCGTCGCCCGGATTCACGGCAATCGGTGGCAGGTAACACAAGGTCTGGCGCGCGAAGTCGAAAGGACTGTCCCAGCTGGCGGCCAGTGCCTCTTCCAGTCCCAGCTCCCGTCTGAAATGACTGAAGTCGCCGTCCACGGCGAGGGTCGCCGAACAGAACACCCAGGTCGCAGCCGATTGGGCAAGACGCGCGCCGAACTGCTCTGCCACCGTGAGCGGCGTGGCATGCAGGCCGAAGCCGCGTGGCAAAGCTTCCAGCCAGCGCACCCAGTCGTCGTTGTCACGATCTCCAAATTCCGCGAGACGCGCGCGAATCTCCTCGCAGCGCAGGGCACAGGTTTCCAGCTCCGGGCCACGTTCGGAGGCCTCTGCCAGCTGTACGCCCAAGGCCTTGAGCGCCTCCGTCAGACTCGACAGGGTCTCGGCCACCAGAGGTTCATCCCGCAGAGGGTCGAATTCGCGTCGCCCCGGATAGTGCGCAAGGATGGCGGTCAAGGCCTGCAGTTGCCTGTCGAGCGCGCGGGCCGACTCCACCAAGGCCGGCATGTCGGCTGCCTCTTTCTGCTGGGCAGCCACGCAATCCCGCACCAGATCCCGGATGCGCCGGCCGGACACCGAATGGCCAAAGGCCTGGGCCGCCAGCTCGGGCAGCTGATGCGCCTCATCGGCGATGATCACCCGCACCGTTGGCAGCAGCTCGCCGAAGCCTTCCTCGCGCAAGGCCATGTCTGCGAACAACAGATGATGGTTGACCACCACGATGTCTGCGGCGGCCGCTTTGCGTCGCGCGCGGACCACGAAGCAGTCATCGAAGTATGTGCAGCCCTGGCCCAGGCAGTTGTCCACGGTGGACGTCACTTGCGGCCAGATGGCTGCCTCCTCCGGGATGCCGGTGACTTCCGCAATGTCGCCCTGCCCGGTGCGGGCGGCCCAGGTCTCGATGCGTGCCAATCGACGCTGATCTTCGGCCAGCAGACCCGGCTGTCCGCGAGCCAGCGCGAGACGGTGCAGGCAGAGATAGTTCGCACGCCCTTTCAGAAGGGCCCGCTCGGGATTCACGCCCAGTGCCCGACACACTCTCGGCAGGTCATCTTCGAAGAGCTGGTCCTGCAAGGTACGCGTGGCGGTGCTGACCAGGGTCCGCTGCCCGGAGAGCAGTGCCGGCACCAGGTAGGCGAAAGTCTTGCCGGTGCCCGTACCCGCCTCGACCAGGAGGTGCATGCGGGTGGCGATGGCATCCGCCACGACGTCCGCCATGGCCTGCTGGGCGGCCCGCGGTGCGAAGCCCGGATCGAGCTCGGCGAAAGGGCCTTCCGCGCCGAGCAAGCTACTCGCGGCCGACTTAGTCATGCGAGCCCGCCCTATCAGAGGCCCCGTCTTCAAAAGCCCCGTCATCAAAGGCGATGACCTGGTGGATGTCATCCACCCCAAGCAGCACCATCAACAGACGCTCCACACCCAGTGCGACGCCGGCGCAGGACGGCAGGCCGGCGTCCAGGGCGGCAAGAAAGTGCTCGTCGAGCGGCACCTCCGGCAGTCCCGCCACCCTGCGTCGCGCATTCTCGGCGAGCTGTCGGGCACGCTGCTCGCCGGCATCCGTCACTTCATGGAAGCCATTGGCGAGTTCGGTCTCGCCGACCACCAGCTCGAAACGCTCAGCCAACCAGGGCGCGGAAGGATTCGCGCGGGCATAGGCCGCCTGCTCGCGCGGAAAGTCATGGATGAAGAAGGCCCGGTCCACGGGCAGACGCGGCAGCAGCGCACAGCCATAGACCCAGTCGAGCAAGAGTGTTCGGTCTGGCAGGGATTCGGGAAACCTTGCGCCCTGCCCGCGCGCAAATTCGGCAACGCTGGCCGTATCCGCCACCGCCGGGTCGAATCCGAGATGCTGTAGGCAGAGTGCCGACCAGGTCTGTCGCTCAACTGCCAGCGGAAAACCTACCGCGCTCAGCAGGGCAGCGATGTCATCCATCAGGCCATGGTGGTCCAGGTCGACCCGATACCATTCCAGCAAAGTGAATTCGGATTGGTGGCGACGGCTCTGCTCTTCCTGCCTGAAGGCATGGCAGATCTGGAAGATGTCGCCACTGCCCGCCGCCAACAGCCGCTTCATGGCGAATTCAGGGGAAGTCTGCAGCCACCAGTGACGGCCATCTGCCGCGCGCAGGGTGAAACTGGCGAGTGCGGGATCCGTGCTGCCGGCGAGCGACAGCAGCGGGGTCTCCACTTCGAGCGCTCCCGTGCGCGCGAAGTGGGCGCGGATCTCCGCCAGCAGGCGGGCCCGGCGCCGCAGATGGGCCCACGGAGCGAGAGGTCGCCAGCGCAGCGGGTTCAAGAGCGGGTTTTCTCCGGAGGCCGGATCCAGTAAAAAATCCCTACTCCGGGCCTCACTTACTCCTCCTTGGCGCGCGAGACGTACTCCCCGGTGCGGGTATCAATCTTGAGCAGGGAGCCTTCTTCGATGAAGAGCGGCACCTTGACCACTGCACCGGTTTCCATGGTGGCGGGCTTCGTCCCCCCGGTCGCCGTATCACCGCGGATACCCGGGTCGGTCTGGGTGATTTTGAGAATGACGAAGTTGGGCGGCGTGACGCCAATCGGCTGGCCGTCCCACAGCATGACGCTGCACATTTCCTGGCCCTTGAGCCACTGCCCGGCGTCGCCGACGATGGAGTTGCCGGCCTGAATCTGCTCGAAGGATTCGGGATTCATGAAGTGCCAAGCTTCACCATCGTTGTAGAGGAACTGCATCTCCACTTCCACGATGTCGGCTGCCTCGACCGAGTCACCGGATTTGAAGGTCCGCTCCACCACCCGCCCGGAGCGCAGGTTGCGCAGCTTGACGCGATTGAAGGCCTGGCCCTTGCCCGGCTTGACCATCTCGTTCTCGACGATGCTGCAGGGATCGCCATCGAGCATGAGCTTGAGGCCGGGTTTGAATTGGTTGGTGCTGTAAGACGCCATTAGAATGGAACTCGTGTCAGTCAAAGGCCCAGCATGGTAGCGCGATCCCCTTCCCTTGCAGAGCCCGAGGACTGGGTCACGGCACTGCGCGAGTCCTATACCTGTCCGGAGCAGCTGCTGGCCGACCTGGGGGTGGACCCGGCCGCCGCGGGGCTCGCTGCGGAGGCGGGACAACGTTTCGGCTTCCGGGTGCCGCGGTCGTTCGTCGCCCGCATGATTCCGGGTGACCCCGACGATCCCCTGTTGCGCCAGGTGCTGCCACGCGTGGAGGAACTGCTGGAGGCAGCGGATTTCGTCGCCGATCCGGTGGGAGATCTTCTCGCTCAGCGGTCTCCGGCCCTGTTGCACAAGTACCAGGGGCGCTGTCTGCTGATGCTCACCGGGGGCTGTGCCATCAACTGTCGCTACTGCTTCAGGCGCGAGTTTCCTTATGGCGACGCCGTGGGCACCGCCCGCCTCGATGCTGCTCTGGCCCTGGTGCAGGCAGACCTCAGCCTCACTGAAATCATCCTGAGCGGCGGAGATCCGTTACTGTGGGACGATACTCGGCTGGATGCACTCATCGAGCGCCTGGAAGGCATCCCCCAGCTGACCCGCCTGCGCCTCCATACCCGGCTGCCCGTGGTCCTGCCATCGCGCGTGACCGCCGCACTGTGCGAACGGCTTGCCCGGAGTCGACTGGCCTGCGTGGTGGTGCTGCATGCCAACCATCCGCAGGAACTCGATGCTGCTGTGGCCGAGGCCTGCGCGCGCCTGCGTGAGCAGGGCGTCACCTTGCTCAACCAGGCGGTGCTCCTGCGCGGAGTCAATGACGATGCCGATGCCCTGGTGGGCCTTTCGGAGCGGCTCTTTGCCATGGGGGTGTTGCCCTACTACCTGCACTTTCTGGATCGTGTGCGCGGGGCGAGTCACTTCGAGGTCCCCGAGGCGCGTGCGCTCGCTCTTTACCAAGAGCTGCATGCGCGCCTGCCCGGCTATCTGCTGCCGCGGCTGGCCAGAGAGGAGGCCGGAGCACCCGGCAAGACGCTGCTCACCTGAGTGACAGACTCAGCGGGCTGCCCCCGGGCGGAACTGCCGCTACAATGCTGCGGTCGCAAACGGGCTGGCGGGATAACGGCCACCTTCGGCCTGTCCCCAGCCACAACAGGGCATTCCGCCCCTTAGGAGAAACCATGATCAAGATTCGTCTTTCCGTGCTCGCCGCGGCCTGCCTGCTCTCGACCAGCGTGATGGCCCAGACCCCGGCCCCGGCCGCCGCTCCCGCGGCTCCCCTGCCCTATGGCACCGGCCTGACCCTGGCTGAAGCCCATACCTGTGCCGAAGCCGTGCGGGTGGAAGCGGCGCGCAACAGCTGGCTGATGGTGGTGAGCGTGGTGGACAGCGGGGGGCACGAAGTGCTGACCGAGCGCATGGACAACACACAGTTCGGCTCCGTGGCTCCGGCCGTCGAGAAGGCCCGTGCTGCCGCTGCCTGGCGCAGGCCTACCAAAGTGTTCGAAGAAATGATCGCAGCCGGTGGTACCTCACTGCGCGTGCTCGACATTCCTGGAGTCATTGCGATCGACGGCGGCCTGCCCATCGTGCGCAAGGGCCACATCATCGGGGGTGTGGGCACCTCAGGTGGAACTTCGGCCCAGGACGGCGTGGCCGCTGCAGCGTGCCTGAAGGCGCTGGAGAAGTAATCGGAACTGAATGAGGAAAAGGGCATGACTGTAGACATCAAGACTGCACAGGGCACCACCGACTACAACGCCATCGTGGTGGGCGCCGGTTTCGCCGGCCTCTACATGCTGCACCGCCTGCGCAGCTCGGGCCTCAAGGTGCGGGTTCTGGAAGCCGGCAATGGCGCCGGCGGCACCTGGTTCTGGAACCGTTACCCGGGCGCCCGCTGCGACATCGAGAGCACGCAGTATTCCTATCAGTTCTCATCCGAACTGGAACAGGAGTGGAACTGGAGTGAGCGCTACGCGGCGCAGCCGGAGATTCTCAAATACGTCGAGCATGTCATCGAGCGCTTCAATCTGCGGGACGACATCCAGTTCAATACGCGGGTGGAATCCGCCGTTTTCGACGAAGCCTCGGCCCGCTGGGTGGTGACTCCCACTGAAGGCAAGGCGCTCACCGCTCAGTTCTGCATCATGGCGACCGGCTGTCTGTCATCCACCAATCTGCCGCATTTCGAGGGGCTGGAGAGCTTCAAGGGCGCGACTTACCACACCGGTCAGTGGCCGCAGCAAGGCGTGGATTTCACTGGACTGCGCGTGGCTGTCATCGGGACCGGCTCCTCCGCCGTGCAGTCAATTCCGATCATCGCCGAGGAGTGCAAGCAGCTGACGGTGTTCCAGCGCACGCCCAACTACTCAATCCCGGCGTACAACGCGCCGCTCACGGACGAAGAGCGCGACCGCATCAAGGCCAACTATCCGGCCATCCGCGAGTTCGGCAAGCGCCAATTCCTGGCCTATGACCTGCAGATGAATGAAAAGCTGGCCGCGGATGCAACGCCGGAGGAAATCCGGGCGGAGTGCGAGAAGCGCTGGCGGCTCGGCGGGCTCTACTTCTATGGCGCGTTCGCGGATCTGCTGCTGGATGAACAGGTCAACCAGACCATCGCGGATTTCGTGCGCGACAAGATCAAGGAGAAAGTGAAGGATCCGGTGGTGGCCGACCTGCTCACGCCGAAGTCCATCTTCGGCTGCAAGCGGATCTGCGCCGACACCAACTACTTCGAGACCTTCAACCGCGACAACGTGCTGCTGGTGGACGTGAGCAAGGAGCCCATTGCGGAAATCACGCCCACCGGTGTTCGGGTCGGTGACAGGGTCTACGAGGTGGACGCCATCGTGTTTGCGACAGGCTTCGACGCCATGACCGGCGCACTCAACCGCATCGACATCCGGGGGCGCGGCGATTTGGCCCTGCGCGAGAAGTGGGCGGCGGGTCCGCGAACCTATCTGGGGCTGACGACTGCGGGTTTTCCCAACCTGTTCACCATCAGCGGCCCGGGCAGTCCGTCCGTGCTGACCTGCATGATCACCTCGATAGAGCAGCATGTGGAGTTCATCGGCGACACCATCGATCACCTGCGGGCGAAGCAGCTGCGCCTTATCGAGGCGACCGAAGACGCCGAGGAGGCCTGGGTGACCCATGTGAACGAAGTCGCGGCAGGTACCCTGCTCAACTCCTGCAACTCGTGGTATCTGGGAGCCAACATCCCGGGCAAGCGTCGGGTCTTCATGCCCTACGTCGGCTTCCCGCCCTATGTGGAGAAGTGCAACGAGGTGGTCGCGAACGATTACGAGGGTTTCCGTCTCGGGGCAGCTTGAGCTCGCTCCCTTCCATCACGTACTGCCGGCTTTCGGGAGAACTCCCCGCAAGCCGGCACGGTCTCGGGCTTGTGGCTCACACAATGCGGGTCTTCCGCTCCCCCCAATAGCGATCGCGCAGCACCCGCTTGTACAGCTTGCCGGTCGGCAGACGCGGCAGCTCCGCTTCGAAATCCACCGAACGCGGACACTTCTGGCGCGCCAGATGCTCGTGGCAGAAGGCGATCAGTTCCTCGGCGAGCGCCTGACCCGCAGTGATCCCGGGCATGACCTGTACGACGGCCTTCACCTCTTCCCCCAGATCCTCGTTCGGCACACCGAAGACCGCGGCATCCGCCACC
The DNA here is from genome assembly GCA_016874535.1 of Gammaproteobacteria bacterium. Classification (GTDB taxonomy): domain Bacteria; phylum Pseudomonadota; class Gammaproteobacteria; genus CAIKBL01. Next base: position 44,364 of record VGUA01000016.1, read on the forward strand.
TTGGGGTGGGTGATCAGCAGGTTTTCGCATTCCTGCGGATAGATGTTCACGCCACCGGAGATGATCATGTAAGTCTTGCGGTCGGTCAGGTACAGGAAACCGTCGGCGTCCACATACCCGACATCGCCCACCGTGCTCATGCTGCCATCGGACGAGCGCGCCTCGCGGGTCTTGGCTTCATCGTTGTAGTACTCGAAGGGTGTGGCCGTCTTGAACCACACGGTGCCGGCCGTGCCAACCGGGCATGGCAGCCCCTCTTCGTCGAGGATGTGCAGCTCGCCCAGCAGCACGCGCCCGACCGTACCGGGATGTGCCAGCCACTCCTCCGGTGTGCAGGCAGTGAAACCGAGGCCCTCGGTGGCACCGTAATACTCGTGGATG
>VGUA01000017.1 GCA_016874535.1 Gammaproteobacteria bacterium
GCCGTCCAGCGCTTGATCTCTTCTTCCATCACGTCGCTCATGGGTATGTCTCCTTCTCAACATAGCACCTGAGCAGAAATTCGGTGGGTCGTTACAGCGGAGCCGCCCGATATGACGATTTCCGCATCAGTCCATGAAAGTTGAATGGTCCGCAAACTCGCAATTTCAACGCCCTCAATTTCAGAGATCGCGGGTCGGATGTAGTTCTCAATAAATACCGAAACGATGTCGCCGGCACGCTCCTCCATGTAGGTCCATGCGTGCTCGCCGCCATCCTCCCGTCCGCCCCAAAGGGGCTCCCCGAAAAGCTCAGGCCACCGTGCGCCTGATCGGCGTCACCTTGCCGCCCTTCGCCATGCTGTCGGTCATGTCGGCCCACTGCTGCATCATCGCGCGGCGCTGGTCCAGGTATTCGGCTTGGTTGTAGCTGGCGCGCGTCTTGTTGCGCTCCTTGTGGGCAAGCTGGCGCTCGATCACGTCGGGGCGGTAGCCCGCCTCGTTGAGCATCGTTGATGCGGTGGACCGGAAGCCGTGCGCCGCGAAGCCGATGCTGCCCTTGCCATTGAAGCCCATGCGCTCCAGCGCGCGGTTGAGCGTCGTTGCCGTCATGCAGGTTGTGGGGCGGCGGTAGTTGGGGAACAACCAGCGTTGCCCGCCCGTGAGCGTGTGCAGTTCGCGCAACAGCTCGATGGCTTGGCGCGACAGCGGGACGATATGCGCTTCGCGCATCTTCATGCGCCCAGCGGGGATGCGCCATTCGGCCCGGTCAAAATCAATCTCCGGCCATTCCGCCGCGCGCAGTTCGATGGTGCGGACGAAGGTCAGCAACTTGAGACGCAGCGCAATGACGGTTGTGCGATAGCCCGCGTAACCGTCCAGCGCCTTGACGAAGCCCGCCAACTGTTCACGGGATAGCGGCTTGCTGTGCACCACCTTGGGCCGGGTAATCGCGCCCCTGAGCGCCGCTGCCGGGTCACCGTCGGCGCGCAGCGTTGCCACCGCGTAGCGGAAGATGGCCGAGCACCATTGCCGCACCAGCAGCGCCACGGTTTCAGCCCCGCGCCCTTCGACGCGGCGCACGATCTCCAGCAGGTGCGCCGCCGTCACGCTGCGGATGGGCAGCTTGCCGATGTAGGGGAACACGTCGGTTTCAAGGAAGCGTTCGACTTGGCGCGTGTAGTAAAGCGTCCAGCCCGCTTTCTTCTTACCGATCCACTCGCGCGCGACGCCCTCGAAGGTGTTGGAGGCGTCCGCAAGTTGCGCCATGCGTTGCGTCTGGCGGTGGTGCGCCGGGTGCACACCCTGCTTCACCAGCAGCCGCGCCTGATCCCGCTCGCGGCGAGCATCGTCCAGGGAGACATGCCCGGCGCGCTTGTCGCCGAAGTATTCGCCGATGGCAAAGACGTTCTCTTTGCCCGCGATCCGGTAGCGGTATCGCCAGAGCTTCGCGCCGCTGGGCCGCACCTCCAGATAAAGCCCCCCGCTGTCGGCCAGCTTGAGCGGGTTTTCAGCGGGTTTGGTGTTGCGGATTTTCGCGTCAGTCAGCGGCATGAGAATGCGGGTATCGGGGCTTTGATACCCGCAAAGATACCCGCACTTCTGCGGGATGGCAACGGACGATGCTGGTTATTACAGGACGCTAACCTGCTTGTTCTACAGTGCTTTTTATGCGGGTATCGTCCGTTTCAGGACTTCGCGGAACGCCGATGCTCATTATCGAGCATCAGGATCATGGCGCGCGCAACCCATTGGATGACTGGCAGGGGTCGGCTCGCCGACCCGGGCATCGGGGCCGGCCGAAGGAGGCGGGCGCCCGAGGGGGCGCATTGTCTCCCAATCGCGGACGGGGGGGAACGCCGGGGCTAGCCCCGCATCACCTCGGCAAACGCCTCCAGTTCACGCGGGATGTTCTGTCCTGCGGGCTGATAGGCAATCTCTGTCGCACCCTCCGCCTCGAGCGCGGCCAGGCGCTCACGCCATGCCGAACGGCTGGCAGCCAGACCCTGTTTGGCGAGCAGATCCCCGGTAACGAAGACCCGGTCGCGATCATTCACACCCACGAGGTGGCCGTCATGCAGTGCGAGATGGCGGGTCTTCTCCGGGACGGCGTCGTAAACCGCTTTCCAGGCTTCACCGCCTTCAAGGCTTTCCAGTAGGCGGTGTTCCAGCGCGTAGTGAAACATCGTGGCGGCGCCATGCCCCGCCGCGTCAATGGCGCGCGCGGATCCGGGTGCCTCACCTTCGTCGAGTACCGTGCCCATGATGAGCGCGACGCTCCAGTCGAAACCGCCTACGGCGGCGAAGGGCGTGAAGATTCCTTGGCCGTGGCTGCGCGCCACTTCCATGCCCTTGGGACCCCCGGCAGCAATCACGAAGGGCACGTCGATGGGACGCTTGGGAGCATAGCCATCCCAGTGCAGCATCTTGATGACTCCGCCGTCCCATTCCACTTCTTCACCCCGCAGCAGACCCCGCAGTGCCTCGATGTACTGGGTCACGTAGCGCCAGGTCAGCGGACGCCGGCCCATGCTGACACAGGCGGTGAAGCCCGAACCGATGCCAACCACCACCCGTTCCTGGCCCGCGAGCGACACCAGCGTGCCGATGGCGGATGCGGTAGTCATGGGGTGGCGCAGATGCGGGATCAGCACACCGGTGGCAAGACGAATCCGGGATGTAATCTCGGCGGCGCGGCACAGCTGTACCCAGACATCCGGGTAAAGGGGAGGGGAGTCGTAGAACCAGGCGCACTCGTAACTGAGTTCTTCCGCCACCCGGGCGTGTTGATGGGACTGTAGCGAGGTGGCGAATGCACACGAGAGTTTCATGGCCATGATCTAGTTCTCCCCGTTGGTTGGTGCGCTTTGGCTTCTTGTGTTCAGGCGCGGCCTGACAGTGAGGTGACGACCTTTCTTGGCATTTTCACGCGACTGTGCCTGAAATGGAACCGAAGCCGGTTTGCGGTCCGGGCAGGTTGGTTTGCCAACAAATGCCGCGCACGCGCTGCCCCACTTCATGTGGTGACGATGAAATCATCGGTGGGAGGAGTGACAGTCCCTCGGGAATGACCAGCGCCAAAACGTCCGACAGTCTCCGCACCATTCCCGCCCTAATCGAAAGACATTTCCTCGCTTGCCTGATAGTGGATCAGATGGGCATAGATGGTAGCGCCAGCTGAGAGAACTTGGAGTACTTCGCCATCAGCAGCGAAAGTGCCTCGGGCTTCCGGAAATCAATCCCATCGAGCGCAATGCTGATCACCGGTGATACAGTCAGCAGCCGATGAAACAGTCCCTGGAATCGTCCGATACGTGAACACGCGCACGCTTCCGGCCTCCTGGCGCTGGCGTATTCCGGCCTTGGGCATCGCCCAGATCATCGCCTGGGGCTCGATGTTCTATGCCATAGCCGTGATGGCAGGCGACATTGCAAGTGAGCTCGGGCTGGCGAGCTCGACGGTGTTCGGCGCGTATTCCCTGAGCCTGGTGATCTCCGGGCTGGTGGCACCACTCTCCGGCCGCTTGATCGATGCGGGACATTGCCGCGCCGTGCTGGGCGGCTCGTCCTTGCTAGGCGCTGTCGGATTTGCCCTCCTCGCCACCACCGATGGGAGCGGCATGCTTTTCCTGGCCTGGGCGATATTGGGTCTCGCCATGGGCACCGGCCTCTATGACGCAGCCTTCGGGGTATTGCACCGCACGGTGCCTGCTGCCGGCTATCGTCGCGCTTTGGCGGCTTTGCGAGCACCGTCTTCTGGCCGCTGACCCGGCTGCTGATGGAGCAGGGAGGGTGGCGGCACGCCGCTTGGGTCTTCGTCGCGCTCCATCTCCTGTGTGCCTTGCCGCTTTATCTGGCCGCGGTCCCGCGTGTGATTGGCCTCCCAATCCAGACCCACGCGTCACGCGCGACCGGCCCCGTGCTTTCCAATCTCGCGCAGCGCCGCTTCCGTTGGTTGGCGGCGGCGCTTGCCCTCGCTTCATTCGTGGTGGCGGTCCTCTCGGCGCACCTCATCACCCTGCTCACTCTCGGGGGATTGCCTGGTGCGCAGGCGATCCTTGTCGGGGCCTTGTTTGGTCCAACCCAGGTTCTGGCGCGGATGATTGAATACCTGATGGCAAGTCGGGTGAAAGCGGTGACCGTGGGCAGCTTTGCCTTTGGCGCCCTGGTCGTGGCGCAGCTCGCGCTTGGTCTTTCCGCAGACACGCTTCTGCTGCCGGTGCTGTTTGCACTCCTCTACGGCGCAAGCAACGGAATCATGACCATCATCCGCGGGACCGTTCCCGCACAGCTCTTTGCAGATGTTTCCGGCTTCGGTGCGCTGCTCGGTCGTCTGGCCCTGCCGTCATTCATTGCCAAGGCTGGCGCACCGTTCGTGTTTGCGGTGCTGCTCGATCAGGGGTTGTCGAGGGGGATGGGTTGCAGCTTGCTGCTCTGTCTGGCTCTGCTGGCCTCGCTGTGCTTCGAGCGGGCGCGGCGGGTTAAATCTTGATGATGAATATCGTATGGAGACGAGGAGGGTGTCAGTCGCTTGCCGGATGTCTGGTCAGCAGCTGATGCAGTCGCTCTGCCAGTCTGGCCCGGGTTTCCGGCTCGGGGGCGAGTGAGGTCGTATATTCCCCGACCTGATAGAAATAAAGCGTGCGCGCCCTGAGTGAAGCCTCGATGGAGTCAAATCCGGCCGCAGTGAACAGTTCGGCCAGATAGGCCACGCGCAATTCGTCCACCTCGGAAACCGCGCGCGCTGCGTGCTTGTTGAAGCGGGCAAACTCGCGCATGGCAATGTCGTGATTGGAGTCCTCGGTATGCTGGGTGAACGCGATGACAGCGCGAATCCGGGCTTCCGGATCCGGCATTGAATGATCGAGACTCTCTATGAACTTGAGCTGGTTGTTGCGCCACCAGTCGACCATCGAACGCAGCAGGTCATCGCGGTTCTTGAAGTGCCAGTAGAAGCTGCCCTTGGTGAGCTTGAGCTTGCGCGCCAGCACTTCGATCTTGATCTGAGAGATGCCTTGGGCAAACAGGACGTCCAGTGCCTTTTTAAGCCACGAGTCCCGGTCCAGCGTTTTTCTGGCGGGGCGGGCTTTGGGGGTGCGTGGGGGCTGGGCTGGCATGCCGCCATTATAGGCTGCAGGTCAGGTCAGACGACCTCGGCGAGCAGCGCAGGCAGGAAGTCCCGCATGTCGTCCACCCAGGCATCGGGCGCGTGCCTACGCAGATCCACCCCGGCCGGGTAGCCGTGGCTGACGCAGAAAATGCGCATGCCCGCCGCACGGGCTGCCGCAAGGTCGGTGAGGGAATCACCCACCATCACACTTTCCTGTGGGGGCACCCCACAGGCTCCGGCAGCATGGAGCAGGGGCGCGGGATCCGGCTTCTTGACCGGCAGGCTGTCGCCCCCCAGCACTATCCGGAAGTAGTCGGTCAGGCCGAGATCCGCCAGCAAGGGGTGGGTGAAGCGCTCCGGCTTGTTGGTGATGCAGCCCATCGGGATGCCGGCCTCTGACAGGGCAGACAGCGTTTCCCGCACGCCGGGAAACAGACATGAGCGGGCGCTCACACAAGTCGCGTATTGGCGCTGGAACTCTGCATAGGCCGCCTCATGCAGAGACGGCAGCGCATCCTCGTCCCGCTGCCCCGTCAGGCAACGGTGGATGAGCCGCTCGGCACCATTGCCGATGAAGTGGCGGATCTCCTCTTCGCCGCGCGCGGCACGCCCGACTGCCAACAAGGCGGCATTCGCGGCCGCCGCAATGTCGGGCGCACTGTCGACCAGCGTGCCATCAAGATCAAACAGCACCAGCCGGACCGGGCTCATGCCCGATCCATGCGCGCCGCAGCGATGGCGTGGCGCATCTCGCGGATGGTCGAAGCATAGTCGGGGCTGTTGAAGATGGCAGAGCCGGCGACAAAGGTATCTGCACCCGCTGCCGCGATGGCGCCGATGTTGTCCACTTTCACGCCACCATCCACTTCAAGGCGTATGGACCGCCCGCTGTCGTCGATCAGGCGACGTGCCTCCCGCAGCTTCTCCAGAGTCGAGGGAATGAAGGACTGCCCGCCGAACCCCGGATTGACCGACATGAGGAGCACCATGTCCAGCTTGTCCCAGACATGGCGCAGTACATCCAGAGGCGTGGCGGGATTGAATACCAGCCCCGCCTTGCAACCGGCCTCGCGAATCAAGCCCAGGCTGCGGTCGATGTGGCGGCTCGCCTCCGGGTGGAAAGTGATGTAGGAGGCCCCGGCCTTCACGAAATCCCCGATCAGCTGGTCCACGGGTTCCACCATCAAGTGCACGTCGATGGGCGTGGTGATGCCGTACTTGCGCAGTGCCTCGCACACCATGGGGCCAATCGTGAGGTTGGGGACGTAGTGGTTGTCCATGACGTCGAAATGGATGAGATCCGCGCCAGCGGCGACCACCGCGTCGATATCGGCGCCCAGGCGCGCGAAATCGGCGGAGAGAATGGACGGGGCGATGAAATCCGGCTGCATGATCCTGCTCTCGCGTGATGAGCGGCGAACTCTAGATCAAACCGTGGAGGTCTGCAGCACACGGTTGCGCTGGCGTGCAAGTGCCCACTCGATGTGCTCTGCCACCAGCGGGGAGGCGCCGGGAAGCGCAACTTCCAGTGCCTGAATCGTCTGCGCCGAGCCCGGTGCGTTGCCCAGCGCCACGGCGAGGTTGCGTCGCCACTGTTCAAAACTCACGCGACGCATGGCGCTGCCTTCGGTGCGTGCGAGAAAAGTGGCCTCGTCCCAGGCCCAGAGCACCAGCAGATCCGGAGCGTCCAGCGCGTGCCGCACGGCAAAATCCTTGATCTCCGCGCGGCGCGCATGACGGTTCCAGGGGCAGACCATCTGGCAGTCATCGCAGCCGTAAATCCGGTTCCCCATCAGGGGCCGCAAGGATTCAGGTATCGGCTCGCGGGATTCGATGGTGAGGTAGGAGATGCAGCGCCTGGCATCGAGTGTGAAGGGCGCGATGATCGCACCAGTCGGGCAGAAATCCAGGCAAGCCGTGCAGGTGCCGCAGTAGTTTTGCGTATCGGCCTCGTCTGCCGGCAGGGGCAGGTCGGTGTATATCTCTCCCAGGAAAAACCATGAGCCCCGCTCACGGTGGATGAGATTGGTGTGCTTGCCGATGAATCCAAGCCCTGCATTACGCGCCAAGGCTTTCTCGAGGACTGGCGCACTGTCGCTGAACACGCGGTAGCCAAACGCCCCGATGCGGGCCTCCAGCTGGCCTGCCAGCCGGCGCAACCGACCCCGTACTACCTTGTGGTAGTCACCGCCCAGCGCGTAGCGTGAGATGAAGCCGAGCCGCCCGTCCGCAAGCACCTCTTCCATCGGGCGAGCCTCGGGGGGCAGATAGTCGAGCGCAACGCAGATCACGCTGAGCGTGCCCGGCACCAGATCCCGGGGTCGGCTGCGCTTGCGGCCATGGCGGGCGAGCCACTGCATGTCGCCGTGATAGCCGCGCGCGAGCCAGGCTTCCAGCAGTGCCTCGTCTTCACTGAGTTCGGTATGCGTGATGCCGAGTTGGGAGAACCCGAGCAGTGCTGCGTCTTCCCGCAGACTGGCAGCGATGGCGGCGGTTTCCCGGGAGGCAAGTCCGGTCATCCGGATCCCCGACGGCGGCTAGAGCCGCTGGACCGCGTAGTCCGCGAGCCGGGACCGCTCACCCCGCAGCAGGGTGATGTGGCCGCCATGCGCCCAGTCCTTGAACCGGTCCACGGTATAGGTGAGCCCCGAGGTGGTCTCGCTGAGATAGGGGGTATCGATCTGGGCGATGTTCCCGCAGCAGACGATTTTGGTACCCGAGCCGGCGCGGGTGATGAGGGTTCGCATCTGCTTGGCGGTGAGATTCTGGGCCTCGTCGATGATGAGATAGCGGTTGAAGAAAGTACGCCCACGCATGAAGTTCATGGAGCGCACCTTCACCCGGTTCTGCAGCAGATCGGCTGTGGCGGCCCGGCTCCATTCGCCGCCTTCCTGGGTCTCGGACAGCACCTCGAGATTGTCGAGCAACGCGCCCATCCAGGGATTCATCTTTTCTTCCTCGGTGCCCGGCAGGAAGCCGATGTCTTCGCCGAGAGGGACGGTCTCGCGCGTCACGATGACTTCTCGATAACGCCGGGTATCCAGCGATTGCGCGAGCCCCGCGGCCAGTGCCAGCAGGGTCTTGCCCGTACCCGCCGCTCCGAGCAAGGTCACGAAATCGATATCCGGATCCATCAGCAGGTTGAGCGCATAGCTCTGTTCACGGTTGCGCGCCGTCATGCCCCACACGGCATTGCGGGGATGGCGGTAGTCCCGCACGCGTTCCAGGATGACCTTGCCTTGATCGATGCGCCGGGCAACCAGTTCGAGATCCTCCTCGCCCGGCCCGTAGAGGAATTCATTCGGGTAGAAATGCTCGAAACGCGACGTCGGCAATGAGTAGAAGGTGCGGGACTCATCCTGCCAGCACTTGAGCTCTTCGCCCTGCGCTTCCCAGAAGCCCTGCGGCAATTCCCGCGTGCCCGTGTAGAGCAGGTTGATGTCGTCCAGCACGCGGTCATTGAAATAGTCCTCTGCCGAAATCCCGATGACACGGGACTTGATGCGCAGATTGATGTCCTTGGAGACGAGCGTGACATCCATCGTGGGATGCTGACCTTTCAGGGCAAGGGCGGTATTGAGGATGCTGTTGTCGGGCGTCTTTCCCGGCAAAGCCAACGCTCCCGTGGTCGGCAGTGGACTGGTCTGCAGATAGAGCCTTCCAGAGGGCGGCATGCCGGCCATGCCTGAGGCGGGGGCCGGCAACGCGAGGCCGGCCTCGATTGCATGGCGATCGGCATCGTCGATGAGGCCGTCCAGGAAGCGGCTGACCTGGCGTGCATTGCGCGCCACCTCGGACACGCCCTTCTTGGCCGCATCGAGCTCCTCCAGCACCATCATCGGCAGGTAGATGTCGTGTTCCTTGAAGCGGAACAGGGAGGTCGGATCGTGCAGGAGGACGTTGGTATCGAGGACGAAAAGGCGCTTTCCGGTGCGGGCGGCGCTGTTCATGCGGGCGGTTACTTCACCGGCTCCATGATGGCATCGAGGTTCAGGTGATCGCAGAAATCCATGAACTCCCCGCGCAATCCGGCGATGGAAAGATCGGTAGGCACGCTGATCGTCATGTGCAGAGAGAACATCGGGGTGCCCGTGTGCGCGGCTGCGTACGCCCCTGAATACATGTCCTCCACCCCGATTTCCCGCTGGGTGAAGAACTGGGTGATCTCATGCACGATGCCGGGGCGGTCCACGGCAACCACCTCTATCGCATAGGGCATCATGTTGGTGTGGCGCTTGCGGGGCTCGGCGCGCTGGGACAGGGTCTTCAGCTGCAGCTGGTTCTCGAGCCTCGGCAGCATGGATTCTATTTTCGCGATTGCATCCCAGGTGCCGGTCAGCAGCACCATCAAGGTGAAGCGATCGCCCAGCACCGCCATGCGGCTGTCGGCCACGCTGCAGCCGCAATCGCGCACGGCCTTGGTGAAGTTCTCAATCAAACCCACTCGATTCGCGCCCATGAGCGTGATCGCAATGGAGTTGTGGGTGATTTCCGGTGGGGATTTCGGGGGAGTCTTCATGCAGCGCGGCAATTGTGCCTGCGAAGACAGCTCCCTCGCAAGCGTGGAGCCGGGAGCCAGACCGGCTCACCACGACCGGGGAGGCGGCACCCCGGCCACCCGCACCAAGCGCGTCCGCTCCCGCGCCAACCGGGTGTGGGCCACTGCGCCCGGGAGGCACTGTATTGAGTTGCTCTGGCGGGTGGGGCTACCATGTGCGACTGATTTTTCGGGGTCTGGGCATGCCTCAATTTCGCGGCAGCATGGTGGCCATCGTCACGCCCATGAAGGGTGGTGTCACGACCAACGCGGCGATCGACTGGGATCGCTATGCCGCCCTGCTCGAGTTTCACATTGCCGAAGGCACCGACGCCATCGTCGCCGTGGGGACGACGGGGGAATCCGCCACCCTCGATGAGGCAGAGCACTGCGAAGTCATTCGCCGAACGGTGCAATGGGTTGGGGGCAGGGTGCCAGTCATCGCAGGCACGGGCGCCAACTCCACCACCGAAGCCATCGCGCTGACGCAGGCTGCAAAGGACGCAGGGGCCGATGCCTGCCTTCTGGTCACCCCGTATTACAACAAGCCCACCCAGGAGGGCTTGTACCTCCACTACAAGGCGGTGGCAGAGGCAGTCGCCATCCCGCAGATCCTCTACAACGTGCCAGGTCGGACGGCGTGCGACATGCAGGTCGACACGGTCATCAGGCTCGCCGCCGTTCCCAATATCATCGGCATCAAGGAAGCCACGGGCGAGGTGCCGCGGGCGACGCGACTGCGCGCAGCGTGCGGCCCGGACTTCCTGCTCGTGAGCGGCGACGATGCCACGGCCCGTGAATTCATCTTGGCCGGCGGTGATGGCGTGATCTCGGTCACTGCCAACGTGGCCCCACGCCAGATGCACGAAATGTGCGTGGCTGCTCTCGCGGGCGACAGTACGCGTGCGGCAGAACTCGATGAGCGACTCGCGCCCTTGCATCAGGATCTCTTCTGCGAGTCCAATCCCATCCCGGCCAAATGGGCGGTGCATGCCATGGGGCGTGCCGAGGTCGGAATCAGGCTTCCTCTCACCTGGCTCACGCCGGGTGGGCAACACAGGATCCGCGCGGCCATGGCGCACGCCGGAATCCCCATCCAGATCTGACTTCCCGCCAGGGCAGGGGCCCGGTAGGTCGGTCGGCATTTCGAGGTTAGATGTCTATGGTTCAGGTATTGATGCTGCTGGTGGTTGCCACCCTGGCGGGTTGCAGCAAGGTGGTGCCCAAGCTGGATGAGGTCCTGCCCGACAATCGTGTCGAGTACCGCAAGAGCAAGACCATGCCGGATCTCGAAATCCCGCCAGAGCTCACCACGGACGCCATCCGCGACCGCATGGCGATCCCTGAGGGTGGCGAAACCGCGACTTATTCCACTTACCAGGAGCGCGTGGCTGACCGCAAGCGCCAGCAGGAACTTGAGCGCACTGCCAATGAAGCCGTTCGGGTGTTGGACAACGAGCACGTGCTGGCAGTGTCCGGGGCAATCCCGCAGGTCTGGCCGCAGCTTGTGGATCTGATGCAGAACCAGCTCGGTTACCAGCTCGATCTGAACGATGAAGAGCTCGGCATCATCGAAACCATCTGGATCGAGAATGAGGAAGCCCTGCGTCGCGAGAAGTTCAAGATTTTCGTCGAGCCGGGTGAGGAAGCGGGAACTTCGGTGCTCTACATCTCCAATCGGGCCGAAGAGTTGAGCCAGCAGGGCACCGGCATGGTGTGGAAGCCGGCCACGCGCGATGTTGCGCGCGAGAAACTGTTGGTTGAACGTGTCCAGGAGAAGCTCGGCGCCACGGGAGGAGCGATGGCAGGCAGCACGGCGGAAACTACCGTCGCGCAGGCCTATCCCTTGGAGGACAGCGCTGCATCTGATTGGGCCGATGATGGCAGTGACTACGAAACCCAAGACTCCAATGCGGGTGGCACCGGTCGCGCCGAACTCATCAGCGCAGGCGGGGGCAAGGTCTATCTTTCCGTGCGCGAATCTTATGCTGCCGCGTGGGCGAGCACAGGAGCGGCGATTGGCAAGGCTGGCTACGAAGTGGATCAGGCAGACAAGGATCGCGGTATCTACTATGTGAGAGTACCGGCGCGCGAGGGCGAGATTGCCAAGCGCGGCATGCTGAACAAGCTCAAATTCTGGGGCAATGAAGACGAGCACGAACTCCAGATCAACCTCACCGGCGTTGGTGAAAAAACCGAGGTGGTGGTGCTGGACAAGGAAGGACGCTGGGAGACCGGTAATGTCTCCAAGCGCATTCTGGAACGCCTGGGCCGCGAGCTGAATCGCGCCGGCGCCTGAACGCGGTCGGGATGTCCAGCGCCGAGGCACCCGCGTCCGGAAGCCTGCGCTGCGCCATGATAGGCAGCGGCAGCGCCGGCAACGCCACGCTGGTAATGGCCGGCGATACCGCAGTGCTCATCGACTGCGGCTATTCCATCAAGGCTTTCGAGGAGCGTGCCGCCGAGCTTGGATTCGACCCGGCGTCCCTCACGGCCATTCTGGTCACCCACGAGCATGATGATCACGCCGGTGGCGTGGATGCGCTGGCCCGCAAATACGACATCCCGGTCCATGCCACGCGCGGCACGCGGGTGGCGACCGAGGCCCGCATCGGCGCACTGCCTCATTGGCAGGAGCTCTCGGCGCATGCCGGATTCCGCCTCGGCGAGTTGGAAATCACCCCGATTGCGGTCCCGCATGACGCACGCGAACCGAGCCAGTTCGTCTTCGAGGCAGCTGGTCTGCGGCTTGGCATCCTTACCGATATCGGCAGTCTCACGCCGCATGTCATCAGGCAATACCAGACCTGCCACGCCATGGTGCTCGAATTCAATCATGATCCGGCCCTGCTGGCGGCTTCAGCCTATCCCTCAAAACTGAAGCGCCGTATTGGCGGCGACTACGGTCACTTCAGCAACCAGCAGTCACTGCAGTTGCTGCGCGCCCTGCATGATTCTCCGCTCAGGCGGGTGGTGGCGGCGCATCTCAGCGAGCGCACCAATCATCCGGATCTGGTGGCCGAGTGTCTGGCGGGTGCGGCAGCGGAGGGGACTGGTTTCGACTGGTCCATCGCCGCGCAGAGCGATGTGCTGCCGTGGTTCGAGGTGGAGGCCGATCTCAGCGCTTGACGTGCCGCACCAGCCTGCGACGCTTCTCCACCTGTCGCCGCGTGAGCACATTCTTGCGACCGGCGAAGGGATTGTCCCCGGTCCGGAATTCGACGCGCACGGGTGTCCCCACGAGGCGCAGCGCCTGGCGGAAATAGTTGGCGAGATAACGCCGATAACTCTCGGGAACGTCATCCGTCTGGTTGCCGTGGATGATGATGGTGGGCGGATTCTTCCCGCCGAAGTGGGCGTAACGCAGCTTGATGCGGCGCCCGCGCACCAACGGGGGATTGTGGCGCTCCAGCGCATCTTCCAGAAGTTCCGTGAGCAGCTTGGTGGGCACATCCACGTGGGCCGAGCGATAGGCGGCATCGATGGCATCGAACAGGTCTCCGACGCCCGTGCCATGCAGTGCCGAGATGTAATGCGTGGTCGCGAAATCCACGAACTCCAGCCGTCGATCGAGCTGTCGCCGCATTTCATCACGCAGTTCGCTTGAAAGTCCGTCCCATTTGTTGACGGCAATCACCAGCGAGCGTCCACATTCGACGACCGACCCCAGTACCGTGAGATCCTGCTCCGTCACGCCATCACGGGCATCGAGCACCACGATCACCACATGCGCCAGATCGATGGCCTGGAGTGACTTGATGGCACTGAATTTTTCCACCACATCCGTGACGCGGCTGCGCCGCCTGAGGCCGGCTGTATCGATGAGGGTATAGGCATGGCCGTGGCGCTCGAGTGGAATCGCCACGCTGTCGTGGGTGGTGCCGGGCAGATCCGCGGTCAGCATCCGCTGTTCGCCGAGCATGCGGTTGGTGAGGGTGGATTTGCCGACGTTGGGACGGCCGCAAATCGCGACCCGCACGCTGGCATCGCCCTGCTCATCTTCTTCCGGCGTGATCCATTCTGCCGTGATGGACTCGATCATGGCCGCCACGCCGGTGCCGTGTGCGGCGGAGATGGCGAACACCGGGTGGAGTCCCAGCTCCGCAAACTCGGCGCCCACCTCGGAGGCGTTCATGCTCTCTGTCTTGTTGACTGCTAGATAGAGCGGCTTGTTGCTCTTGCGCAGGTGCTGCGCGAGGGTGCGGTCTGCCGGCATGAGGCCTTCGCGGCCGTCGATGATGAGAATGCCGGCGGCGCATTCCTCCAGCGCATGCAGCGCCTGCTGGCTCACCTGGGTGGCCAGCGGATCATCGGAGTCGTCGATGCCCCCCGTATCCACCACCAGATAGGCCGCATGACCCATGCGACCCACGCCCACCTTGATGTCGCGAGTGACGCCGGGTACGTCGGCGACGAGCGCGTCACGCGTCCGCGTGAGCCGGTTGAAAAGTGTCGACTTGCCTACGTTCGGGCGGCCGACCAGAGCCAGGGCAGGTTTCGCATCGCGGGTGATATCCAGAGCCATGCAGCGTCAACCGTCCGCTATTCGACGCGGAATGCGGCGATCTTTCCGGACGAGCTGTAACCAAGCAGGGCGCCTCCGATGTCGATCGGCGGCGTGAGAATGCGTTTCTTGTCGATGCGATTGCGGGCCACCAGCGCCCCAGTCCGGGCATCCATCCAGTGCAGGTAACCCTCGAAGTCGCCGGTGACGATATAGCCCTGGAAATGCAGTGGCCCGGTCAGCTTGCGGTACTGCAGATCCTTGTTGCGCCATACGGCGCTGCCGTCAAACCGGTTGAGTGCCCACACCACACCACGCTCATCGGTGATGTAGACGCGCTCATCGTCCACTGCGACGTTGTCGTAGGTGGACATGTCGCGTGTCCACTCCACGCCACCCCCATCCGTGGACAAGGCGGCAATGCTGCCTTGGTAGCTTCCAATGTAGAGCAGGTCATCCTTGAGTACCGCCTCACCATCGATGTCCACGAGACGCTCGAGATCGGAGCGGCCGGTGGGTTGTGCGAGGCGGGTATCCCACAGCTGCTGGCCGGTATTCAGATCCAGCGCCACCAGCCGGCCGTTGTCGAAGCCGGCATACACAACCCCTTGGTGAATGGTCGGGGAGGCGGTGCCGCGCAGGGTGAGCGTCGGGATGCTGCGGTCATAGACCCAGCGCTCCAGGCCAGTCTCCACATCCAGCGCGTAGATGTTGCCATCGCCGGTGCGGATGATCACCACGCCTTCCGCCGCGCGCGGCGCGGCGAGGACTTCACTGGAAACCTTGGCCACCCAGAGCTTCTTGCCGGTCTCCGCATCACGGGCAACGACTTCGGCTTCGGAGGTGCCCACGAACACCTTGCCTTCGCCCGCACCCGGGCCGCCGGAGATGAGTCGACCCTTGTCCTGTTCGGACCAGCGTTCGTCGCCGCTGCTAGCATCCAGTGAAATCATGCGGCCATCACGGTCGGCCGTGTACACATGCTGACCATCAGACGCGGGAACGAGCTTGAGATACAGCGACTCGGTGCCCTTGCCCGCGCGCTCCGACCACAGCTCGGTGACCTTGATGGAAGGCTCGAACTTTTTGTCGAGCTCTGTTGGCTTGGTTGCGTCGTCCGCATCGCCATCGTCGCTGAGCCAGCCGGTGGTGGTCTTCTTGACCTTGGTCATGGTGTCCGCGCATCCACCCAGCAACAAGAGGATGGACAGAACTGCCAGTCCGACGCGGCGCATCGCTTACTTGGCCGCCGCTGAGGGAAGCTCGACCCCAAGGGCATCCAGCTTCATTTCCAGATGGGCAGGATCGCCCCCTGAGGTTGAGATCTGGTCGATCGCGACCCGATAGAGATCGGCGGCCTTGTCCTTCTCGCCGCGGGCGGCGAGGACGTCGGCCCTGACTTCCGCGAAAGGCGCGTATTCGCCCTTGGTCGGAAAGTTGGCAATCGTCTTGGCCGCCGCCTCCACGTCACCCTCGGCCAGCAGGAGCTGCGCAAGACGTCCCCGCGCCACGATTCCGAGTTCAGAGTCCGCATCCCGGGCCGTGACCCATTCCAGATGCTTGCGCGCCGCGTCCGGTTTCTTGTCGTCCACGGCCAGCCGAGCAAGCAAGAGGGCGGTCAGCTTGGCATAGGTCGAATCCGGATAGGCCTCGAGCACGGCCTCGCCGGTTCGGGTGACGTCTTCCCCCGCTCCCTGTGACGCGGCTTCAAGGAATTTCTGGTAGTTGATCGAGGCGTTCAGTGCCGCCGTCTCCTGGGCGGTGTTCCAGTAGCGGTAACCGAACAGGCCCACCAAGCCCAGTGCGAGCCCCATCGCCAAGGACTTGCCATAGGCATCCCACCAGCGGCGCAATTGTTCGAGTTGTTCCCGCTCAGAACTGTTGTTTTCCACTGCCAATCTCCCACAAAGTCAGGCTGCGCCCAGCAGGCCCAGCAGGTGTTCCATCAAGGCGTGTCGTTCCACGCGTCGTTGTTCGCCCTGGCCGCGCAGGGGCTTCAGGGTCACTTGTCCGGCGGCGAGCTCGTCGCTGCCCAGGATCAGCGCGACGGCGGCCCCACTGCGATCTGCACGCTTGAGCTGCGACTTGAGACTTTCCTGTCCGCAGTGACAGAGCACGCGCACCCCGGGCAACGCATCCCTGACTGCTTCGGCCAGTGCAAGCGCGGCAGCTTTTTCTTCCATGCCCGCACCAATCACATACAGTTCAGCCTCCGGCAGGTCTTCCTCCCGCGCGGGGGGCAGCAACTCCATCAGGCGTTCCAGCCCCATGGCAAAACCGATGGCGGGGGTGGCACGCCCGCCCATCTGGTCCACCAGACCATCGTAGCGTCCCCCGGCGCACACGGTACCCTGAGCCCCAAGGGCTTCAGTGATCCACTCGAAAACGGTCTTCGAATAGTAGTCCAGTCCACGGACCAGATGCGGATTCACGGTATACGCGATGCCGGCGGCATCGAGCACCACACGGACTGCATCGAAATGATCACGTGATTCAGCATCGAGAAAATCGACCAGCCGGGGGGCTCCCTCGATCAGGGCCTTGAGTGCCGGATTCTTCGAATCGAGGATGCGCAGGGGATTGCGTGTGAGCCGATGACGGCTGTCCTCATCGAGGAGGTCGAGGTGGCCCGTGAAATAGGCCACCAGTTGCTCGCGATGCAGTGCCCGCGATTCCGGGGTTCCGAGAGTGTTCAGTTCGAGCCGCAGATCCTGCAAGCCCAGTACTTGCCAGAGACGCGCAGTCATGAGGATGAGCTCGGCATCGATATCCGGGCCCGCCATGCCGAGTGCTTCCACGCCCACCTGATGAAACTGTCGATAGCGGCCCTTCTGCGGGCGCTCATGGCGGAACATGGGCCCGAGATAGAAAAGCCGCTGGGTTCCCGCCTTCAGCAGGCCATTCTCCAGCACCGCGCGCACGCAGCTCGCCGTGCCCTCGGGGCGCAGGGTCAGGCTGTCACCATTGCGATCCTCGAAGGTGTACATCTCCTTCTGCACGATATCCGTGGTGTCGCCGATCGAACGGGCGAACACCTGGGTGGACTCGACAATCGGAAAGCGGATTTCGCGATAGCCATACTGGCCGAGCACACGGGTGATGTCGGCTTCCACCCTTCGCCAGCGGTCTGCAATGGGAGGGACGGTATCGTTCATGCCGCGCACGGCACGCAGGATCTGGCTCATGGGAAACTCTTAATCGGAACGGCCGAGGCGGTAACGGGCGACACCGCTGCGCGGACGATCGCTGAGGTCGACGGCAGCGCCGTTGAAACGGACCGAGATTGCCGGTGGGAAGCTGACAACCATGTCGTATGGAGGGCGACCCTTGAGCGCGACGCGCTGCCCGGGTTTAAGGGTTCCCATGAAGAGCCGCTTGCCTGCAGCGTCCGATACCTCTACCCAGGACTCACCTCGCCCTTCGATGACGAGTTCCTGGCTGCCATTCCCGGCGACTGCGCGCGGGGCTGGTGGCGTCGGTTCGGGCACGGGAATGTCGGCGGCGCGTGGCGGCTCCTGTCTCGCAGGTGCGGCTGGTGCGGGTGTCGCCGCGGGCCGCGCTGTTTCGCGGGCGGGGCGTGCCTCCGCTTGAGGCGCGGGTTCCGGCGTGGTCTCCGCGGCGGCGGGAGGCGCTTCACGCGGCGTCGGCGCAGGTTGGGGGGGCTCCGCAACCTCGGTCGCAACCGCCCGGGTGTCGGCCGGAATTCCCAGAGGCGTTGCCGCAGCCGGTTCATCGCTGGGCAGCGCTTCTGCAGGGGGGGCGGATCCGTCCGTCTGGTGGCGGAAAGTCTTCACCGGCCCCAGAGGTTCCTGCGAGTGATCGACGATGGTGTAGGCATAGGGCAGTGGGATGCCGGGATCGGGTTCCGGCGCGGTCACTTCCTGTTCCAGAGCCGCGAGCTCCTCGGCGGATTTCTCTGCCGCCTGGTAATTATGTCGCCACCAGGCCGCGACCAGCAGGATGAACACCAGCACGAGCACCACGGTCACAAGCCGAATCACCAGACTGGAGCTTGTAACCTGCGCGGGACTGCGGGTGGCGAAATCCGCGAGCTTGGGATCCTGGGTTTCTTCGAGCTGGGTATAACGCGCGAGCAGTGGCGCGGGATCCATGTCTAGGGCTCGCGCGATGCTGCGCAGGTAGCCCTTGATGAATGCACTGGCGGCGAGACTCTGGTAGTCCTCGGTTTCCAGGGCACTGATGATGCGGGGTTCCAGCCTTGTCCGGTGCGCTATCTCAGCGACACTGAGGCGGGCCTGCTCGCGTGCTGCGCGCAACGCCGCGCCCGGCCCGAGGCTGCTCAAACCGGGCCTCATGGGCGAGATTTCACCAGGGTGCTGGTTCGATTCCATCTCGTGATTCACTCGAGCTCCCCACGCTGGTACTGGCCATACTCGGGGGAATCGGGGAACCGGTTCTTCAATTGCAGCGCATGGCTTGCCACCGCATCCTGATTGCCCAGCGCGTGCTCTATGCGCATGCCAAGCCACAGCGTCCGCGGCGATTGCGGGCTGATTTCCACATAGCGCTGGTAGTAAGCACGGGCCTGCAGCGGGTTCTGCTGATCAAGGCTCAGCTGCGCCATCGACAGCAGGGCGGGAGACAGTCGCGGTGATCGCTGAAGCGCCGCCCGGAAGAAGTCTTCGGCCTTGATGGCGTCACCTGCCTGCATGGCACAGGTGCCCGCATTCGCCATCGCATTCTCCGGCACCGGGTTGAGCGGGTTGTCGATTGCCTGCTTCAAGCGCGCCTGACCTTCATCGAACCGTTTCTGCTGGCAGAGGAACCGCCCATAGTTGTTGAGCGCCGTGATGTTGCGCGCATCAAACTCAAGTGCCTTGCGGTAATTCTCCTCGGCCTCTTTGTATTCGCCGAGATTGTTGTAGAGCAGCGCCATGGCATTGCGCGTGTTCACCGATTTCGGGTTGGATTCCAGTGCACTTTCCAGTTTCTGCAAGGCAAGCTCGTTGTCCCCGTCCTGCATGTAGGCCAGAGCGAGCTGGGTGTTGATTTCCGCGAGTTTGAGCCGGTCGTCCTCCCGGCTTGAACCTTCCCGTGACCCACCGGACTGGCAAGCAGTCAGCAACAGGGCCATCACGAACAGCAGGGCAGCGCGCATGCGGAGGACTTCAGGCACCAGCACGCAGGGTGGTGGCCCGGGACTGTGCTTCTGCCTGCGCCTTGCGATGGCGTGCGGCGCGCGCCAGGACCTTGCCCACCAGCTGACCACAGGCGGCATCGATGTCATCGCCACGCGTCTTGCGGGTGGTGGTGACATAGCCCGCTTTCTGCAGGATCTGGCGGAACTCGAGGATGCGGCTCTGCGGCGAGCAGCGATAGTCCGCACCGTCTATCGGGTTGAACGGGATGAGGTTCAGCTTGGAGGGGATGCCCCGCAGCAGCTTTGCAAGGTCGCGCGCCTGGGCCGGGCTGTCGTTCACGCCATCGAGCATCACGTACTCGAAAGTAATCTGGTCATGCGGGCTGTCGGCGAGGTAGCGCCTGCAGGCGGCCAGCAATTCGGCCAGTGGGTAAGTCCGGTTGAGCGGCACTAGCTCATCGCGCAGCGAGTCCTCCGGCGCATGGAGAGAGACAGCGAGGCTCACGGGACATTCTTCGCGGAGCCTGTCCATGGCAGGAACCATGCCCGCGGTGCTCAGCGTGACGCGGCGCCGCCCGAGATTGTAGGCGCTGTCATCAAGCATCAGGCGCATGGCGGGCACGACACGCTCGAAGTTCATGAGTGGCTCGCCCATGCCCATCATCACCACATTGGTGATGTGACGATGAGTCTTGGGGTTCTGGCCCAGATGTCGGGCTGCAATCCAGACCTGTCCGATGATTTCGGCGGTGGACAGATTGCGGCTGAAGCCTTGCTTGGCCGTGGCGCAGAAGCTGCAGTTGACCGCGCAGCCCACCTGGGAAGAAACGCACAGGGTGCCGCGTTCAGCCTCGGGGATGTAGACGGTCTCGATACAGTTGCCGTTGTCCACCCGCAGCAGCCATTTCAGCGTGCCATCGTCCGATTCCTGCACCGTCATGATTTCCGGCAGCCGGAACACGGTCTCTGCCGCGAGCCGCTCACGCAGTGCACGGCTGAGATTGGTCATGGCGTCGAGGTCGATCACACCTTGCTGGTGGACCCACTTCACGATCTGGGTTGCGCGGTAGGGGCGCTCCCCGACGGACGCAAAGTACTGCGCCAATCCTTGCGGATCGAAATCGAGCAGATTGACTGGCGCGTCCGGCATGCGGCTCAGCGAGGGCAGAGCTCGCTGCCGGCAAAGAAGAAGGCGATCTCCACGGCTGCGGTTTCGGGTGCGTCCGAACCATGCACCGCATTCTCTGAAATGTCCTTGCCGAATTCGGCGCGGATGGTGCCGGGTGCAG
This sequence comes from Gammaproteobacteria bacterium, assembly GCA_016874535.1. Classification (GTDB taxonomy): domain Bacteria; phylum Pseudomonadota; class Gammaproteobacteria; genus CAIKBL01. The sequence continues at coordinate 20,539 of VGUA01000017.1, forward strand.
CCTTGGCGGGATCCGTGGCGCCCATCACTTCGCGGTTCTTGGCGATGGCATCCTCACCCTCAAGCACCTGCACCAGCACCGGGCCGGAGGTCATGAAGTCCACGAGTTCCCGGAAGAACGGCCGCGCGCGGTGCACGTCGTAGAAATTGCCGGCCTGCTCTGGTGTCAGCTTGAGCATCTTGGCGGCGATGATCCTGAGCCCGGCAGCTTCGAGTTTGGCGAGCACGCCGCCAATGTGGTTGTGGCAGACAGCACTGGGCTTGACGATGGAAAGGGTGCGCTCGGTGGCCATGGATCAGAAGCTCCTGAGAGTTACATAAGGCATTGAAAAGCACACCATTATATTGGGTGCTGTGCACAAATGCCCAGCTCCCGGCGGAGCTTCGCCGGGTACGGGGCGAAGGAAACGCCTCAGTAGAGGCCAGTCTGCAGGCGCGCGGCTTCGGACATCAGTTCCGAAGACCAGGGAGGATCGAAGGTGAGCTCCACCTTCACGTCTGTCACGTTGGGCACCTGACGGACTTTGTCCGCGACATCATCCACCAGGATGGGACCCATCCCACAGCCCGGGGCGGTGAGGGTCATGTCGATCTCCACGACATTCCCGCCCTCAGGCAGGGCCTTGATTTCACAGTGGTAAATCAGACCCAGTTCGACGATGTTGATAGGGATCTCGGGGTCGTAGCAAGTCTGCAGCTGCTCCCAGACCAGGCTCTCATCCACCTTGCCGTCCCCTGACACCGCGTCGGTGGCCGGCAGGTGCTCCGGCGTCATGCCGAGCGCATCGACCTCACTGGCCGCTATGCGGGCAAGATTGCCCCCCACATTGACGGTCACCGAGCCACCGAGCGCCTGGGTGACGAAGATCGTGGTGCCCGCCTCCAGGGTAATGGGTGTTCCCTGGGGGATGAGCACCGCCGGGCAGTCGCGTGTGAGTTCGATGGGGCGGGTGAAATCTTGCGGCGAAGTCATCGGGGTATACCCTTCTTCTGTCTCGGCTGTGAAGGTGATGGTCAGGCGAGCATGCGGCGCGCTTTCTCCAGCGCCGCGAAGAACACATCGACTTCCTGCCGCGTGTTGTAGAAGGCAAACGAGGCGCGGGCCGTGCCCGGCACACCGAAGCGCTGCATCACCGGCATGGCACAGTGGTGTCCGGTGCGAATGGCCACGCCCTGACTGTCCAGCAGCACGCCTATGTCCTGAGGATGGAGGCCGTCGATCAGGAAAGACAGCACGGCTTCCTTCTCCCGCGCGGTGCCGATGATACGCAGGCCGGGCATCTCACTGGCGCGCGCTGTGGCATAGGCCAACAGATCCTGCTCGTGGGCCAGTGCACCGGCGAGATCCAGCGACAGGAAATAGTCGATGGCGGCGCCGAGTCCGATACCGCCCGAGATATGCGGGGTACCGGCTTCGAACTTGTGCGGAAGATCCGCATATTCCGTCGCCTCGAAGGTCACAGTCTTGATCATGTCGCCACCCCCTTGGTAGGGCGGCATTGCTTCGAGTAGTGCGCGCTTGCCGTACAACACGCCGATACCCGTGGGCCCGAAGAGCTTGTGTCCGGAGAACGCATAAAAGTCGCAGTCCAGCGCTTGCACATCCACCCGTCCGTGCGCCACGGCCTGTGCGCCATCCAGCAGCACCTTGGCGCCGACCTTGCGCGCCTCGGCCACGATTTCCTTCACGGGATTGATGCTGCCGAGGGCATTGGAGACGTGCCCGAAGGCGAGCAGGCGCGTGCGCGCAGTGACCCTGGCAGCAATGGCCTCGGGCTCCAGTTCGCCGGCATCATTCACCGGCACCACCTTCAGCACGATACCGATCTGCTCGCGCAGGATCTGCCAGGGTACGATGTTCGCGTGATGCTCGGCCTCTCCGATGAGGATTTCATCCCCGGCCACCAGCTGGCTGCGCGCATAGCTCTGGGCAACCAGATTGATGGCTTCCGTGGTACCGCGCGTGAAGATGATCTCGCAGGAGTCCGCGGCATTCAGGAAGCCGGCCACCTTCTCGCGCGCAGCCTCGAACGCCGCGGTGGCGCGCTGGCTCAGTGTATGCACGCCGCGGTGGATGTTTGCGTTGTCGTGCGTGTAGAAGTGTTCCAGTGCATCCAGCACCGCTCGCGGCTTGTGGGTGGTGGCGGCATTGTCCAGGTAGACCAGGGGACGCCCGTTGATACGAGTCTCCAGGATCGGGAAATCCGCCCTCACCCTTTCCACGGCGAACTTGGACGCCGCCGGTCTGGCTTCAGCCAAGCTGCTCATGAGTAGTCTCCCGACAGCAGTTTCTCGAGCGCCGGATTCGCTTCCGCAAAACGCGCAGTGACCAGCGCTTGCAGGGCGGCATGTGGAATACTCTCCACCAGGCTCTGCACGAAACCATAGACGAGCAAGGCCCTGGCCTCCACCGCAGGCACGCCGCGCGAGCGCAGATAGAAGAGACCGTCGTCATCCAGCTGACCGACCGTTGCGCCATGGGCGCAGCGCAGATCGTTGGCATAGATTTCAAGTTCGGGCTTGGCATCAATCTCGGCGTCGGAGGAAAGCAGCAGATTGTTGCTCGCCTGGGTCGCGACCACTTTCTCCACGCCCTCACGTACCAGTACCTGGCCATTGAACACGCCCCGGCCGTTGCCGTCGGCAATGCCTTTGTACACCTCATCGCTGGTGGTGTGGCTGGCCGCATGGTCCACGCGTGTGTGGTGATCCACATGCTGGTTCTGGTCGGCGACGAACACGCCGTTCAGTTTGAGCTCACCCCCGGGGTGGGCAAGATAGCCGTCGATGTCCACGCGCACCATGCGGCCACCGAGAACGAGCGAGAAATTCTCCACCAGGCCATCGCGCCCCACGTTCAGCTGCACCGAGCCGACGTGTGAGCCCTCACCACCCTCGCACACCGCGCGATAGTGGGCGACACGCGCAGCATCGCCTGCATCTACGCGGGTGTGCGCATTCGTCAGCGTTGCGCCCTGACCTGCGGTGAAGTGAAGCTCGATCAGGTCAAGCTGGCTGTGGCGTCCAGCGAGAACGTGAAGATGCGGAGACGCGAGGGCGGGAGTACCGACACCGATAGTGGCAAAAATCACCAGCAGCGGTTTTTCGAGGCTGGTGCCCGGCGCCAGCTCGACGTGCAGGCCATCCGGTGCGGCCGCCGCATTGAGCGCCACGAAAGTCCGCGCGTCCGGATTTGCCTGACGTGACAGATGTTCGGCCAGCCACTGGGGATCCTGGCGGGACATCTCTTCAAGCAGGCGCACCGTCACGCCCGGGGGCAAAGATGTCAGATCGGACTGCGCCGGTGCGAACCGTCCATTCACGAAGACCAGGCGCCAGGCATCGAGCTCCCGCAATGGCAGGGTTTGCCCGTCCAGCGTGGCCGCCGCGGCAGTCCTGAATTCCTGTCCGGAGAGGCCGCCCAAATCGGTATAGCGCCAATCTTCGTGGCGCGGGCTGGGAACTCCTTGGGCCAGCGCGAGCTGGAAGGCTGCCGCGCGGGCAGCCTGCACGCCGCCGGACTCCCCGCCGCCGCCAAGGTCGCGCGCGAGTGATTCCATCAATCCCATTACGCCGCCTCCTCCAGAAGCCAGTCATAACCCTTGGCTTCGAGTTCGAGGGCCAGCTCGCGGGGACCTGACTTCACTATTCTTCCGTTTGCCAGCACGTGCACATGATCCGGCACGATGTAGTCGAGCAGTCGCTGGTAATGGGTCACCACCATGAAGGCGCGGTCCGGGCTGCGCAGACGATTCACGCCATCGGCCACTATTTTCAGGGCATCGATGTCGAGTCCCGAGTCCGTTTCGTCCAGGATGGCCAGCGAGGGCTCGAGAATGCTCATCTGGAACACCTCGTTGCGCTTTTTCTCGCCACCCGAGAAACCCTGGTTCACGGGCCGGTTGAGCAGGCCTTCCTTGAGTCCGATCTCGCGCGTCTTTGTCTTCACCAGATTGAGGAAATCCACCGCACTGATCTCAGGCTCACCGCGATACTTGCGGATACCGTTCACGGCCGCACGCAGCATGTACACGTTGTTCACGCCCGGGATTTCCACTGGATACTGGAACGCGAGAAACACGCCTTCCCCGGCACGTTCCTCGGGTTCCAGGGCGAGCAGATCCTTGCCGTTCCAGGTGATGGAACCCTCGGTCACGGTGTATCCCGGGCGGCCAGCGATGAGATAGGACAGTGTGCTCTTGCCGGAGCCGTTCGGCCCCATGATCGCGTGTACTTCGCCCTTGCCGATGGTGAGTGTGAGACCGCGGAGAATGGGCTTGCCGTCGATCTCGGCATGCAGGTTTTCGATTTTGAGCATGAGTGTTTTACCCCACTGCGCCTTCAAGCGTGATGTTGAGGAGTTTCTGTGCTTCCACGGCGAACTCCATCGGAAGCTCCTTGAACACTTCCTTGCAGAAGCCATTGACGATGAGATTCACCGCGTCCTCGCTGCCAATGCCCCGGCTGCGCAGATAGAACAGCTGGTCTTCACTGATCTTCGAGGTGGAGGCTTCATGCTCCACCTTCGCGCTGGCGTTGCGCACTTCGACGTAGGGAAAGGTGTGGGCGCCGCACTCGTTGCCCATCAGCAAGGAATCGCATTGGGTATAGTTGCGCGCGTTCTCGGCACTCTTCGCAATTCTCACCAGGCCCCGGTAGGCATTCTGTCCGCGCCCGGCCGAGATCCCCTTGGAGATGATGGTGCTGCGCGTGTTGCGGCCCAGATGAATCATCTTGGTGCCGGTGTCCGCCTGTTGCCGATGGTGGGTCACGGCCACGGAGTAAAACTCGCCCACCGAATTTTCGCCCTTCAGGACGCAGCTCGGATACTTCCAGGTGATTGCCGATCCGGTCTCCACCTGGGTCCAGGAGATCTTGGAGTTGCGGCCGCGGCAGTCGCCGCGCTTGGTCACGAAGTTGTAGATGCCTCCTCGGCCCTCTTCATCACCCGGATACCAGTTCTGCACGGTCGAGTACTTGATCTCGGCATTGTCCAGGGCCACGAGCTCGACCACCGCGGCATGCAGCTGGTTCTCGTCGCGCTGGGGCGCGGTGCAGCCCTCGAGGTAGCTCACGTAGCTGCCGGCGTCGGCCACCACCAGGGTGCGCTCAAACTGCCCGGTGTTCATCGCATTGATGCGGAAGTAGGTGGACAGCTCCATAGGGCAGCGGGTGTTGGGCGGGATATAGACGAAAGAACCGTCGGAGAACACCGCAGAATTGAGCGCCGCGAAATAGTTGTCACCCTGCGGCACCACGGAGCCCAGGTACTTGCGCACCAGGTCCGGATGTTCACGCACGGCCTCGGAGAACGAACAGAAAATGACGCCGGCCGCGGCGAGCTTGTCCTTGAAAGTGGTATGCACGGACACGCTGTCGAACACGGCATCCACCGCCACACCGGCGAGCATCATCTGCTCTTCCAGTGGAATCCCCAGTTTCTTGTAGGTCTCGAGCAGTTTCGGATCGACCTCATCCAGGCTCTTTGGGGCATTGGCGCGGCTCTTCGGTGCCGAGTAGTAACAAAGTGCCTGATAGTCGATGGGCGGATAGTGCACATGGGCCCACTTGGGCTCCGGCATCTTCTGCCAGCGCTCGAAGGCGCGCAGGCGCCACTGCAACATCCATTCCGGCTCCTCTTTCTTGCTCGAGATGAGACGGATGATGTCTTCGTTCAGGCCGGGCGGGGCCTGATCTTGTTCGATGTCGGTATAGAAGCCAGCGTCGTACTTGCGATTCAGCAGCTCGCTGACCTCGGTCTGAGGTGTAGCCATGAAATGCTCCGGGCTCTTCTTGTTTTACAGACTGAAGCTCTCGCCGCAGCCACAGGTGGCCTTGACGTTGGGATTGGCAAAACGGAAGCCTTCATTCAGGCCTTCGCGCGCGAAGTCCACTTCCGTGCCGTCGAGATACTTCAGGCTCTCGTCATCCACCACGATTTGCACGCCTTGCGAGGTGAACACCTGGTCGTGTTCATTGATTTCCTTGGCTGGCTGCACGATATACATGTATCCGGAACAGCCGGTCGGCTTGACGCCCACCCGCAGGCCATTGCCTTCGTTCGTTGCGAGGAAGCGCTCGACGTGACGGGCGGCGCGTTCGGTCAGGGTGATTGCCATGGTCGTTTCTCCGAATCGGGCGGCGTTCAGGCCGTTGCCGCCTTGAGGCGGGACTCGTCGCCGGCTTTCGGCCACTGCCGCAGGATCTGCGCCTGCCCCTGGGTGCGGTTTTCCTGCACGACCGTCTCCAAGCTCACATTACTCAGATACTGGCGAATCTGCCGGCTGAGCTCCTCCCACAGGTTATGGGTGAGGCAGCCGTGGTCGCCCCTGCAATTGCGCAGTCCGCCGCAGCGGGTGGCGTCCACGGATTCATCCACCGCGTCTATGACGTCGGCAACGGAGATCTCGCTGCCGGGGCGACCGAGCTGATAACCACCACCCGGACCGCGGGTGCCGTCCACCAGACCGCGCCGACGCAGCGCAGCAAAGAGCTGTTCCAGATAAGACTGGGAGATCCCCTGGCGGGCCGCAATCTCGGCCAGCGAGACCCGTCCGCGGGTGCCGTGCAGGGCCAGATCGACCATCGCGGTGACCGCGTAACGGCCTTTGGTAGTCAAACGCATGGTGCCTCCTTGGATATTCCTACGGATTTCCTCGGAATTATGTGAGATACCGAGCGTTTCAGTCAAGAATATTTTTGCACTTGCACCATTTCCGTAAATTCAAGGAGTTCCGTGAGAATTCAGGGCGTCGGGGACTCGTCGGCCACCCGTTTGCGCATCTCCTCGCAGGACGGGACATTGGGCAGGTCCACGGCAATGCCCTGCCGGCACAAAGCCTCCGCCAGGACCTCGATCTGCTTCTCCAGCCCCCGGGCATGATCCAGCAGGGCATCGACCGCCTGGGTGATGGGATCATTGAGCCCCTTCACTTGGCCGTAAGCATCGAAGCCGATGCGGCGCGCAGTTTCTTCCCGCTCCGCCTGCTGGCTGCCTTGCTCACCCCCGGCAATGCGACCGGGGATGCCGACCACCGTGGCTCCTGCCGGAACGTCCTTCACCACCACCGCATTGGAACCGACGCGGGCGTTTTCCCCCAGCGTGATGGGGCCGAGTACCTTGGCACCTGCGCCGATGACCACGCCATTGCCCAGAGTGGGATGGCGCTTGCCCTTGTTCCAGGTGGTCCCGCCCAGGGTCACGCCGTGATAGAGCGTGACGTCATCGCCGATTTCGGCGGTTTCCCCGATCACCACCCCCATACCGTGGTCGATGAAGAAACGCCGGCCGATGGTGGCACCGGGGTGGATCTCGATGCCGGTGAGGAATCGGCCCAGATGGGAGAGCACACGCGCCAGCAACTTGAAACCGTGCTGCCACAACCAATGACTGGCGCGATGGATGATCAGCATGTGGATGCCCGGGTACGCCAACAACAGTTCGAGCGTGTTGCGGGCCGCGGGATCGCGCGCATAGATGCTGCGGATGTCTTCTCTCAGATGTTGGAACATGGGGAAGGCTCGCCAGTGTTAGGATGGGTCATGGACGGGCAAGGCCCGGGAAGCGGAAGAAGGCTGATGACGACGGACAAGGAAGACGCCCCCCGGGGGCGGCTGAGCATACTACAAGTGGCCCAGAGCGTGATCGCGGCCAGCATCGGCGTGCAAAGCAACCGCAACCGCGAGCGCGACTTTCGTCAAGGCTCGGCCAAGACCTTCATCATCGCGGGGCTCATCGGCACGCTGCTCTTCATCCTCACCGTGTACACGGTGGTCTCTGGTCCTCAAGGCCAGCGGGACCGATTGAGGACAGCCTTCCTCAGCCCGGCAGGCGTGCCAGCTGCTCGCTGAAGCGGGCGACCTGATCCCGGTTGTCTGCGGCGCGCCTTCGCTCTTTCTCCACCACTTCCGCCGGTGCCCGTTCCACGAACGAGGCATTGGCGAGTTTGGCCTCCACGCGCTCCAGATCCTGCGTCAGGCGAGCGATCTCCTTGGTCAGTCGCTCGCGTTCCACGGCCGGATCAATCAGATCGAGCAGGGGCACGAGGATGGTCATGTCTCCTGCCAGTGCCGTGGTGGCATCGGCGCCGCCGGCTTCCACACTGTCTTCCAGCGACTCCAGTCGGGCGAGATGACGAATGGAGGCCTCCATGGCTTTCAGCCAGCTGCGCTCCTCGGGACTGCCGCCATGGAAGCGGACCGGAATGCGCTTGGCGGGTTCCAGATTGTTCTCCGCGCGAATCCGCCGCACCCCGAGAATGAACTGGCGGACCCAGGCGAGGGCGCGCTCTGCAGAGTCGTCTGCCGCAAGGTCCGATACCTGCGGATACGGACGATCCATCAAGGTTTCCGCTTGGCGCCCGAGCAGCGGGGCCACCTGCATCCAGATCTCCTCGGTGATGAATGGCATCAGCGGGTGCAGCATGCGCAGCGTGACTTCGAGCACGTCCACCAGCGTGTGGCGCGTGGCGTCCTTGACGTCTTCCGCGGTGCCCGCATCGTTCAACGCCACCTTGGCGAGTTCGATGTACCAGTCGCAGTACTCGTCCCAGATGAATTCATAGAGCGCCTGGGCCGAGAGGTCGAAGCGGTAGTTCTCGAAACCTGCAGTGACATTGACCAGCGCATCACGCAGGCGATGCCGTATCCAGCGCTCCGGGAGCCCCAGTGCATGCGCTGACGGTGCTGCCGGCAGGTGGCGCTCGCCCAGCATCATCTGCACGAAGCGCGCGGCATTCCAGATCTTGTTGCAGAAGTTGCGGTACCCATCGATGCGCCCGAGATCGAAGCGGATATCGCGACCCTGGGTGGCCATGGCCGCAAACGTGAAGCGCAGCGCATCCGTGCCGTAGCCCGGGATTCCCTCCGGGAACTGGCGCCGCGTGGCAGCCTCGATTTTCGGCGCATCCTCGGGGCGCATGAGGCCCACGGTTCGCTTGGCGACCAGCGGCTCCAGTGCAATGCCGTCGATGAGGTCGATGGGGTCCAGGATGTTGCCCTTGGACTTGGACATCTTGTTGCCTTCCGCATCGCGCACCAGGCCATGGATGTAGACCTCGCGGAACGGCACGTCGCCCATGAACTTCATGCCCATCATGATCATCCGGGCCACCCAGAAGAAGATGATGTCGAAGCCCGTCACCAGCACGCTGGTGGGGTAGAAGCGACTGAGCTCCGGCGTGCTGTCCGGCCAGCCCAGGGTGGAGAAGGGCCACAACGCGGAGGAGAACCAGGTGTCCAGCACATCCGGATCCTGGGTCAGTACCATTTCCGGTCCGAGATTGCCCTTGCTGCGGGCCTCGGCTTCCGTGCGACCCACGAAGATGTTTCCGTTCGTGTCATACCAGGCGGGAATACGGTGGCCCCACCAGAGCTGGCGCGAGATGCACCAGTCCTCAATGTTGCGCATCCATTCGAAGTAGGTACGGGTCCAGTTTTCCGGCACGAAACGGATCCGGCCATCTTCCACGCAGGCGATGGCGGGTTCCGCCAGTGGCGCGATGCGCACGAACCATTGGTCGGTCAGGAAGGGTTCGATCACGGCCTGCGAGCGATCGCCCCGCGGCACCATCAGCTTGTGGGCGTCGATTCTCTCAATCAGCCCGAGCGCTTCCAGGTCGGCCAGGATGCGCTTGCGTGCCTCGAAGCGGTTGAGGCCGCGATAGGCGACCGGCACCTCATCGTTGAGGGCCGCATGGGCGGTGAAGACGTTGATCTTTGGCAGGGCGTGCCGTTCGCCCACGGCATAGTCGTTGAAGTCATGGGCGGGCGTGATCTTCACGCAGCCCGAGCCGAAGGCGGGGTCCACATAAGTATCCGCAATCACCGGGATGTTCCGGTCGCACAGGGGCAGGCGTACGGATTTTCCAATCAGGTGCAGGTAGCGCGCGTCCTCCGGATGCACCGCCACTGCGGCATCACCGAGCAGCGTCTCGGGGCGCGTGGTGGCCACGACCAGATGACCGCTGCCATCTTCCAGTGGGTAGCGGATGTGCCAGAGGCTGCCCTGCTCTTCGGTTGCCACCACTTCCAGATCGGAAATGGCGGTGTTGAGTACCGGATCCCAGTTGACCAGACGTTTGCCGCGGTAGATGAGGCCTTCCTCGTGCAAGCGCACGAAGACCTCCGTCACGGCGCGCGAAAGTCCCTCGTCCATCGTGAAACGCTCGCGGCTCCAGTCCATGGACGCGCCCATGCGGCGCAGCTGCTGCGAGATGGTGCCGCCGGATTCGGCCTTCCAGTCCCACACCGCGGCTGTGAACTTTTCGCGGCCGAGATCGTGGCGCGACAAACCCTTCAGGCCGAGCTGGCGTTCCACCACCATCTGGGTCGCGATTCCCGCGTGGTCGGTGCCACACTGCCAGAGGGCGCTTTTGCCCGCCATGCGCTGGTAGCGGATGAGTGCATCCATCAGCGTGTCCTGGAAGGCATGACCCATGTGCAGGCTGCCGGTGACGTTCGGCGGCGGCAGCATGATGCAGTAGGGTTCGCCCGCACTGCCTGCGGCAAAAAAACCAGCGGCCTCCCAGGCCTGATAGCGTGATTGCTCGATCTTGCCCGGCTCGTAGGTCTTGGCGATGGAGGCGGGCGCGGGCCCAGCTGTTTGCCCCTCGAAGGGCGTGGAGTCTTGCGCGGTCATGGCGGGCTCTTCTGATGAATTGAGTGGTTGTTCCGGTCGGCGTGGTGTCATGCCGGCGAGTGTGCCTTTGAAGCCCAGGGTGCCGGGATCCAGCCCCTGCACGCGATCGGTCAGACGGGGGGGCACGCCCCGGGCCAGGAACTGCCGGTTGCGCCGGGAGGAGTCTGTTTCGCCGGCCAAGGGCTCAGGCCTGCCGGGTCGTGAGCGGATACCCCCGGTCCTTGTAGAACCGCCAGCGATCCCTGGCGAGCTGCCGGGTATGCGGATCGTGGCCCGTGGTCTCCACCACGCGCTCGAACTGGCTGAAGAAGGCCGGCACCTCCACATGGAGGTTGAACAAGGTATCCATCAAATCGGGAGGATGGGGCACGCAACCCAGCAGGATTTTCACCTGGGTCGCGGCAGCGGTTCCAACCAGCGCATGGGGCACGAAGCTCGTGTCATGGAAGGTCCACAGGAGATCGTCGAGGCTCGCCAGCATGTCCTCGTCCAGGCAGTGGACGTACACGCGGCGCCCGGCCTGCCACGCCTGCTCCACGAGTTCACAGACGCGCACGTCATGCTGGCGGCGCGTCTCTTCGGGCCAATGATGAAAATCGACGCTGGTCACGTCCGCGTGGCGTGGCTGCGCTTGAGCAGGAATTCCATGAGCAACGGCACTGGCCGACCCGTCGAGCCCTTGGCCTTGCCGCCTGTCCAGGCGGTGCCGGCAATGTCGAGATGCGCCCAGTGGTAATCACGCGTGAAGCGGGCGAGAAAGCAGGCGGCGGTGATGGTGCCGGCCTCGCGTCCCCCCACGTTCGCCATGTCCGCGAAGGGACTGTCGATCTGCTTCTGGTAGTCCTCCCACAAGGGTAGACGCCAGGCCCGGTCGCCGGACGCCTGGCCAGCCTCGAGCAGTTCGTTGGCCAGAGCGTCATGATTACTGAGCAGGCCGCTGGCGTGGCTGCCGAGTGCGATCACACAGGCCCCGGTAAGGGTGGCGATATCGATGACCACCGCAGGTTCAAATCGCGCACACCAGGTCAGCGCATCACAGAGGATGAGGCGACCTTCGGCATCGGTATTGAGAATCTCGATCGTCTGACCGGACAGGCTGGTCACCACATCCCCGGGCTTGATCGCATTGCCGTCGGGCAGGTTCTCGGTGGCTGGAAGCACGCCCACCACATTGATGGGCAGCTCCAGGGTGGCAACGGCCCTCATCACGCCCAGCACGCTCGCCGCACCCGTCATGTCGAACTTCATTTCATCCATGGCGGCGGCCGGTTTGATCGAGATGCCGCCGGAATCGAAGGTCACGCCCTTGCCCACTAGCACGACCGGCTTGTCCTTGCGATCACCGCCCTTGTACTCGACGGCTATCAGCTTAGGTGGCTGGCGGCTGCCCTGCGCAACGGCGAGCAGCGCCCCCATGCCGAGCTTGCGCATCTCAGCCTCGTTGACCACGGTCACCCTGAGGGCGGGGAACTCCTTGGCGAGTGCCTGCGCGGTCGCGGCAAGGTGAGAGGGGGTGCAGTGATTGCCGGGCAGGTTGGCCAAGTCCCGTGTGAGGTCCATGCCCTGCGCGATGCCATGTCCGAGCCGGATTCCGGCCCCGACGGCTGCGCTCTGGCCGGCGTCACTCAGAACCTGCAGGCGGGAAAGCTGCGGCTTGCGGGAGGGTTTGGTTTTGAGCTGGTCGAAGCGATAGCGCGCGCTGTTGAAGATCACGGCCATCTGCCGGGCCTTCCAGGCGAGATCGCGGTCGTGCACGTTCACTTCCAGCAAGGCACTGGCCGCAGTGCGCAGACCCGCCTCACAGAGAGCCTTGGCCGCGGTCGTGAGCACGCGTTGATACTCGCTGCCGGAGATACCGTCCTGGCGTCCGCTGCCCACCAGCAGCACCCGCTCCGCGCTGATTCCGCCCACGTCGGGCAGCATTAGCGCTTCCCCGGGATTGCCGCTAATATCGCCGCGCTTGATCACGCGACTGAGCGCACCCCGCGAGGACTTGTCCAATGCCTGGGCGCAGGGACTCAGACGTTTGCCGGAGTGGATTGCCACCGCGATGCAGGCAGTTTTCAGGGTTCGAGCGCTACCGAGTTTGACCGAAATCTCCATCTTGAGCCGTCCTCCAGAGGTGCATCGCGTGTCAGGGAACCGACCCGGGGCGAGCCGGCGTTGGGTAACAACGGAGTGTATGCGCAGGCTCCGCGAGGCGTAAAGCACACCTACCCCATGAAGATTCTCGACCGCTACATTGGCTGGAACATCATCGCGGCGACGGCCACGGTGCTTCTGGTGCTGGTCTCGATCTTCACCTTCTTCGCCTTCATCGATCAGCTGGACGACCTCGGACGCGGCACCTATGGGCTCGGCAAGATCGTGCTCTTTGTGCTCTTCAGCGTGCCCACGCTGACCTACGAACTTTTTCCCATGGCGGCACTCATCGGCTCCTTGATCGGTTTCGGCACCATGATGCGCAACGGCGAGCTGGCGGTAATCCGTTGTGTGGGCGTGAGCAAGGGCCGGGTGGTCTATGCGGTCATCAAAGCCGGCATGGTGTTGCTGGTGTCCGCCATGCTGGTGGGAGAATTCATTGCCCCGCCGGGGGAGCGCTTCGCACGGGACTACCGGAGCCTGGCCATCAATGAACGGGTCACATTCAAGTCTGAAAACGGCTTCTGGGCGCGAGATGGGGACAGCTATATCAACATCCGCGAAATCCTGCCGGGGGACCAGCTGCGGGATGTGTTCATCTATGAATTCGATGATGAAAACCGGCTGCGCATGAGCACGCATGCGGAGTTCGCGCGGTATACCAATCAGGAATGGATGCTGGAGAACATCTCCCAGACCCTGCTCAAGGAGGACGGGCTGGAGCGACGTACCCTGCCCGAGGCCGCCTGGGATTCAATCTTGAAGCCCGATCTGCTGCAGATGGTGACCATCAACCCGGACAGCCTCTCCATCTGGAGCCTCGCCAAATACAGCCGTTTCCTGCGCACCAATGGCCAGAATGCCCAGCGCTACGAGCATGTGATGTGGCTCAAGATCACCTATCCCATCGCCACCGTGGTGATGGTGGTGCTGGCGGTGCCGATGGTGTTGCGGGCGAGCCGCAGCGTGACAGTGGGACAGCGCGTGCTGGTGGGCGCCTTGATTGGTCTTGGCTTCCACCTTCTCAATCAGGCGGCGGGCCACATCGGCGTGGTCTACGAGATCCTGCCGGTGCTGAGCGCCACCGGACCGGCCGTGATGATGGGCCTGGTGGCCGCCTGGCTGCTTGCGCGCACCCCCTGATTGCCGAGGCGACGAGCCTGAAAGGCCAAGCCCGCTGACCCGCCCTCAGTGCTGGTGAGGGCGGGGACGAAAATCCCGAACGAGTCGTGTGCTGGAGACCAGATCGTGCCAGGCAGCTCGTTCCGGGTTCCACAGCGCCCGCCAGAAACCGAAGCCCGCAGGCAGCCAGCTCAGTAAAGCAGCCACAAAGCGCACCGCCGTCTGGGCCCAGGAAGCCGCGCCACCGGTGCGGGCGTCGATGAGGCGAATCTTCCAGCTCTGCATGCCGAGCGTGCGACCCCTGCGCCAGCTGTAGCCGAGGTAGCCGAAGGCCGCGAGACACAGCCAGGTCGTGAACCAGACGTTGTGCGGGGCGATCGCCTCGCCCCCGTGCAATGCCACCACCGGAATGCCGGCCACGAACAGCACGCCAAAGAGGGCCAGAACGTCGTAGAGGATGGCGCCAAGCCGGCACCACAGGGAAACCCTGAGCATCGCGGCGGTAATGACGGGTGGGGCGTTCATCGGGCGAGTCTCCGCGCACCAGAATGGCCCGGGAATCTGTCACAAACCCGGGGATTACGAAAGCCGCGACACGGGCCTTTTTGCTACCATCCGCAGGTTAGCCCAAGACGGTGCCCCGGGGTGCAGTCGGCCGCGAGCCGGCGCATCACCGACCGTCCCATGAAAGGCCAAGTGCCACACAACATTGCCGAGGAGGAAATCAGAGATGGCGCAGACAAATTCGAGTCCCACCGCGGGCCAGGAACCACTCCGGCTCGACGCCGCCGTTATCGGTGCCGGTGTCGCCGGCTTGTATCAGCTTCACCAGCTTCGGCAGCAGGGATTCGCCGTCAGGGCTTTCGATACCGCCTCCAATGTGGGCGGCACCTGGTACTGGAATCGTTATCCCGGTGCGAAGTTCGATTCCGAGTCCTACATCTACCAGTACCTGTTCGATGAGAAGCTCTACAAGGACTGGAGCTGGAGTGAACGCTTCCCCGGTCAGCCAGAGATCGAGCGCTGGATGAACTACATCGCCGACCGGCTCGACCTGCGCAAGGACATCCAGTTCAGCACCACGATTGCTTCCGCACACTACCAGGAAGCCACCGGTCGCTGGACCCTGACCACCTCCACAGGCCAAGTCATCGATACCCAGTTCGTCATCAGCTGCTGCGGCATGCTGTCCGCACCGTTGGAGCGCGTGTTCCCCGGCCAGGAGACCTTCAAGGGGCGCATCTTCCACACCTCGCGCTGGCCGAAGGAAGAGATCGATTTCACCGGCAAGCGCGTCGGCGTGGTCGGCACCGGCGCCACGGGCATCCAGGTCATCCAGACCATCGCCTCGAAGGTGGGCCACCTCAAGGTGTTCGTGCGCACCCCCCAATACATCACGCCCATGGCCAACCCGCACTACGGTGAGGCGGAGCAGGCGGCCTACAAGCAGCGTTTCGAAGAACTGCGCCAGAACTTGCCGAATACCTTCTCCGGGTTCGAGTACGATTTCGAGAACGGGCCGTGGGCCGAGCTCTCGCCGGAGCGGCGACTGGAGATTCTGGAAGCCAACTGGAAGTTCGGTTCACTCAAACTCTGGCTGGCCACCTGCCCCGAACTCTTCACGGATCCTGAAGTGAGTGAGGAGATCTCGGAATTCGTGCGCAAGAAGATGCGTGAGCGTCTGAAGGATCCCGCGCTCTGCGATCTGCTCATCCCGACGGATTACGGTTACGGCACCCATCGCGTGCCGCTCGAGAGCGGTTATCTCGAGGTTTACCACCGTCCGAATGTGGAAGCGGTCAGTGTCAAGAAAAACCCGATCGCGGAAGTGGTGCCCCAAGGCATCAAGCTCGCCGACTGTACGATTCACGAAGTGGATGTCCTCATCCTCGCCACCGGCTTCGATGCCGGCTCCGGCGCACTCAGCCGCATCGATGTGCGTGGCCGGGGTGGACGCTCGCTCGCTGAGGAATGGCGGCGCGACATCCGCACGGCGCTGGGCCTGATGGTGCACGGCTATCCCAATCTGTTCACGACGGCGGCACCGCTGGCACCTTCTGCGGCCCTGTGCAACATGACGACCTGCCTGCAGCAGCAGACGGAGTGGATTACCAGCTGTCTCGTCAACATGCGCAGCAAGGGCGCGAAACTGATGGAAGCCAGCAAGGAAGTGCAGGACGACTGGGTGTTGCATCACGATGAAATCGCCAATGCCACGCTCGTCACCAAGACTGACTCCTGGTACATGGGCTCCAATGTCGACGGCAAGCCACGCCGCCTGCTGTCCTACATCGGTGGCGTCGGCCAGTACAAGCAAAAGTGCGATGCGCTGACCAGCCAGGGTTATCCGGGCTTCAGCATGCAGTGAGGATGTCGAGCGGGGAGGGGCGCAATGCCCCTCCCTCGCTTTGCGGTTGCGGATGAATCAAGGTACCCGACAGGAATTTCGCGCAGCGGCCCTTGCCGCGCTCATCGAATGCGACCAGCGTATCAAATGCGAACTCGTCGCAGCACTGTGGCAAGCGCATCAATCACACACCATCAGCCTTTCCGTCGAGACCAATCTGCCGGCGCCTGAAATTGCGGGGAGACCCGCGCGACCTGAACTTGTGCATCCCGCCCGGGTGCCTAAGCGTCGCCTCGGCTCTGCCGCGGGTCGCGCAGCACTGCTGCATGCGCTCGCGCACATCGAATTCAACGCCATCAACCTGGCTCTGGATGCAATCGCGCGCTTCGCGGATCTGCCCGCCGCGTATTACGCGGACTGGTTGCACGTGGCTTCGGAGGAGGCGCATCACTTCCAGTTGCTGTTGGCCCGCTTGCGGGACCTCGGACAAGACTACGGGGATTTTCCTGCGCATGAAGGTCTGTGGGAGGCCGCCAGCAAGACCCGCCATGATGTGCTGGCGCGCATGGGGCTGGTGCCCCGGATACTGGAGGCCCGTGGACTGGATGTGACGCCCGGCCTGCAGCAGCGTCTGCGCGAGGTGGGCGATGAGGAGTCCGCGGCGATTCTCGACATCATCCTGCGGGACGAGATCGGGCATGTGGCGATAGGCAACCGCTGGTTCGAGCATCTGTGCGAGGTGCGGGGTCTCGATCCGGCGGATCAATTCCTCGCCCTGTGCCGCGCGCATGGCGTCAAGACGCCACAGCCGCCCTTCAACATGCAGGCGCGGGAAGCCGCCGGCTTTTCCCCGGCAGAGCTCGCACGCTTCCTGACGCTGGCGGCCAGCTGACCCGGTCGGTCAGCCGCTGCGTCCCCTCAGGGGTTGTCCTTCAAGCGCAGCTTGCGCATGTCGCGGATGCCCTTGAGATGGAACGTGTTCAAAAGCCCCGCAGACAGGCGATGCAGCCGCCAGAACAGGCGCGCGTAGGCCGGGAAAACGATCAGCGCCTCGTTGCGCGTGATGCCCTGCAGGATGCGCTCCGCGGCCTTGTCGCTGTCCAGCGGTGGAAAAGGAATATTGCGCATGGCCTTTTCACGGTCGACGTTGATGAAGGGCGTGGCAGCGAAAATTCCGGTTTGCACGAAACCCGGACACACCGCACTCACCTTCACGCCCAGATCCGCACCCTCGGCACGCAATGAGAGCGACAGACCCACCACGGCATGCTTGCTCGTGGCATAGGGCACATTGGTCGGGAAGGGGATGAGGCCGGCCAGCGAGGCGATGTTGATGATGTGGCCATGGCCTTGCCGCGCCATCTGCTTGTAGCCCGCATCGACTCCATTGACCACGCCCATCAGATTCACGTCAAGCACCGCTCGCCAGTGTTCCAGCGAGATGTCGCGCGCCTCACCGGCGATTGAAATCCCGGCATTGTTGAAAAGCAGATCCAGCTTGCCGTGTTGAAGCGCCACCTCGCGTACCAGTGCGGCGACCGCTGTAGCATCCGTCACGTCGAGGGCATGTGCAGACCCGCTGCCGCCTTCGCGGACAATCGCCTCCAGCACAGCCTGCGCTGTCTCCTCCTTGATGTCGGCACAGACCACAAAAGCTCTTCGACGCGCCAGTGAGCGTGCCAGTGCTGCACCGATGCCCGAACCTGCGCCCGTGATCAGCGCAACCGCGCCGGTGAAGGTATTCATGTATCGCTCCTCGTGTCTGCTTTCCTGATGCCGATGCGTCGCCCTGCATGACTGGGTGCCGACAGCCCGGCCTGTTCGGCGTGCAAAACCTTGAGTTGCGCGAGGATGTCGGGCGGGAAAGAGGCGCCACGACGCGTCTCCAGACTCACGTGCAGAGTCATCTGCTCCTGGGTGGCCAGCAGCTGGTCGCCGCGAAACATTTCCTGATAGAGATGGGCGAGCTTCTTGTTGAAATCGAGCACCCGCGTCTCGATGCGCAGCACATCACCGAGACGTGCCTCGTTCTGATAGGTGAGATGCGCCTCCAGCACCATCCAGGAGTTTTGCGTGCGCTGGGTGTACTCGAGGCCCATGCCGAAGCTCTTGACGAAAGCCTCACCGGCCTCGTCGAAGGCGAGGGAGTAATACGCCACGTTCATGTGGTTGTTGTAGTCCAGCCACGCTGGAGGCACGGTGATTTCGAAGGATTTCGGGGCAGCCGGCATGGGAAAACCTCTCTGGAATGCCGCGGCATCATAGCCTAGCCAAGCCCGTTCGCAGTCTGGGGATGCGGCTCTTGATGCTGCCGCGCAGCATTGAAAACACCGGAAAAATCCCACGCCCCGGCCGGTTCAGATCGCTAAAACAGCGCGCTACACTCGGGACCACGCGGGCGCCACGATTCCATCGCCCATCCACAAAAATCCAGTTTCGGAGGTGAGAGTCATGGAAGTAGGCATTCTTCAAGTCATGCAGAGCTTTGGCTACGAGAACATCACGGATGCCGAGGTGTATGACGAGGAAACACGATTGGCGATCCTCGCCGACGAGCTGGGCTACGACCATGTCTGGACGGTGGAGCATCACTTCGAGGATTACTCCTTCTGCCCGGACAACTTTGTGTATTTGGCGAATCTCGCGGCCAAGACCAAGAACATCCGCCTTGCCACCGGCGCCTGTATCCTGCCCTGGAACCTGCAGCCCCTGCGCGTGGCCGAGAAGGCCGCATTGCTCGATCTGCTCTCCGGGGGTCGCGCGATCTTCGGCTTTGGCCGCGGTCTCGCCCGCAAGGAATTCAACCAGTTCGGAATCTCGATGGAAGAATCGCGCGACCGCTTCGACGAGTCCGCGCCGCTGATCCTCGAAGCCTTGGAAACCGGCTGGTTCCCGGAACATGAAGGCAAATACATCCGCCAGCCCAAGGCCCCTCTGCGCCCCGCGCCCACCCGCAGCTGGAAGGATCGCCTGGTGCAGGTGGCCATGAGCCCCGAGTCCGGCCAGGAGGCCGCCAAGCTGGGCGCCCAGATGATGGCCTTCAACTACAAGGCGCCTGAAGCACAGAAGGCGGAGTGCGATGCCTATGCCGAGACCTTCCGCAAGACGCATGGCCGTGAACCCAAGGCACCGCTGCTCACCGACATGGTGGTCTGCGATACCGATGCGGCACGGGCGCGTGAGAACGCCGAGAAGTACGTGGCGGGCTATTGTCTCTCGGTGCTGCACCACTACGAGATGATGGGTGAGCACTACAAGGAAGTGAAAGGCTACAAGGCCTACGGCGACGCCGTGGACATGATGCGCGCCGCGGGCAAGGAGGGTGTGGCCAAGGCGTATCTGGAACAGCAGGTGTGGGGCACGCCTGATCAGATCCTGCGCAAGCTGGAAGACCGCTGGAACTTCTTCGGCCCCTTCGGTGAGCTTTGCGCCTTCCGCTATGCGGGGATCCCCTTCGAGGTGGCCGAGCGCAGCTCCCGCCTGTTCGCCAAGGAAGTCATGCCCGTGCTGCGCACCTGGACCAAGGAGCAGCCGCCCGCCCGGGCCTCCGCCGCCGCCTGAGCCTCGCGTACCCGCCGCCCCCGGCTTTTGCGCCCGGGGGCGGACTTTCCTTTTTCTGCCCCCCCTTTGAAACGAAACACCTCGCCCCCATGTCTCAGGGGGTGGTTTTACCGTTCCCGTGAGGATAGCCCCGGATGAAAAGAATCGGATTGTTCCTGCTGACCAATATCGCGGTGCTGGCCGTGATCTCCATCAGCTTCAAGTTGCTGGGTCTCGATCACGCCAGCATGCAGCAGGGTGGTGGTGGTCTGGACTTGAGCGCGCTGCTCTTGATGTCCGCCATCATCGGCTTTGCCGGCTCGCTGGTGTCGCTGGCCATGTCCAAGTGGACTGCGATCCGCATGATGGGCGCTCATGTCATCGAAAGCCCCACCAACCAGACTGAACGCTGGCTGGTGGAGACCGTGCGCCGTCAGGCGCAGCAGGCAGGCATAGGCATGCCCGATGTCGCCATCTTCGATGCGCCGGAGCCGAATGCCTTTGCCACTGGCGCCCGACGCGACAGCGCACTGGTGGCGCTGAGCACTGGCCTGTTGCGCAACATGAACCAGGACGAAGTGGAGGCGGTGCTGGCCCATGAAGTGAGCCATGTCGCCAATGGCGATATGGTGACCCTCACCCTCATCCAGGGTGTGGTGAACACCTTCGTGGTGTTCTTCTCGCGCATCGTCGGCCACTTCATCGACCGCGCGGTGTTCCGCAACGAGCATGGCCATGGCCCCGGCTTCTTCATCACGAGCTTCGTGGCGCAGATCCTCTTCGGCATCCTGGCCAGTGCCATCGTGATGTGGTTCTCGCGCCAGCGCGAGTTCCGTGCGGATGCCGGCGGCGCCGCGCTGGCCGGTCGGGAAAAGATGATCTCGGCGTTGGAGCGCTTGCGGGCGGTCCATGAACCGCACGATCTGCCTGACCAGCTGGCCGCCTTTGGCATCAACGGCGGCCGCATGGGTGGCTTGAAGGCGCTCTTCCTCTCCCATCCACCGCTGGAAGCGCGCATCGAGGCGCTGCGGCAGGCACGCTGAGGGCGGGATGACAACGGCCGGGCCTGCGCTGGCCCCGGCATCACACAGGCGGTCCCGCCCGAGGCTCTACAGGCACGGACCGGTCAGGCCTTGGCAGCGTGGAGGCCTCGCCAGCCTTATACTTCGGGCGCACGTCTGCCCCTGCCTAGATCGTGCAGTGTGTCCCCGGCACTCGCCCCGCGGCTTTCCCCAAGGTTCCGACTGTTCTTGAACGCATCCGCCGAGCCCCTGCTCACGCCAGCCTTTGCACTGCTGCTGCTTGCAACGGCCATCG
>VGUA01000018.1 GCA_016874535.1 Gammaproteobacteria bacterium
ACCGCGCTGCTCCGCGGCAAAGGCGTGCCCTTCACCGAACATCCCTACGACTATGTGGAGCATGGCGGCGCACAGCACAGCGCGGCCACTCTGGGCCTGGACCCTTTCGCCGTGGTGAAGACCCTCATCATGCAGGATGCAAAGGCGAGTCCCCTCGTGGTGTTGATGCACGGCAACCGTAACGTCTCCACGCGCAACCTGGTCCGGCAGATTGGCACCAAATCAGTGGAGCCCTGCACGCCGGAAGTGGCCAACCGGCACAGCGGCTACCTGGTAGGGGGCACCTCGCCCTTTGCCACCCGCAAACGGATGCCGGTGTACCTCGAGCGCAGCATTCTTGGCTTGCCCCGGATCTGGCTCAACGGCGGGCGACGGGGGTATCTCATCGGGCTCGACCCCGCCGTCTGCGTGACCCTGCTGGCCGCCACCCCCGTGGACTGCGCACTGGAGAAATGAGGCAGCGGCTGATTCCCAGCCACGGCTGATTTGTGTACTGTCGGACGCAACCGGATCACACGATCCATTTCCACCCCACACAAAAGGAAGCGCCCATGTCGCAGCATCGCCTTCGCTTCGGGATGTTCATCCCGCCCCACAACCCGCCGGACGAGCATCCCCTGCTGGCGCTGGAACACGACATGGATCTCGTCGAGTGGGCGGACAAGCTCGACTACGACGAGGTCTGGGTGGGGGAACATCATTCCGGCGGCTGGGAGATCACGGCAAGCCCCGAGCTTTTCATCGCTGCGGCCGCCCAGCGCACGCGCACCATCCGCCTTGGCACCGGTGTGTCGTCCTTGCCCTATCACCATCCCTACATCCTCGCGGATCGCATACGCCAGCTCGATTACATGACCCGAGGCCGCGCGATGTTCGGCGTGGGGCCGGGTTCGCTGCCCTCGGATGCCTATATGCAAGGCATTCCCACGGCGCGTGCGCGTGATCGCATGGAGGAGGCCATCGAGCCGCTGGTGCGCCTCTTGAATGGCGAGACCGTGAGCTGTAAGACCGACTGGTTCGAACTGGAACATGCCACCCTGCAGTTCCCGTCCTACCGTGCCGAAGGCGTGGAGATGGCGGTGGCGAGCCAGGTGTCGCCGACCGGCGCCAAGGCGGCCGGCAAATTCGGGCTGGGCCTGCTGTCCATCGGTGCCACGTCCTCCGGCGCCTTCAACCAGCTCGCTGCCAACTGGGCAATTGCCGAAGAAACCGCGCGCGAGCATGGCAAGACCATGGATCGCAGCAGCTGGCGTCTGGTCGGGCCGGTGCATGTGGCGGAGACCCGCGAGAAAGCCCGCGCCAATGTGCGCTTTGGTCTCGCGCGTTGGGTGGATTACATGTCCAAGGTGGCATCACTGCCGCTCGGCACGCCGCCGGGCGTAGATCCGGTGGATTACATGATCGATACCGGGTTTGCGGTCATTGGCACCCCGGATGACTACGTGGCGCAAATCGAACGGCTCATGGCGCAGTCGGGCGGCTTCGGAGCGTTTCTGCATCTCGATCACCACTGGGCGGACTGGGCGGAGACCAAGCGCTCGTATGAACTGATCGCGCGCTTCGCCATTCCGCGCATCAACAACCTCACGGCCTTGCGCCAATCCTCGGAAGACTGGCTGCGTGAGAACAATGCCACCTTCAAGGGCGAGCTCACGGCGGCGGTCGCGGCCAAGATTGCCGAGCATGCCGCAGCCAAGGGCACGGACAAGCTCTCCCCGGATTACCTGAAGCTCTTCAAGGCGGGCTGAGCCCTGTGTGATGTTTCCCCGGCGCGCGCGCCGGGGACTTGATCCTGTTCAGTGACGGTTTCTTCGATAGCCACCATACTGGTATCAAGATTGAACCCTCTCATCTGATTTCAGGAGATATCGCATGCGTTCCGTCCTCATCCCCCTCGCCTTGTTCAGCGCGGCCGCCGTGGCCGGCCCTGAATGCACCACTGTAGATCAGGCTCAGTGGCAGGATCAGGCGAAATTCCAGGAAGCGCTGAAGGCCGAAGGCTACGAGATCAAGAAATTCAAGGTCACCAGCGGCAACTGCTATGAAATCTATGGCTGGAACAAGGACAAGCAGAAGGTAGAGATCTATTTCGACCCTGTCTCCGGTACGCCGGTGAAGACCAAAATCGAGGACTGAGCCGATGTCTGGCAGCGTGAAGCTCTGGGATCCGCTGGTGCGGATCTTTCACGCTTCGCTGATCGTTGCCTTCTTCGGGAATTATTTCTTTACCGAAGAGGGCGAGGCGGTGCATGAATGGCTGGGCTATTACGCTGGTGCCTTCGTGCTGGTGCGTCTCTTCTGGGGCGTGCGCGCCACCGGTGCGGCGGCATGGCGCGATTGCTGGCCGACTCCCGCGCGGATCGTGGCGCATGTCAGCGCGTTACTCCGTCGCCAGCCGTTTCACCGGTTGGGCCATTCGCCGCTTGGGGCATTGGTAATGCTCACCATGATGGCGCTCATGGCAAGCCTCGCCATTACCGGCTTCATGATGGAGGAAATCGATTATTTCTGGGGCGAGGAGTGGCTTGAGGAATTCCACGAACTGCTTGCCAATGGCTTGTTCGGTCTCGTCTGCCTGCATGTGGTGGCGGCGATCCTCGAAAGCGTGCAGCTCAAGGAGAATCTGCCGCTTTCCATGATTACCGGGAAGCGTCGGCCGTTGCCTTGACATCACCAATCGCCGCGGCGGCAACAGCCGCCCCGGGTGACGCCCGCCCCTCCGCCTTGCGTTCGCTATAGCGGTCCACCAGATAGCCGGCGACGTCGCGGGTGAGCAGGGTGAATTTGACCAGCTCCTCCATCACATCCACCACGCGATCGTAATAATTAGAGGGCCGCGATCACTCACGAGACAGCTCCGCCTGGGCGGGTCGCCAGGCATTCACCAGGGACAACATCACCGGCACTTCCACCAGCACACCCACGACGGTCGCCAGCGCTGCGCCGGAATTCAATCCGAAAAGCGAGATGGCAACCGCGACTGCCAGCTCGAAGAAATTCGAAGTGCCGATGAGACAGGCCGGCCCCGCAACCTCGTGCGGCAGCTTGAGCCAGCGTGCACCCCACCAGGCGATGAAGAAGATGCCATAGGTCTGTAGCAGCAGCGGCACGGCGATGAGGCCAATCACCGCAGGTTGCGCGAGGATGGTCTCTGCCTGAAAGCCGAACAGCAGCACGACCGTTGCAATAAGGCCGCTGATCGACCAAGGCTTGAGCCGCGCAATGTATACGGAGAGTGCCTGTTTCGACCTGGCCAGCAGCAGACGCCGCGTGACGATGCCTGCAACAAGAGGCAGCACCACATAAAGCACCGTGGCCAGCACGCGCGTGGCCCAAGGGACAGTGACCTTGGACACACCCAGAAGGAACGCCGCCAACGGCGCGAAGGCGACCACCATGATGAGGTCGTTCACCGACACTTGTCCCAGCGTGTAGTTGGCATCGCCGCGCACTAGCTGGCTCCACACAAACACCATCGCGGTACACGGGGCCACACCCAGCAGAATCATGCCGGCGATGTATTCGGACGCGGCTTCTGCCACGACCCAGTCCGCGAACAGGTGTTCGAAGAAAATCACACCCAGAGCCGCCATGCTGAAGGGTTTGATCAACCAGTTGACGACCAGGGTCAGGGCGAGCCCCCGAGGTTTTCGTCCGATATCTTTGATGGCAGACCACTCGATCTGGGTCATCATGGGATAAATCATCACCCAGATGAACACCGCCACCGCGAGATTCACGTGGGCGTATTCCAACCCGGCCACCTGCTGGAACAGCTCGGGCGTCACCACGCCAAGGCCCACGCCAACGGCGATCCCCAAGGCCACCCGCAGCGTCAGATAACGTTCAAACAGTCCCATGCGCAAAACCCTCCGTTTCCCGAAACCTGTGAAGACTGGACGGTGCTTGTGACGGAGCGATGACGGATGGAGCCGTCAGGCATGCCGGGGCAGACGTACACATCGCAGCACGCTCTTGAGATATTCACCGGCGTGGGATGCTCGAGCGCAAGAAATCCGAGAGAATCCTGACTCAGGGCCGATAGCCGTACCGTGGTGGCGATGCAGGGCAGCTGCCGGACCAAGAGACTGTATTCCAAGTTGCGTCAGGAGGCCTCGACATGAACCATCTCGGACATTGCCTCTGCGGGACCGTGCGCTGGCGGCACGCGGGGACTTTTGAGCGCATGACCCACTGTCACTGCGGCTTGTGCCGCAAGGCCCATGGCAGTGCGTATGGTACTTATGTGATCGGCGCACGCCGCGATTTCCAGTGGGAGGCCGGTGAGGAGGCCATCACGCGACGGGAATCCTCGGCAGGGTTCACCCGTTCCTTCTGCCAACACTGCGGCTCTGTGCTACCGAACCCACATTTCGATGACATCGTGGCGGCTCCTGCCGCCGGTTTCGAGGGTGACCTCGGGATTCGTCCATCCGCTCACATCTTTGCGCGCTGGAAGGCGCCGTGGTTTCCGATCACAGATGCGCTACCCCAACACGACAACTATCCCGGTGAGGCGGCGCCCGCCGTGACGTGCGCTGCTCCGACACCGTCACAGGATGGCCTGCTACGGGGCAGTTGCCTGTGCGGCGCGGTGGGCTTTGAGGTGAGCGAAGCCTTCAAGGTGGTCCAGCATTGCCATTGCACGCGCTGCCAGCGTGGCCGGGCGGCAGCCTTCGCCACCAACGGGTTTACGAGTCTAGCCGGGGTTCACTTTACCCGGGGTGAGGACAATCTACGGGTTTATCGACACCTGGAGGCGCGCTACTTCGCGCAGGTGTTCTGCGTGATCTGTGGCAGCAAGCTGCCCCGGCACTGCCCCGAGCGCCAGATTGCCATCGTGCCGTTTGGAACCCTGGACGACGACCCCGGCCGCATGGCGGAGCGCCATGTGTTCACCGCCAGCAAGGCATCCTGGGACGAGATTACCGACCAGCTCCCCTGCTATGCCGCCATGCCAACCTGAAATTGGCGACGGGAAATTAGTGACAGTTACCCTATTTCCCGGAGCGGTAAGTGCCACCAATTTCCGTAATTTCGGGAAATAGGGTAACTGTCACTAATTTCCGTCACCAATTCCCCGTCCCGGAAATAGGGTAACTGTCACTAATTTCCCGGCACCTATTTCAGAAGGTGGTGGCTACTTCGTGGGCGCGGGCCGTGGCGTCGGCGGTTGCCTTGGCGGTGGCTTCCGGTCCGTAGAGCGTGCCGGCCACCGTAATGCGGGTGACATCCGTGATGCCGATGAATCCCAACCAGCCTTCGAAAGGGGGGCGCAGGAGATCGTAGCCTTCGGCGCCACTGCCCGCTTCATAGATTCCACCGCTGGAATACACCACCGCCGCCTTGCCTTTGACGAGGCCACTGTAGCTGCCGCTTGCCGGATCGAAACTCCAGGCCAGTCCCGGCTGGGTGATCACATCGATGTAGTGCTTCAGCATGTACGGCATGCCGAAATTCCACATGGGCATGCTGAACAGATACTTGTCCGCCGCGTTGAAGCGCTGGAACAGGCGCTCCACCTCCGCCCACGCTGCCCGTTCGGCCACGCTGGGATTTTCGCCGTGCATGATGGCGTACTTCGCATTCAGCATGTCGCCGTCAAAGCGCGGGAGCGGCTCTTTCCAGAGGTCCAGACGATCGATTCGGTCACCGGGGTGGGCTTTCTGGTAGGCCGCGAGGAATTCCTCGGCAACCTTGATTGAGTGCGAGCGCTGCTTGCGCGGGGAGGCTTCGACGTACAGCAGTGTGGACATGACTGGGCTCCTCGGATTTTTTGTCCCACCGCGGCAAACCCGGGTGGCAGACCCGATTATGGTGAGCGAGCCGAAGGGGCGGCAAGCGCAACGGGGTCGCCTGTCCCTAAAAGCCCGCAAACGGGCTCCCAAGCAGGGAAAACCATCAAGGGAGCTCCCACCATCACAGCCGCCGATTTCGTGGTGGTGTAGCGAGGCGGGAGAGGGCCTTGGGCCGAATCCGGGTCAGGGCCAGTGACTACCCCCCGGCACCGGGTTTCGGTACCGGGGCGCCGACCGAGCGCTCAGCGCCGACGTCAAGGAACCACGCAGCGATGGGCGGGATGATTGGCGGGCAGGCGTGTCTGGCCGGCGCCGAAATAGTGCTCGCGCAAGGTATTGCCTTCGTAGGCGTTGCGCAGGCGCCCGCGTCGCTGCAGCTCCGGCGCGACCAGCTCGACAAAATCGCGGAAGCCCGAGGGCTGGGTGATGGGCACGAGATTGAAGCCGTCCACATCGCCGTCTTCCATCCATGTCTCCAAGGCATCGGCGACCGTCCGCGGGCTGCCGATGATCTTCGGCATGATGCTGCCCACCGACATGTATTCGCCGATATCGCGCATGGTCCAGGCGCGCCCGGGGTCGGCAGCTTTGAAGTAACCCAGGAGACCCTGGATGGCATTGGACTCGAACTGATCCAGCGGCTTCTCCGCGGACACCTGTGACACATCCACACCCGCCCAGCCACTGAACAGGGCGAGCGCGCCTTCGGGGCTGGCGTGGCGCCGGCAGGTTTCGAACTTCATCCGGGCTTCTTCATCCGTGGGCGCCACCACTACCGTCACCCCTTGGCAAATTCGGACATCCTCAGCGCGCCGTCCCGCCTCGAGCGCCGCCTTGCGCAGGGCCGCGGCGCCCTTCGCGCAGCTCTGCAGGTTGGGATGCACGCTGAAGATGGCTTCGGCGTGTTGAGCGGCGAAACGTGTACCGCGTCCCGATTGTCCGGCCTGAAAAATCAGAGGCGTCCGTTGCGGTGAAGGTTCGCACATGTGCGGGCCTGGCACCTGGAACCAGGTTCCCCGGTGCTGGATGTCGTGCACCTTCGCGGGGTCCGTGAACACATCACCCATGGCATCCCGTCGCACCGCATCTTCGTCCCATGAGTGCTCCCAGAGCTTGTAGACCACGTCCATGTATTCGTCCGCGCGGTCATAGCGTGCATCGTGGTCCAGATCCTCCTCGATGCCGAAATTGGCGTTGGCATCCGCAAGGTAGGAAGTAACGACATTCCAGCCCACGCGTCCCTGCGTGAGGTGATCGAGCGTGGAGAAAAGCTTGGCGGTCTGGTAGGGCGCGAAGTAGGTCGTGCTGTAAGTACAGGCGAAGCCGAGATAGCGGGTTGCCGCCGCCATGGCCGGAATGATCACCGTGGGATCGTTGCTTGGAAACTGCACCGCATGGCGTACTGCAGTATCGCGGGAATTCCGGTAGACGCTGTAAGTGCCATGCACATCTGCCAGGAACAGGCTGTCGAAGCAGCCGCGTTCCAGCAGCTTCGCGAGCTCCATCCAGTAATGGATATCGCGATATCCCCGCTGCGTGCCATCGAGCGGGTGTTTCCACATGCCTTCCGAATGGTGGTTGATGCAGCACTGGGTAAATCCGTTGAGACGCATCTGTTTGATCATGATTTCCCCCACTCCGATCAGCACTTGCCAGTGAACCATCTTGGGGCAACCATGCGGAGATGCCTACCCCCACCTTCTCCGCGTTGACCACGCCCGTGCTGGTGCTGGCGAGCCTGCTCGCCTTTGCCGCCAATTCCGTGCTGTGTCGTCTTGCCCTTGCACCGGGGCTCATCGATCCCGTGTCCTTCACCACCCTGCGCATCGCGAGCGGTGCCGCGGTGTTGCTCGTTGTGCTGGCGTTGCGCGGTGCTTGGCGGATGCCGGATTTCCGACTTGCTTCATCGCTCGCGCTGTTTCTCTACGCCATCGCATTCTCCGTGGCCTATGTCACCTTGCCGACCGCGAGCGGCGCCTTGCTGCTCTTCGGCTCCGTGCAGATCACGATGATCGGCGCTGGGCTCATCAAGGGCGAGCGACCATCGACCCAAGCTTGGCTGGGCATTCTGCTGGCCGTGGGTGGGCTGGTCTGGTTGTTGGCGCCGGGCGTGCAGGCCGTGCCCTTGCTGCCGGCCAGCGCGATGATGCTCGCCGGTGTGGCCTGGGCGTGTTATTCCCTGTTGGGCGCCCGTCGGGGTGATCCGGTACTGGCCACCACGTGGAACTTCGTGGGGGCGGTGCCCTTTGCCCTGGTGGCGAGCGTGATGGCTCGCTCACAATTCCACGTGACTCCGGAAGGCGCGCTGTGGGCCCTCATCTCCGGTGGCCTCACCTCGGGTCTAGGCTATGTCATCTGGTATCGGGTACTGCCTGTACTGCGCACCACCACAGCCGCTGCCCTGCAGGTGTCCGTGCCGGTGCTGGCGGCCTTGGCAGGCGTGCTGCTGCTGGGCGAACCCTTGGCGCCGCGGCTGGTGTTGGCCGGTGTGGTGGTGCTGGGAGGAATTGCGCTGGTCGTGAGAGCGCGTGCGCGGAGTGCTTAGCGCGGCTTGTGTCGGCAAAGCCGCTATGTGACGAAAGCCATTGATCACGAATGACGATGATGCGCCGCAATATCTCGCGTCGGACATCGCCGACCCCATGACGGAAAGATAAATCGGTAGTAAGTTCAGGAGGCCAACAAGATCCGGGCGTGGTGACGTTGCCAAGAAACACGGCCACGCGATTTTAGAGAAAAACAGTGTAGGGGAGTGAACTCATGTCCAGTACTGCCTGCATTCCTGCCGCGAGTAACGACTGCAGGGAATTTGATGTCATCGTGATCGGCGCCGGCTTCAGCGGCATGTATGCCCTGCATACCCTGCGTGCGCAGGGCCTCAAGGTGCGTGTATACGACGAGGGACACAACGTCGGTGGCACCTGGAACTGGAACCGCTATCCGGGCGCGCGCGTGGATTTCCCGGTCGCTCCCTACTACTGCTATACATTCAGTGACGAGCTCATGAACGAGTTCGACTGGCCTGAACGCCAACCCGATCAGGCGACGGTGCTGCGGTATCTCAATTTCGTCGCCGACCGCATGGATCTCAGGCGGGACATAGAGCTTGGCACGCGAATCAACAGTGCAAGCTGGCACGAGACCACCCAGCGCTGGCGGGTGGAAACCAGCAGAGGCACACAGCTGGAGGCGCAGTTCGTGGTCTGCGCGAGCGGTGCACTGTCGTCCGCCAACATGCCGAAAATACCGGGTATCGAAACCTTCGCTGGCGAGTGCTACCACACCGGGCGCTGGCCGCAGGACAAAGATGTCGATTTTGCCGGCAAGCGCGTCGCCGTACTCGGCACCGGTTCCTCCGGGGTGCAGTCCATCCCGATCATTGCGCGCCAGTGCAAGCACCTTACGGTCTTGCAGCGTACGCCACAGTACACCGTGCCGGCCGGCAATCGCCCGGTCGATCCTGCTTTCATTGCCGAGGCCCGGGCCACCTGGCCGAAAGTGAAGCGGCGCATGCGGGTCACGCCATTCGGCTCTCCCTTCATTGCTTCCACCACGCGCGCCAAGGATCACACGCCTGAGCAGCGCCGCGAAGTTTATGAAAGGTTCTGGCAGGTCGGTGGTTTCAACATCGTGATCGACACCTACTGCGATCTCTTCACTGACGAATTCGCCAACGAGACCCTGTCCGAATTCATCCGTGAAAAGATCAGGGGTATCGTCAAGGATCCGGAAATCGCGAAGAAACTGCTGCCGGATTACCTCGTGGGTACCAAGCGGCAAATCCTCGATGAGGGGTATTACGACACCTACAACCGAGACAACGTGACTCTGGTGGATCTGCGCGCGGATCCGATCGTGGAATTCCACGCCGGAGGTGTGCGCACGCGCTCGGGAGATCATCCGATTGACGTGCTGGTGCTGGCCACGGGCTTCGATGCCATCACCGGCACCCTGCAGCGGCTCAATCCCCGCGGTCGTGGTGGCGTCACCCTCAACGAGTGCTGGAAGGGCCGTTTCAGTTCCTACCTGGGGCTCACCATTCCCCACTTTCCCAACCTGTTCATGATCCACGGTCCGGAATCGCCGGGCGTGCTGTTCAACATGCCGCTGGGCGCCGAACTGGAGAGCGACTGGATCAGGGACTGCATCCTGCACATGCGGAGCAAGGGCCTCGGTGCCATCGAACCGGCACCGGGCGTGGACGTGGCGTGGGGCGAGGAAGTGGCGAGTTTCGCCCGCATGACCCTCTTCGAGAAAACCGACTCTTGGTACACGGGCGCGAACATTCCCGGCAAGCACCGGCAATTTGCCGTGCATGTGGGGGGGCCGCAATATTTCGCCAAGATTGCGGAGGTGGCCGCGTCTGGCTACCCGGGGTTCGCGCTGGAGCAGGAGAACACGGTTACCACTTCGGCTGCGTGAGTCTCCGGGAGCTCCCATCTCGTGCCGCAGGACTCATGACCTGCGGCGCTGAACCCGAAACGTCTCGCCGCTACCGTGCAGCGTAGACTTCCTGCTCGAATGTCTTCAGGAAGGGCACCATCTTCGGGTCGAAGAAAGGCAGCACCTGGGTGCCGATCATCACGCTGAGGTTGCTGGCTGAATCCAGCCAGTAATACACATTGGAAAGACCCGCCCAGGCCGCGCTGCCCGCGGCCCGGCCACCTGGAATGTCCTTGCGATTGATGAGGAAACTCAGGCCCCAGCCACAATCTTCCGGCGGGAAGAAGCAGGCATCATGTGACAGGGCCGGCGCCACGGATCGCATGTGTCCACACGCAAGAGTGGGGCATTGGTCGCGGAGCATCTCCTTGACGGTCGCTTCCTGCAGTACGCGCTGGCCTTCGAGTATTCCGCCGTTGAGCAGCATGCGCATGAAGCGCAGATAGTCCTGCGCCGTGCCATAGAGCGCGCCCCCGCCCATCTCGAATTCAGGCTCTGCGGGCATGGCAAACGGCATGGGTGAGAGTTCACCTCCCGGGCTACGGGCATGGAAGCCACTTACCCGGGCCTGCATCTGTTCACTCAACTGGAAGCCCGTGCTGTGCATGGACAAGGGCTTGAACACATTCTCGGCCAGATAGGCGCCCAGAGTCTGGCCGCTCACCGCCTCCAGCATGAGGCCACCCCAGTCGATGCCGATGCCATACTCCCAGCGTTCACCCGGGTCGAACAGCAGCGGTGCCGCCAACGCGCCCTTCGCGCAACCGAGGATGCTCGGCATGCCGGTGGCTTCCATGTATTGCGCGATGGCTGCACTCGAGAATTCATAACCGAGACCGGAAGAATGGGTGAGCAGATGACGGAGTGTGATGGCGCGCTTCGGCGCGCGCAGCTGTGGCTTGCCACCGGCATCGAAGCCGGTCAGGACCTGGGTGTCCGCCAGCTGGGGCACGACCTCAGAGGCCGGCGTATCAAGCGACAGCCGGCCCTGCTCCACCAGCTGCATCACGCCCGTGGTGGTGATGGCCTTGGTCATGGAGGCCAGCCAGACCACGGTGTCCGGTGTCATGGGCGTGCTTCCACCGAGAGTGCGGGCGCCGAAGGCGCCTTCATACAAGGTGCCGTCGCGTGAGCCGATGGCACACACCACATTGGGCATGTCGCCATTGGCCACGGCGCGCGCAAGCAGGGTATCAAGTCGGGTTTGCAGGCTCATGGGATCTTCTCCAGCCGGATGATGAAGCAGCGCGGTCGTCCGCGCGTGGATAAGGGGACTATAGAAGTGAGGGGCGTGACCTCGCAACCCGAGGGCTGCCGCCCGCGTGAATCCTGTTCAGATCGCGCGCACCGCGCCGATGATTGCGGCGGCACAGCCCGCATCTTGCAAGTTTCGCAGGCATTCCTGTGCTTGCTCCGCCGGTAGGGCGGCGAGCAGGCCGCCGGAAGTCTGGGGATCAAACAGCAGCGGATGGCGCTCCGGATGCGCCGCCGCATTCCGCAGCGTGATTGAATCCGGCAGATGCTCATTGCGGGTGTGGAGTGTGCTGCGCACTCCGCCTGCGACCCTGTCTTCGGCACCCGCAAGCACCGGCAGCTCGGCCAGATCGAGTTCCGCGCGGAGCAGGCTGCCCTCCAGCATCTCACCCAGATGGCCGGCAAGCCCGAAGCCCGTGACGTCGGTCAGCGCGTGCACTTCGTATCCACGCAGAATTCGCGCCGCCCGTCCGTTGTCCTCGCTCATGGTCCGCAGGGCGGCATCGAGCCAGGGACTGAAACAGCGGCCCTGCATGTCGGCCGCGAGCAAAACGCCTGTGCCGAGTGCCTTGGTCAGGATGAGCACATCCCCGGGGTGCGGTGCGCGCTTCGGACGCAGCGCGCCGCGTGGCGCGAAGCCAGTGACGCTGAAAGCCAGGGACATCTCGGCGCCTTCCGCGGTATGCCCACCCACCAGAGCGGCACCCGCGGCACCGAGCGTGGCACGTGCCCCTGCGATGAGCTGCACCAGATCGCGGCGCGTGATGTCCTCGCCATTCACCGGCAAGGTCACGTGAGCGAGGGCGCTGTGCGGCGTGGCACCCATGGCAAAAAGATCGGACACGGCATGCGCGGCGGTGATCCGGCCAAAGAGCCAGGGATCATCGATGAAGCTGCGGAAGCCATCGAGCGACTGCACCGCGAGTTCACCTGCCGGAAATTCACTGACCGCGGCGTCGTCGAATTCCATGCCGGCGTCAGCGCCCGGCAAGGCACACAGCGCACTGCGCAGCGTGTGTGCCGCAACCTTGGCACCACAGCCACCGCAACGCCCCTCCAGCGGACCAAGGGCGGCGATCTCGCCCTGCAGAGCGTTCGGGATCGCATGGTCCGGAGCAGCCATGATTGCCGGCAGTGACTGGAATTTCCGCATGAAGCGACGATCGATCCAGTCCTTCCAGCGCCAGACCCAAGCCCCTTGAACGGACCAGCGACCGCGCGTGGCGAGCGCATGGCGTGGGCCCGTGGCGAGGATTGCCAGCGCCTGCTGCTGTGGAACCCAGTGTTGCAAGGACTGACCGAGGAAGAACCGCTGCAGGTTTTCCGCCAGCAAGGCGCCCTGACGCACGGCATGCACGCCGGCCTTGGGGCGAGGATGTCCCGCAATCGCTGCACAGTCGCCAGCGGCGAAGACCGACGCATGCGAGACCGAGCGCAGGTCGGTGCCCACTTGCACATAACCTTGCGCATCCGTGTCCAGGCCTGATGCCCGGAACCAGGGCGCAGGTGCGGCCGTGGTTACCCAGAGGATTTCATCAAAGGAGAAGCTGCGGCCATCCGCCGCCGCCACGCGCTCGCCATCCACCTCCTGCACGCGGGTACCGGTGTGCAGCGCGATGCCGCGCGCGGCGAGAATCCGCGTGAATGCGGCGCGGGTAGATGCATTGTGACCGGGCAATACCGAAGCGTCCGCACAGAGCAGGGTGAAGGACAGATTGTCCACCCTGGCTCCTCGCTCCCGCCGGGCGGCCTGCAGACGATGTTGCATGGCGAGCACCAGCTCGACGCCGCCCGCCCCGCCGCCAATGACGCCCACGTGGCAGGCCGTCACGCTTGACAGCACCCGCGCTTCGATCGCCTGCCAACGGTGCGCGAAGGCATCGATCGGTTTGACCGGAGTCAGTTTCAAGTCATTGAGGATTTTGGCCGGCAGCGCGGGGGTGGAGCCGGTATTGAGGGCAAGCAGATCGAATTCCAGCGGCGGACGGTCGGCGAACCGAATCTCGTGTGCCGCGAGGTCGAGGCCGGTCACTTCGCCCAGAATGAAGCGACAGCGGGCTTGATGCGCGAGCGCCCTCAGGTCGAAATGCATCTCCCGGGCGGTGTAATGACCGGCGATGAATCCCGGAAGCATGCCCGAGTAGGGGGACTGACTGGTCCGGCTCACCAAGGTCAGACGCACGCCCGGCAGTGGCCGCATGGCAAAGCGCCGCAACACCGACAGATGCGCATGCCCGCCTCCGATGAGGACCAGATCCTTGACTGCGGGTGTTTGCTGCACGATTGGGGGAAGCGGTCCGGTTGTCGAACCCCGACTCTAGCCGAGCCGGCCGTCCACCCCAAGCGCGGAGGCCTGGTTTACACTTGCAGCCGGCTCTTTTGTGGAAACCTCTGATGCAATGGCAGGAAATCTCGCGTCGCCTCGGCGCAGTGGAAACATCCCATCTGGCAGATTCCGACAAGACCGTGCGTTTGATGGACCGCGGCCTGCGTCCGCTGGTGCCCGGCAGGAAAATGATCGGCCGCGCCTTCACGCTGTTCTGCCGGGAGGATTTTCTCACCGTGATGGTGGCGCTCGCCGAGGCACAACCCGGTGATGTGCTCATCATCAATACCCTGGGCAGCGAGCGCGCCGTGCTGGGCGAACTCTTCAGCATGGAGGCCCATCGCCGTGGCCTCGCGGGCATCGTGGTCGATGGTCTGGTGCGTGACACGGTGACCCTGCGGACTCTCGATATCCCGGTCTATGCGCGTGGGGCGACCCCGCTTGCCGGCACCATCACCCGGCTCTTTCCCACCCAGGTGCCGCTCGCCTGCGGCGGGGTGCAGGTCCAGCCCGGCGATGTCGTGTTCGGGGATGATGATGGCATCATCGTGGCAAGCGAGGCGGAGCTTGCGACCCTGCTGCCGATCGCCGAGCAGATAGAGGCCCGTGAGCGGGCCACCATCGCCCGCCTGCAGGCGGGCCAGAGCCTGTTGTCGCTTCTCAACTTCGAGGAGCATCGGGCGAACGTCGCAGCGGGTCGCGAGAGCGCGCTGCGTTTCCTTCAGGATTCGTGAACGAGGATTTCCATGATCAGCCAACACTTCATCGGCACCTGGCAACTGCTTGATGCCTGCGCCCTGACCGAAGACGGTCGCCGTGTCCCTTCTCCGTTGGGTGAGAAAGTCCTCGGGCAGATCATGTACGACGCCCACGGCAACATGTCCGCTCAGCTCATGAGCGCGACGCGGCGGCGCTTCTCCTCCCGCAATCCCGAGGAGTGCGGAGATGCCGAATTCCGCGAAGCCTTCATGAGTTTCACGAGCTACTGGGGCAAGTACCGCATCGATGAGGCGGCGGGCACGGTCACCCATACGGTCACTGGCGCTTCGGCCCCCAGCTGGCCGGGTTCGGAGCAGGTGCGCTACTACGCGCTTGAGGGACGCACGCTCACCCTCAAGACGCCACCCATCCGTGGCCGCGATGGCGTAAAGCAGGTGCAGATGCTGGTGTGGGAGCGCATCGCGCCCTGAACCGGGCAGGCATTTCACAGGCGGAACGCAGGAATAGCCGGAGGAGGCTCGCATGTCGCTCGATATGGCGAAGGTCAAGACGCTCGCATTCCGCATGCTCGACGACATTGGCGCTGCGGCCAGCGGTGCGCTGGTGCTGCTGGGTGACCGGCTGGGGCTCTATCAAGGGTTGGTCCAGCATGGGCCGGCAACATCTGCAGTTTTCGCCGAGAAGATGGGCCTGCATGAACGCCATGTCCGCGAATGGCTGCATGCGCAGGCCGTTTCGCGCTACATCGACTATGACCCGGCGACCGAACAGTTCTCGCTCAGTCCCGAGCAGGCAATGATTCTCGCCAATCCCGACAGCCCGGTGGCAATGGCCGGTGCCTACTGGGGCGTGGCGGATCTCTATGGCATCGAGCCCCGGGTCGCCGAAGCCTTCCGCACCGGCGAGGGCGTGCCCTGGGGTGAGCACAGCAGCTGTCTCTTCTGTGGCACGGCGCGCTTCTATGGGCCGGCATACCGCACCAGTCTCATCAGCCAGTGGTTGCCCGCGCTGGAGGGCGTGGTGCCGCGCCTGGAGCAGGGCGCACGCGTGGCCGATGTGGGCTGCGGGCATGCACTCACCACACGCCTGATGGCCAAGGCCTTCCCGGCCTCACATTTCACAGGAGTCGACTTCCATGCGCCGTCCGTCGCGCATGCCGCGGAGCTCGCGCGGGATGAAGGCCTCACCAATGTACGTTTCGAGCAGGGTTCGGCGCTGGCTTTCCCGGGTGACGGCTACGATCTGGTGACCTTCTTCGACTGCCTGCATGACATGGGCGACCCGCTGGGTGTGGCGCGCAGCGTGGCCGAACGTCTGGCCCCTGACGGTACCTGGATGATCGTGGAACCGCAGGCCGGGGATACACTCGCCGACAACATGAATCCGGTGAGTCGGGCCTATCTCGCGTTTTCCACCATGGTGTGCGTGCCCGCCTCCCTGAGCCAGGAAGGACGCGCTGGCCTCGGTGCCCAGGCCGGCGAAAAACGCCTGACGGAAATTATCAAGGCCGCCGGCTTCCGCCATGTGCGCCGCGCCCTCGACACCTCCACCAACATGAATCTCGAAGCCAGACTCTGAACAGGACAAAGCCCATGACCCATGCCATACGCGTTCATCAAACCGGCGGCCCCGAAACTCTGCGTTGGGAAGGGGTCGACCTGCCGTCCCCCGCCGCAGGCGAGATCCAGGTGCGCCATACGGCCGTCGGTCTGAATTACATCGATGTGTACTTTCGCACCGGCCTGTACCCGGCACCCCTGCCACTCACCCCGGGCTTTGAAGCAGCCGGTGTGGTGGCCGCCGTCGGCGCCGGTGCGACCGAATTCAAGGTCGGCGAGCGCGTGGCCTATGCCACAGGGCCGCTCGGTGCGTATGCCGAGGCGCGCAACATGCCGGCCGACCGGGCGGTGAAGATTCCGGAGGGCGTGAGCGACCAGCAGGCGGCGGCGATGATGCTGCAAGGCATGACGGCGGAATATCTCCTGCGTCGCACGTATCCGGTGAAGAAAGGCGACACCATCCTCGTGCACGCGGCAGCGGGAGGCGTGGGCCTCATTCTCTGCCAGTGGGCGAAGCATCTGGGCGCCACGGTCGTCGGCACCGTGGGGTCGGATGCGAAGGCGGAGCTCGCGCGCGCCAATGGCTGCGATCATCCCATCGTCTACACCCGCGAGGATTTCCAGACGCGGGTGATGGAGCTCACTGGCGGCGCCAAGTTGCCGGTGGTTTATGACTCGGTGGGCCAGGACACTTTCGCCAAGTCGCTGGACTGCCTCGCGCTGCGCGGCATGATGGTGTTGTACGGTCAGGCCTCGGGCAAGGTGCCACCCTTTGATCTGGGGGAGCTCTCGGCCAAGGGTTCGCTCTTCATCACCCGGCCGACCCTCTTTTCCTATACCGCCACGCGCCAAGAACTCGTCGACTGCGCCAATGCGCTGTTTGATGTGGTGAAGCGCGGAATCGTGAAGATAGCGATCAACCAGACCTATCCGCTGCGTGAAGCCGCTCAGGCGCATAGCGATCTGGAAGCCCGCAAGACCACGGGCTCGACGGTGTTCACCGTCTGAGGACTGGCTGCTGACGCTACGGCGGCCCGTATCGGCGGCCGCCGCGTGCGTCAACACATCCTCCGAGGCGGTCAGAGCCCCAGCAGCTTCGCGTAGCTGTCGAGTACCGGCAGCACCTTCTCCCGGCCCTCAGACGGCAGCGGCAGCACTCCACGAATCGCGCCGCGGTCCCGGTCCTTGGCCAGATCGTCTGCCGTGACTGCCCCAAGATAGAAAATCTGCAAGTTCACGCTGGCAGGATCGCGCCCCGCCGTGCGGCAGGCTTCACCGATCATCGCGCGCCCGTCTTCGATGCTGTAACGGCTGGCAATCGGGATCCAGCCGTCACAGAACTCGGCGATATGCGCGGCGGTACTCGGACCGATGCCGCCACCCAGGATGATGGGCGGATGCGGGCGTTGCACGGGCTTGGGCCAGGCCCAGCTTTTCTCGAAGTGGATGTGCTCGCCATGGAACTCGGCTTCATCCTGCGTCCACAACGCCTTCATGAGCAGGATGTTCTCGCGCAGGATCGCCCGGCGCTTCTTGTAGTCGAGCCCATGGTTGCGCATTTCCTCTGCGCACCAGCCATAGCCGATCCCGAGCTCGAAGCGTCCACCGGAAATCATGTCAAGGCTGGCAACTTCCTTGGCGAGCCAGATGGGATCGCGCTGCGCCACCAGGGTGATGCCGGTGCACAGCCGGAGTTTGGTCGTGACGGCTGCCGCGGCTGCGAGGGCCACGAACTG
Source organism: Gammaproteobacteria bacterium (assembly GCA_016874535.1). Classification (GTDB taxonomy): domain Bacteria; phylum Pseudomonadota; class Gammaproteobacteria; genus CAIKBL01. The sequence goes on from VGUA01000018.1 coordinate 17,837, forward strand.
GTCATGCGAGCGCCAGTAGCATTCCGGCAGCGGCGGCGCATTCTTGCGCCCACCCCAAGGCGTCTCGCGGCTGGTGGGTATGTGGCTGTGCTCGGGAAACCACAGGGATTCGAAGCCTCGTGCCTCCACTTCGCGGGCAAGTTCCACGGGTTGAATTGATTTGTCGGTCGGGAAGATGACGACGCCGAGCTTCATGCAGGACCTCCTGGTCTGGGTTGCTGTGCATCCCGCATGGGGATGCTTCTGAGATGGACTACGCCAGTGTCTGGTGCCGGGTCTCCGGAATGAGGAGCAGGGTGGTCAGCAGGCTGATGCCCGCAGCTCCCGCCACCCACCAGGCGGGCGCGAGGGGATTGCCGGTTTCGCGAATCAGCCAGGCAGCCACCAGCGGTGTGGTACCGCCAAACAAGCCGATGGCCGTGTTGTAGGCGATGGCAAGACCGGTACAGCGCACGGCGCGCGGAATGAGCTCCACGTTGATCACGACCGCACCGCCGATGCAGGCGAAAGCCACGGCGAAGCCGATCTCTCCCAGGAAGATGAGGGTGGGATCGGTATGGTGCATCAACTGGAACAAGGGCAGTGCGCCAAAGGTCGCCAGACCAAAACCTGCAATCAGCATCGGTCGCCGCCCGAAACGATCAGCCAGCCATGCGGCCAGCGGTAGCAACAAGAGCAGCACGGCCATGGCGGCGGTGTTGTTGTTGAAGGCGATGCCTTCCGGCAGCGCATCCACCACCTTGATGTAAGTCACGGCATAGACGAAGGCGGCGTAGAACGTCACGCCCTGGCCGATATTGACCAGCGCGACGCGCAGCACCGAACCCCGGTGGCGACCGAAAGTGTCACGCAGCGGCTGCGTGCTCTCCGCAGGCGCGCTCTCGGCATGCAGGGCGCGACGCACCAGCAGGCCGGTCACGGCCACCAGTGCGCCCAGCAGGAAAGGCACTCGCCAGCCCCAGGCGGCCAGATCCTCCGGCGACAGGGTATCCGCTACGATGGAGCCCATCAGTGAGCCGAGCAGGATGCCGGCCACCGATCCCCACACGCCCCACACCGTATTGAAGGCGCGGCGATCAGAGGGTGAGTGCTCCACGAGGAAAATGACCGAGGTGGTGTACTCGCCACCCACCGACAGGCCTTGAACCATGCGCAGCACCACGATGAGTACAGGCGCCGCGACCCCGATGCTGGCGTAAGTCGGCAGGAGGCCGATGAGCACGGTCGGCACCGCCATGCACAGCACGGAGAGCATCAGGGCGCGGCGTCGCCCCACCAGATCGCCGATACGGCCGAACACCAGACCCCCGAGCGGGCGCACGAGGAAGCCTGCGGCAAAGGCACCGAAGGCGGCGATCAAGGAGACCGCGGGATCCGTGGACGGGAAGAACAACTGCCCGATGACAGAGGCGAAATAGCCGTAGACCGCAAAGTCGTACCATTCCATCACGTTGCCGGCGAGGCCGGCCATGATGATGCGCGCGCGACTCGGGCCGGGCTGGGATGAGGGGAGTGACTCAGGGGTGCCAGATGCCATGGGGGGATTCTCCCGGCCTGGATTCCTGGCCGTTGTTGCGTGAATTACCGTGACTTTGGATGAACCCGACGATGCCGTGTGGGCAGCGCCGGGCGCAGACGTTCAGAAAAAGCTCAGCAAACCTCGAACAGGCCGGCAGCGCCCATGCCGGTGCCTATGCACATGGTGACCACCACGTACTTCACTCCCCGGCGCTTGCCCTCGATGAGCGCATGGCCCACGAGACGGCTGCCCGTCATGCCATAGGGATGGCCCACTGCGATGGCGCCACCGTTGACGTTGAGGCGATCGGCGGGAATGCCGAGCTTGTCGCGGCAGTAGAGCACCTGCACCGCGAACGCCTCGTTCAGTTCCCACAGGCCGATGTCCTCCATCTTCACACCGGTCTGCTTGAGCAGCTTCGGCACGGCGAACACGGGGCCTATGCCCATTTCATCCGGCTCGCAGCCGGCCACCGCGAAACCGCGGAAGATCCCCATGGGCTTCAGGCCCTTCTGCGCGGCCAGACGGTCGCTCATCAGCACCTGCACGGCCGCGCCATCCGAGAACTGGCTGGCATTGCCGGCAGCGACACATCCGCCTTCGACTGCCGGCTTGATCACGGAGACCCCTTCATAGGTGGTGTCTGCGCGGATGCCTTCGTCTTCGCTGGCGGTGACTTCGCGGCAGCTTTCCTGTCCGGTCGCCTTGTCAATGATCTTCATCTTCGTGGTGATGGGCACGATCTCGTCCACGAACTTGCCCTCGCTGCGCGCACGGGCTGCCTTCTGCTGGCTTTCCACGCCGAAACGATCCTGCACCTCGCGGCCGATGCCATAGCGCTGGGCCACATTTTCCGCCGTCTGCAGCATGGGCCAGTACACGGCGGGCTTGTTGGCCTTCAGCCACTCTTCCTCGAACATGTGCTTGTTCATCTCGTTCTGCACGCAGGAGATGGATTCGACACCGCCCGCGACATAGACCTCGGCTTCACCGGTGAGGATGCGCTGAGCGGCCAGTGCCACAGTCTGCAGGCCGGATGAACAGAAGCGGTTCACGGTCATGCCGGACACGGACACCGGCATGCCCGCACGCAGCGCTGCCTGGCGGGCGATGTCCCAGCCGGTGGCGCCTTCGGGATTGGCGCAGCCGAGGATCACGTCATCGACTTCGCCCGGCTCGATTCCGGCGCGCTCGACTGCGGCCTTGACCACGTGGCCTGCCATGGTCGCGCCATGCGTCATGTTGAGAGCGCCGCGCCAGCTCTTGCAGAGTGGGGTGCGGGCGGTGGAAACGATCACGGCGTCGGTCATGGGCCTCTCCTGATGCTGGGTGCCTGGTAGGGGACTGGCACTTTAGCCGAGGGGCGGAGTGGCGTCACCCGGCCGCGTCCGTGCCTGTTTCGACACCACTCTCGGTGGGTGGTAGCGTGTGGTGCTGTCCGTGCACGAGGGAGTCACGACGCCATGCCTGATGACGCCAGCCACGCTATCCGCGGTCGTTGGGGACATCCCCCGGGCCTGAGCCCGCTCTTCCACACCGAGCTGTGGGAGCGTTTCAGCTTCTACGGCATGCGTGGCCTGCTGGTGCTCTACATGACGGCGGCGGTCGGCGAGGGCGGACTGGGGTTCGATGTGGCGCGAGCCGGCGCCATCTATGGCCTCTACTCGGGGCTCGTTTACCTCGCCTGCCTGCCCGGTGGCTGGCTGGCGGATCGTTTCCTCGGTACCCGTCGCGCCACCCTGGGCGGCGGCCTCCTGATCCTGACCGGTCATCTCTGCATGGCCTGGCCGGTCCCCGATGGCCTGTATCTCGGCATGGCCTTCCTCATCCTCGGCACCGGCCTGCTCAAGCCCAGCATCAGCACCCTGGTGGGACAGCTCTACGCACCGGGCGATCCGCGTCGCGACAGCGGCTTCTCGCTCTACTACATGGGCATCAACATCGGTGCCTTCCTCGCCCCCCTGGCCTGCGGCTGGCTCGCGCTCTCGCCGCCGGTGCGCACCTGGCTGCAGGATGCCGGGCTTTCCCCGCACCTCGCCTGGCATGCCGCCTTCGGCACGGCTGCCATCGGCATGTTCATTGGCCTCGTGATCTTCCTGCGGGCACGCGCCTGCCTGCCCGAGGCCGGCGAGCGTCCCGCGCATCCACCCGGGCCCGGTGACTGGCGTCTCCTGCGCTGGGCAGTGCTCCTATTATTCAGCCTGGTGCTGCTGGTGGGTGCACTGGTGGCCGGCGGAGCGCTGTCCGTCCAGGGCCTCAGCGATCTCTTTGGCGGGCTGTTGCTGGTGCTGGTCCTGGCCTTCTTCGGCTGGCTGCTCCTGGCGCCCGGCTGGACTGCGGAAGAGCGGCACAACCTGCGACTGATCTTCGTGCTGTTTCTGGGTGCGGTCGTGTTCTGGTCGCTGTTCGAGCAGGGCAGTTCGACGCTCACGCTGTTCGCGGAAAGAAACACCGACCGTCATCTCGATTGGCTGGGGTATGCCTTCCCCACCACCTGGTTCCACTCCCTCAATCCGCTGCTCATCATCTCGCTTGCACCGGTATTCGCCGTGCTGTGGGTACGGCTGGGACAGCGCAATCCGGGCTCGACCACCAAGTTCGCGCTCGGCTTGCTGCTGGTGGCCGCCGGATTTGGCGTGCTGGTGATCGCGGCGCAACTCGCGGCCACCGGGGCCAAGGTCAGTCCGCTCTGGCTGGTGGCGACCTATGTGCTGCACTCCCTGGGCGAACTGTGCCTCTCACCTGTTGGCCTGAGTGCCATGACCCGTCTCGCACCGGCCCGCATCGCGGGCCTCACCATGGGCGTGTGGTTCCTCGCCGCCTCCGTCGGCAACTATCTCGGCGGACGAGTGGCTGCCGTGTACGAGCGCTTCACCTTGAGCGAGCTTTTCGGTACGGTCGCCGCGGTCGGCGTCCTCGCCGCCGCCTTGCTCGCGTGGTGCATGCGCGGGCGCGCCACCCATTCCCAAGTCCAGGCCTGAATCCGCACCGGAGGACCACCCATGTCGCGCGTGAAGCTTCGCTGGTATTTCGATGTCATCTCGCCCTATGCCTACCTGTGCTTCAAGCGCCTGCCCGAGCTCGCCGATCAGGCTGACATCGAATATGTGCCTGTGCTCTTTGCGGGACTGCTCAAGAATTGGGAGATGAAAGGCCCGGCCGAACTGCCAGCCAAGCGGATTCACACCTATCGTCATAGTGTGTGGGTCGCGCGACAGCGCGGTATCAAGTTCGTCATGCCGCCACGCCATCCCTTCAATCCGCTGTCCGCCCTGCGTCTCATCATCGCCCGAGGTGTGCAGCCGGCGGACATCGCGCGCACCTTCGATTTCATCTGGGCAGAGGGCCGCGATCCGGAGCACGAGTTCGAGGCGCTCGCGGCAGCCTTGGGAGAGGTGGAAGCCCCTGCGCGCATCGCCGAGCCGGCAGTGAAAGCCGTGCTTGCCGACAACACCGCAGAGGCCGCGGCGCGAGGACTGTGGGGCGTACCGACCTTCGAAGTCCGTGGGGAGCTTTTCTGGGGTGAGGATACGGTGGACTGGGTGCGGGCCTTCCTGGCCGAGCCTACGCTGCTCGAGGCGCCGGATTTCCGGCGTGCCGATGCCACTCAGCAAGGCATCGTGCGCCGCTGAGCGCACCTGCGAGGTCTGCCCTCGCCGTGGGCGAAGATGGGGTCAGGCTTCCAGCGGAATGCCGTTTTCCACCAGCACGCGGCGCAGGCCGCGGATGGCTGGAAAGATCTCCTGGTTCTGATCCTCGCCCTGGGCATCGAATGCCGCCTGTTCCAGCTCGCAGATGAAGCGGTCCTCGGCAAAGATGCCATTGGTGAACCATACGATTGCCGGCCACAGCAGGTTGATGAGACCGGGAATGGAAGGGCGACGAATCATCATCAAGCCATAGGTGTGGTTGCTGCGCTGGGCGCGATCCAGCGGGATGTAGCAGTTCCACAGATCAAGCGCCGGATGGGTACTGCCGCCAGTCCAGAAGCGCAAGGTCTGGTAGGGGTAGCCGGTGCGGATGGTCATGAGGTCGCGTTCGCCTTCCTGCGCCTCCGGCCGCTTGCCCAGCATGAATTTCTCACCCAGCGGCTGCTTGCCGGCATTGCGCTTGAAGGTGTAGTCCGTCTCTATCCAGTTCGGGCCACTGCGCACGCCGAGGAATATCGTCTTGATCCCGCCCATCAGCCTGCGATGCAGAAACTGATGGTTCATGTCCATCAGGTTTTCGTGCATGAAGCTGTAGTGGCAGTTCACGCGCCGGTTGAGGTAACGCGTCTTGTAGGCGGGATCGTTGGCGGACGGCACTTCCGGGAAAGCCACCTCGTTCGCCTTGGCGCTGTCACCGGGAAAGACAAACACCAGACCATAGGCCTCGCGGCAGGGATAGGCCTTCACGCTGTTCGGCTTGCTCGCGCACTGATCGAGATAGGGCACGCTCACGCAACGGCCGGTGCTGTCGTAGGTCCAGCCGTGGTAGCCGCATTTGATGCCGTCGCCGACCACTTCGCCCACATGCAGCGGCACCTGACGATGGGCACAGCGATCTTCCAGGGCGAACACCCTGCCCTCCTTGCCCCGCACCAGCACGATGGCTTGACCGGCAAAGGCCGCTGCGTGCGCCTTGCCGGGCTTGACCTCGCGACTGTGGGCGATCGGATACCAGAAATCCGGATCAAGTCCGGTCTTGCGGATATCGCGGAGCGGCGTTCCGGCGTCTCCTGTCGGCAGGCGGACGGTGTTGTTCGCAGTCATGACGCATCCTTGTTCAGAGAGCCCTGAGCGCCTGCATTATAAGTGCAGTGGGCTTGCGTGCGACTGTCGAAAAGAGCCGCTGCCGGTCCGGGAATGCCGCCCCTAGAAAATGCCCCCGGCAAGGCCGGCCGCGAGGCTGAGTCCCAGTTCGCGGGCCTCGTGGAGTGCCGTGTCCTCGAGCGGACCGCGGGCGATGAGCACGGGCGCCACCTGGCGCCAGCGCAGGCCCGTGACGATACGCTGCACCGCCTGCTCCGCGCCGCGACCATCATTGCCGGCGCGGATGAAGAGTCCGAAGGGCAGCCCCGCCGTGCGTTCCAGGCAGGGGGTATAGATGCGGTCGAAAAAGTCCTTCAAGCCGCCGGACATGTAACCGAAGTTCTCGGGTGTGCCGAGCAGGATGCCCTGCGCTCCCAACACGTCCTCGGGCCCCGCGGACAGGGCCGGGCGGACGAGAATATCCACCTCGCCCGCTTCCGGATCACGCGCCCCCTCGAGCACGGCCTCCAGCAACTTCAGGGTGCCGCCCGAAGCCGAGTGATAGACGACCAGCAGGCGCTTCACGTCGGCGCGTGCTCCGAGCCTTCCAAGGACTCTGTTCCAGACACGAGATCGGTCGGCCACGCGGTATCCATACGGTGCTCCTCTTGGGTTCAGGCCTCCAGCCAGAAGGTGACCGGGCCATCGTTGATCAGCGCGACCTGCATGTCCGCCCCGAAGCGGCCGGTCTGCACCTGCGCGTGCTGTGCCGAGGCCAGGCTCACGCAGGTGGCGAACAGCTGCTCGCCCTGTGCGGGAGGGGCCGCACTGGTGAAGCTCGCGCGGGTGCCTTTGCGGGTATCCGCGGCCAGCGTGAACTGGGGCACCAGCAACAGTCCGCCTTCCACCTCGCGCAGGGCGCGGTTCATGCGACCGGTCTCGTCGGCAAACATCCGGTACCCGAGAATGCGCTCGATCAGGCGCCGCGCACTCGCCTCATCATCCTGCGGCTGCACCGCGATGAATGCCAGCACGCCGGGGCCGATGCTGCCAATGATTTCCCCCGCCACCGTCACGCGTGCTTCGGTGACCCGTTGCAGCAGGGCGATCATGGGAGCGGTGGGGGTTCAGGCGGTCTTCTGGCGCGATTCGCGCTTGCGGTCGGTTTCCTTCAGCATGCGCTTGCGCACCCGGATGGCGCCGGGCGTGACTTCCACCAGCTCGTCGTCCGCGATGAATTCCAGCGCCTGTTCCAGATCGAAACGAATCGGCGGGGTGAGCAGGAGATTCTCGTCACTGCCGGCGGCGCGGATGTTGGTGAGCTGCTTGGCCTTCAGCGGATTCACCACGAGATCGTTGTCGCGGGAATGCAGGCCGATGATCATGCCTTCGTACACTTCATCGCCATGGCCCACGAAGAGGCGGCCGCGCTCCTGCAGGCTGAACAGTGCATAGGCCAGGGCCTTGCCTTCGCCGTTGGAGATCAGCACACCATTCACCCGGCCGCCCAGATTGCCCGTCTTCACCGGCGCGTACTTCTCGAAGGTGTGATAGATGAGGCCCTCACCCGAAGTGGCGGTCATGAACTCGGTGCGGAAGCCGATGAGTCCACGCGAAGGAATGGAGTAATCGAGGCGCACACGGCCCTTGCCGTCCGGCACCATGTCGTTGAGCGTGCCTTTGCGTGATCCCAGCTTTTCCATCACCGCGCCCTGGGCGTCGGTCGGGACATCCACGGTGAGCTGCTCATAGGGTTCGCACATCTCGCCGTTGACTTCCTTCAGGATGACCTGCGGTCGGCCTACGGCGAGCTCATAGCCCTCGCGGCGCATGTTCTCGATCAGCACTGCCAGATGCAGCTCGCCGCGACCGGAGACATTGAACACCTTGGGGTCGTTGGTGGGCTCCACCCGCAGGGCGACGTTGTGGATCAGCTCGCGTTGCAGGCGTTCGCCGAGCTGGCGGCTCGTCACGAACTGGCCCTCGCGGCCCACGAACGGCGAATCGGAGACTTCGAAGCTCATGCTGACCGTGGGCTCATCCACCAGCAGCGCAGGCAGCGCCTCCACCGCGGTGGGCAGGCAGAGCGTGTCCGAGATGCGCGGCGCCTCGATGCCGGTCAGGGCCACGATGTCACCGGCGCTGGCCTCGGTGCGTGCTTCCCGGGTGAGGCCGTGGAAGCCGAGCACTTCCAGAATGCGGCCGTTACGTGTGGCGCCCTGGGCGTCGATGATGGTGACATTGGTATTGGGGCGGATGGTGCCGCGCTTGATGCGACCGATGCAGATGGCACCCACGTAGCTCGAATAGTCGAGCGAACTCACCTGCATCTGGAACGGGCCTTCGGTATCCACATCCGGCGGAGGTACGTGCTCCACGATGGCCTCGAAAAGCGCCGTCATGTCCGTCTCCGGGCCATCAGGCGTGCGTCGGGCATAGCCCAACATGGCGGAAGCATAGATAACCGGAAAATCGAGCTGCTCTTCTGTCGCACCGAGGCGATCGAAAAGATCAAAAGTCTGATCGAGCACCCAGTCCGGCCGCGCGCCGGGGCGGTCTATCTTGTTGATCACCACGATGGGCTTGAGGCCTTGGGCGAAAGCTTTGTGGGTGACGAAGCGGGTCTGCGGCATGGGACCTTCCACCGCATCCACTAGCAGCAGCACGGAGTCGACCATGGAGAGCACGCGCTCCACCTCGCCACCAAAATCGGCGTGGCCGGGGGTGTCGACGATATTGATGTGATAGTCGCCCCAGTTGATGGCGGTGTTCTTGGCGAGAATCGTGATCCCGCGCTCGCGCTCGAGATCGTTGCTGTCCATCACGCGCTCACCGGTGTCCTTGCGCTGATTGAGGGTGCCGGATTGACGGAGCAGCTGGTCGACGAGCGTGGTCTTGCCATGATCGACGTGCGCGATGATGGCGATATTGCGGAGCTTCTGGATCACGGGGATGTCCGGGTGGGGGCGAGGGGCCGGCATTATACGCACGCAGTGCGGCAAAAGGGGTTGGCACGGGCCTATAATCCCGGACTTGCTCCCACAGGCCCTGCCTGACCGCCCTATTCATGCCCCAGACCCACCCCATCGCGGCCATCGATCTCGGCTCCAACAGTTTCCATCTGGTGGTGGCAGAGCCGCGTCCCGGGCATTTGAAGATTCTGGATCGGCTGCGGGAAGTGACCCGCCTGGGCGCCGGGCTCGATGTCGAGGGCAGGCTCACGCCCGAGGCCATGGAGTCCGCCCTCGCTTGCCTGCAGCGCTTCGGGGAGCGGGTGCGGCATCTGCCGGCCGGTGCGGTGCGGGCCGTGGGCACCAATGCCCTGCGCAGGGCACGCAATTCGGAAGCTTTCCTGCGCCGGGCGGAACGGCTGCTGGGGCATCCCATCGACATCGTGTCGGGCATCGAGGAGGCCCGCCTCATCTATATCGGTGTGTCGCATGGTCTTGCCGAGGTCGCCGGGCAGCGTCTGGTCATGGACATCGGCGGCGGCAGCACCGAGCTCATCCTGGGGCGGCGCTTCGAGCCGCGAATCATGGAGAGCCTGCACATGGGCTGCGTGAGCATGACCGCGCAGTTCTTCAGTGACGGGCGCATCGATGCCAAGCGGCTGCGGGCGGCCGAGCTTGCGGCCGGCCAGGAATTCGAGCCCATCGAGGAGCAGTTCCGGCGGGAAGGCTGGCAGTCGGCCATCGGCTCCTCCGGCACCCTGCTGGCGGTGGCGGATGCACTGGCTCTGCACAAATTCAGTGCAGAGGGCATCACCCGTGCAGGCCTGCAGCGCCTGCGGGCTGCGCTGCTCGAGCTCGGTCATGTGAACCAGCTGGCCCGCTTTGGTATCCGGGAGGATCGCTGCCCGGTTTTCCCCGGCGGTTTTGCCGTGGTGATGGCAGCCTTCGAGGAGCTCGGCATCGAGCAGATGCAGGTTTCCACGAGCGCTCTGCGCGAGGGCGTACTGTATGACCTTGTCGGACGCATCGAGCATGAGGATATCCGCGAGCATACGGTGGAGGCACTCGCCCAGCGCTTCCAAGTGGATGCAGCCCAGACCGCGCGCGTCTCGGCAACAGCCGAAGCCCTTTACCTGCAGGTCGCCGAGGCCTGGGATCTCGCCGACCCGGCGCATGGACAACTGCTGCGCTGGGCGGCGCGCCTGCACGAGATTGGCTCCAGCGTCTCCCATTCCCAGTACCAGAAACACGGCGCCTACCTGCTGCAGTACCTGGACATGCCGGGCTTCTCGCGCGGCGAGCAGCGGCGTCTCGGCTTCCTGGTGCGGGCCCACAGACGCAAGTTTCCGCTTGCGGAGCTCGCCCAGCTGCCCGAGTCGGAGCGGGAAAGCTGCCGCCGTCTGAGCGCGCTCCTGCGGCTCGCCGTGGTCCTGCACCGGGCGCGCCGCGCCCAGGCCTTGCCCGCCATGGGCCTCTCGGTGGCGGCCGCGACCTTGCGACTGGTGCTGCCCAAATGCTGGCTCGACGACCACGCGCTCGTAGCGGCAGACCTCGACCAGGAAGCGGATTACCTGAAGACCGCGGGTTTCAAGCTGCGCCTGCGCTGAGTGCAGGACACCCAACCGTCACATTCACATGGCAATCTCCCGGGCATGAACACCTCAGCTTCGAGACTCCGTGCCTCCGTCCTGCGCAGTGCGTTGATGTCGGTATCGTCCACCCTGGTGGGCGTGCTGGTGGTGGTGGGGGTGCTGTCCCTGTTCTCCATCTGGTCCGTCAACCGGGCCTGGAATCGCGGGATCGCTGAAACCGAAGGGCTGCGGGAGGCGGCGCGTCTCGGCACCCAGGCCCAGGTCGAATTCAAGATTCAGGTGCAGGAATGGAAGAACATCCTGCTGCGCGGCGCGGAAGCGCAAGAACTCTCGCACTATCAAGCGGCCTTCCACAGCAGGCGTGAGCGGGTGGATGCGGTGCTGAAGCAACTTGCAGGAGAAATCTCCGCCTTGGCGCTACCCGGACATGCGCGGGAGCTCTACTCACTGCGGCAGGATTTCGAGGCGTTGGGCGCGGTCTATGACCAGGCTCTGGTCGAAGTCCTCGCGGAGCGGGATCATCTGCCGCTGGCCGAGGCCGGGCGCATCGATCGCGAGGTGCGGGGTATCGACCGGGCCTTGGAAAAGCGCCTGGATGCTCTCGGCGATACCCTGAGCGATCTCGCTGTCACCCGACGCTCTGCACTCACCGTCGAGATGCGGAATCGTTATGACACCCTGCGCACGACCTTGCTGACGGTACTCACCGCTGCACTTCTCATCGTGGGGCTCGCCTTGTTCAGCGCGTTGCGCAAACTGCGCGACTGATTTGGCACACACGTGAGCCAGACGGCCACCAGTCTCGCGGGCCTCGGTCTTTTCATGAGTGGCCTGCATCTGCTCTCGCAGGGTATGCAGGCCGTGGCTGGGCGTCGGGCCCGTGCCCTCTTGGGGCGGGTCACCGGTGGGGCTTCCTCGGCGGCGCTCACCGGAGTGGTGCTGGGTTCGCTCACGCAGAGCACCAGCGCCGCAGCCTTCATCTGCATCGGTCTGCTGGATGCGGGCGCGCTCTCACTCGCTGGCGCCATGACCCTCAGTGCCTGGGCCAGCGTGGGCACTTCGCTGCTGGTGTTCCTGGCCGCCGTGGATGTGCGGTTGATCGGCCTCTACGCCATTGCCTGCGTGGCGCTTGCGTATCTCTTCAATCTGAATCGCCACCCTACTGCGCGCCACCTGGTCACTTTGGCCTTCGCCTTGGGGACTCTCATGCTTGGCCTTGGCCTCATCAAGGACGGAGCGGCGGCGCTGCGCGCTTCACCCTGGGTCATCGAATTCTTCGAGTTCTCGGCAGAGTCGCCGGCCGTTGCCTTGTTGATTGGCGTCATCGTCACCTTGATCGCGCAATCGTCCGCCACCGTGAGCGTGCTGGCCGTAACCCTCAACCTGTCGGGTGTGTTGCCCGTCACGGAAGCGTTGCTGCTGGTGTGCGGCGCGAGCCTGGGGTCGGGCTTGAGTGTGGCGCTGGTGACTTCGCATCTCGTGGGAGTGCCACGCCAACTTGCGCTCTGGCAGTGTGTGGTCAAGGTGCTTGGCGTTGCCTTGATATTGCCTTGGTTACTCGTCTTTCCGGATCCGCAGGCGGCGTGGACCCGTGTGACAGAAGCGGAGCTGCCGGTGTCGACTCTGGTGGCGTGTGTCTACCTGCTGCTGCAGGTGGCAGGTGCGCTGGCGGGCGGGCTGCTGCAGACCCGGGGCCTCAGGCTGGTGCAGCGACTCGCCGGCACCCATGCCGCTGCGGCGAGATTCTCCCCCAAACACCTCTATGCCGATGCGGCGCGATATCCGGAAACGGCCTTGACACTTGCGGACCAGGAGCAGCGCGAATTGATGAGGGAGTTGCCGCGCAGCCTCGATCCGCTGCGACTGGCGGTGGACCCCGAGGCCGAGATCCTGTCGAACGACGACTGGCATCAGGGTGCTGGCGCCCTCAACACTCGCATTGCCGAATTCATTGCCGAGACCACGGCCATGGGTGGTGCGGATGAATGGGTGGCGCGCATCTTCGCTCTGCAAGGTCGCAACGAAACCCTGCGTTCGCTGCTCGATGCCCTGCACGGCTTCGTGCAGACCTTGGACAATGAAGCGCTGCGCGAAGGTCTCGCCGCCTCGATGACCGAATCCCTGCACCTGATCCTGAGCCTGCTGGCCGAGCAAGTGGCCGAAGGCGAGGACAACAGCGACATCCTGCAGGAGCTGACTTCCGATCGCAGTGATCTCATGGAGCAGATCCGCGGTGCCTTGCTGGCGCAGGCCGGCGAGGGCCAGGAAGCGCGTCAGGCGCTGTTCATTGCAACCGGCATCTTCGAGCGCATCCTGTGGCTGGCGCGGCGGCTGGCACAGCCACTGGCGGGCTGAGCCGGGCGCCACGCGAGAGGGCGGCGCTCACTCCGCAAGCTTGGCCAGCAACTGGGCTTGCGCATCCTTCGGCTTGCTGCCAGTGCGTGCGCGGTGGTACTGGCCCTCGGCGTCCAGCAGCCACGCGCGGCTGTTGTCGTTGAGGTAGGTCTCCAGTCCTTCGCGCAATACCCGCTCGCGCAGCCGCTTGTCCTCGATGGGAAAGCACACTTCGATGCGATTGAAGAAATTGCGACCCATCCAGTCCGCGCTGGAGAGATAGAGCTCGGGCTCTTCGTGATTCTGGAAATAGAAGATGCGCGAATGTTCCAGGAATCGCCCCACGATGGAACGCACCCGGATGTTGTCCGAGATGCCGGGCAGGCCCGGGCGCAGGGCGCAGATGCCGCGCACGATCAGCTCAATCTTCACACCCGCCTGTGACGCCGCATAGAGCGCCTTGATCACGTTGATTTCGATGAGCGAATTCATCTTGGCGACGATGCGAGCTGGCCGCCCTGCGGTGGCGTGGCCAGCCTCGCGCTCGATCATGGCCACCACGCTCTGGTGCAGGGTGAAGGGGGATTGCAGCAATTTCTTCAAACGCAGCGCCCGCCCCGGCGCGGTGAGCTGGTGGAAGATTTTCTGCACATCCATGCCGACCGTGTTGTCGCAGGTGAAGAACCCGAAGTCGGTGTACTGGCGGGCGGTGCGCGGGTGATAGTTTCCGGTGCTCAAGTGCACATAGCGGCGGAGCTGCTTGCCTTCGCGGCGCACGATGAGAATCATCTTGGCGTGGGTCTTGTAGCCCACCACCCCATAAACCACGTGTGCGCCGGCCTCCTGCAGACGCGTGGCCAGCTCGATGTTGGCCTCCTCGTCGAAGCGCGCCTTGAGTTCCACCACCACGGTCACTTCCTTGCCGGCCCGCGCGGCTTCCACCAGGGTCTTGGCGATGGGCGAATCCGGCCCCGTGCGATAGAGGGTCTGGCGGATCACCACCACCTCGGGGTCGGCCGCCGCTTGTCTCAGCAGTTCCACCACGGGTGAGAAGGACTCATAGGGATGGTGGATGAGCAGATCGTTCTGGCGGATGGCTTCGAAGAAATCGATGCCGACCGGTAGCTGCCGTGGTCGTGAGGGTGTGAATGCCGGGAACTTGAGATCGGGGCGATCGATCATGTCCGGCACCGCCATGAGGCGCGTCAGATTCACCGGGCCATTGCAACGGTAGATGTCTTCAGGGCCCAGCTCGAATTCACTGCGCAACAGCGACACCATCTCGTCCGGGCATTCGGCTGCCACTTCCAGGCGCACCGAATCGCCAAATCGGCGCTGATGCAATTCACCCTCCAGAGCGTGCAGCAGATCCTCCACGTCTTCATCGTCCACGAAGAGGTCGCTGTTGCGCGTGACGCGGAACTGGTAGCAGCCCGTGACCTGCATGCCGGGGAAGAGGTCTTCCACGTGGGCATGGATGATGGAAGACAGGAACACAAACTCATGCGGGCTGTTGGCATAGGAAACCGGGATGTTGATCACGCGCGGCAGGGCGCGGGGGGCCTGCACGATGGCGATGACACTGTTGCGTCCGAAGGCGTCGGTGCCCTCCAGCGAGACCAGAAAATTGAGACTCTTGTTCAGGATGCGCGGGAAGGGATGCGAGGGATCGAGCCCAATGGGGCTCAGCACGGGCAGCAGTTCGCGGTAGAAGTACCGTTTCACCCACTGCGCCTGTTTCACGTTCCATTCGCTGCGCTTGAGGAAGCGGATGCCCTCCTCGGCGAGTGGGGGACTCAGCACATCGTTCAGCACCCGATACTGTTCGGCGACCAGTTGGTGTGCCACCTCCCCGATACGCCTCAGCTGCTCGGCGGGCGTGAGCTGGTCCGGCCCCATCTGCCCGGAGTTGAAGGCCACTTGCTCCTTGAGACCCGCAACGCGGATTTCGAAGAATTCGTCCAGGTTGCTGCTCGAGATGCAGAGATAGCGCAGGCGCTCCAGCAGTGGGTTGCCCTCGTCCTTGGCCTGCTCCAGAACCCGTCGGTTGAACTCCAGCAACGAGAGCTCACGGTTGATGTAGAGCGCGGGGTCGCTCAGGTCGCGCAGACGGGTATCCACGGGCGCAATCTCCTCAAAGTTCCCAAAAGGGGGGCGGGCCAAGGCTGCGGATTACCACGAGCCCTCCCTGATAATATCCACCCCCGGTTTTTCCCGAGTATAGCGAGGTCAATCGAACGCCATGTGTGCCGCACGCACTTCCCGCACCACGAGCCGCAAGGCCTCGGGTCAAACCCTGGCGGCCAAGGCCGACCGCCATCGCCTCTACGAGAATTCGGTGCAGGATGCCGACGCCGAGCTCGATTTCGTGGAGCGCGAGTTCCGCCAGCTGCGGGGCCGCAATGCGCGCTACCTGCGTGAGGACTTTTGTGGCACGGCCAGCGTGGCGACCGCCTGGGTGCGCCGGCACCGCCAGAATCGCGCCGTGGGCGTAGACCTCGACCCGGAAGTGCTGGCCTGGGGTCGGACCCAGCATGTGAATGCCCTGCCCAGGGGCGAGCGTGGCCGGGTCACCTTGCTGAATGAAAATGTGCTGCAGGCGGTGACCCCGCCCCAGGACGTGATCCTCGCCATGAACTTCAGTTACTGGATCTTCAAGACCCGGGATGCCCTGCGCGATTATTTCAAGGCCACCCTGGCTGCCCTGGGTGAGGATGGCGTGTTCCTGCTGGATTGCTTCGGCGGCTATGACGCTTTCCGGGTGTTGAAAGAGCGGCGCGAATTGAAAGGTTTCACCTATGTGTGGGACCAGGCGAGCTACAACCCCGTGACTGGCGATCTGCGCTGCCATATCCACTACGAGTTCCCTGACCGCTCTTTGCTGCGCAAGGCCTTCACCTATGACTGGCGTCTCTGGACCCTGCCGGAAATCCGCGAAGTGCTGGCCGAGGCCGGCTTCGCGCGCACGGTTGTGTACTGGCAGGGCTGGGATGATGAAGCCGACGAGGGCGACGGTGACTACCAGCCGGTGGAGTCGGCAGACGCCGACGCCGGTTGGATAGCCTATCTCGCGGCGCTGCGCTAGGCGCTGTCACGAATCTGTAATATTTCAGTCCAACACTCGCCGCGGCCCCGGGCCCCCAGACGAACCCCGCAAAATCCAAGGAGAAATCCCGTGCTGACACCCAATCGCACAGTGCTGCTGCTGACCGCGGCATTGCTCGCCCCCACCAGCTTCGCAGCGGGCCCCGAGGACGCTCTCGACCCGAGCCTTTCAGGTTACGCCAAGGTCAGTGGCGTGACGGGTAACCTCTCCAGCATCGGCTCCGATACGCTCGCCAACCTCATGACCCTGTGGGCCGAGGACTTCAAGAAGCTCTATCCCAATGTGAATGTGCAGATTCAGGCCGCGGGTTCGAGCACCGCGCCCCCGGCACTCACCGAGGGCACGGCCAACTTGGGCCCCATGAGTCGCACCATGAAAGGTGAAGAAATCGGCGCTTTCGAAACGAAGCACGGCTACAAGCCGACGGCCATCCCCGTGGCGGTGGATGCGCTTGCCGTATTCGTGCACAAGGACAACCCCCTCCAGGGGCTTTCCATTCCGGAGGTGGATGCCATTTTCTCGGCGACCCGGCTTTGTGGTCATGCGAAGGACCCGAAGACCTGGGGTGATCTCGGCCTGACGGGCGAACTGGCCGGACAGAACATCCAGCTCTTCGGCCGCAATTCTGTTTCCGGAACCTATGGGTTCTTCAAGGAAGTGGCGCTCTGCAAGGGCGATTTCAAGCACAGTGTGAACGAGCAGCCGGGTTCGGCCTCGGTGGTGCAGGGCATCACCAAATCCGTGAACGGCATCGGCTACTCTGGCGAGGGCTACAAGACGTCCGGAGTGCGCATCGTGCCCCTGTCCCGCAAGCCGGGCGGGGAGCTGGTGGACGCCACCCCGGCCAACGCTCTCTCCGGCAAATACCCGCTGGCCCGCTTTCTGTATGTCTATGTGAACAAGGAGCCGGGCAAGCCGCTGCCGCCACTGGAGCGCGAATTCATGAAGATGGTGCTCTCCAAGGTGGGCCAGCTCACCGTGGTCAAGGATGGCTACATCCCCCTTCCGGCCAGCGTGGCCAAGAAGTTCCTTGCCTCGGAACTCGCCGACTGAGGCCTCTTTCCCCCGAAGCGGCGGCTGTGTTTCAGTCGTCGCTTCGTCATAATGCGCCCGCACACTCGAGCCTCTGCCCCTGACCTGCAGAACCGGGAGCAGTCCCGGTGCTTCACCTGTTCACAGCAAGACGGATAGCCCGTGACTGAGCCGACCCTTTCGGATCTCGCCCAATCTGAAGCCCGCCTGCGCAACTTCCGCATGCTGAAGGACCGCCTGTTCGGCCTCGTGATGGGCGTCGGCGGCATTGTCGTGATCGGCGCAATTCTCGCCATTTTCGTGTACCTGCTGGCGGTGGTGATTCCCCTTTTCCGGTCTGCAGAGGTCACCCCCGCCGCCGCGCTGCGCTTCGAGCAAACCATCGCTGGCACCCGGCTCGCGCTCAACGAATACGCCGACATCGCCTTCACCATGGGGGCGGACGGCTCTTACGCCTTCCATGACGTGGCGGACGGACAGGTCCGTCTGAGCGGTACCCTGGTGCCGCCAGGACGCCAGTTGCAGGCCAAGAATGACAGCACGCGCAGTGCGCGCACCCTGGCCCTCGCGCTGGACGACGGAACTGCCGTCATCGCCCGCCCCGCCTATGTGGAGAGTTTCGAGAATCAGCAAAGGACGTCGAAGCCAACCCTGGCCTGGCCCCTGGGGGAAGCCCCGGTCGCAGTGGTCCCAGCCGGCAGTGAAGTCACGCGGATCGCGGCCGAGGCAGGGGATGACGGCGCGACCATCGCCGCCCTCACGAGCGACGGTACGCTCCACCTCACGAGTTACGCGCGCGCCATGTCTCTGCTGCAGCTGGATGGCGCCTTTGAATCCACCCAGGTCGTGGTGGGCAAGCTCCCGGAGGGCGTTGCCTGGCTCGCCATCGATGCGGATCAGCAGGAACTCTACGCCGTTTCGCGCACCGGGCTCGTGCATTACTTCGATATCCGCGACAAGGCCGAGCCCCGCCTCGTGCAGGAATTACAGGTGCTGCAACCCGGCGGAGAAGTGACTGCGGTGGAGTTCCTGGCCGGTGGCGTGTCGCTGCTGATTGGTGACAGCAGCGGCCGGATCGCGCAGTGGTTTCCGGTGCGGGACGAGCAGAACAATTACCGCCTGACACGGGTGCGCAGCTTCGAGGGCTTTGCCGCGCCGATCGCGCTTCTCATCCCCGAACATTTTCGCAAGGGCTTTCTGGCCGTGGATGCGCAGGGCACGCTCGGCATCTTCCACGCCACGGCGGAACGCACCCTGCTGCTGGAGGAAGGGCTGCTTGCCCGCCAGCCGGTGCTCGGCGCCGTCTCGCCGCACGCCGATTCCCTCATACTCATGGGCGCACAAGGCGAAGTGGAGACTTTCGAGGTATACAACAAGCACCCGGAGGTGTCGCTCAAATCCCTGTGGGGCAAGGTGTGGTACGAGGGACGTGATGCGCCGGAATACATCTGGCAATCCTCCTCCGCCTCAAATGATTACGAGCCGAAGTTCAGCCTCACTCCCTTGACTTTCGGCACGCTCAAGGCAGCCGTCTACGCCATGCTCTTCGCGATCCCCGTGGCGATTTTTGGCGCGGTCTACACCGCGTATTTCATGCAGCCCCGCCTGCGCATGCTGGTCAAGCCCTCAATCGAGATCATGGCCGCGCTGCCGACCGTGATCCTCGGTTTCCTGGCCGGGCTCTGGCTCGCACCGCTGATCGAAAGCCATCTCATCGGCGTACTGCTCGCCACGACACTCATGCCGCTGGCCATCCTGCTGGCGGCGTATGTGTGGACGCATCTACCGGAAGCAGCACGCCACCGGGTACCCGATGGCTGGGAAGCCATCATCATCGTGCCGGTGGTTTGCGGTGTGCTCTGGGCCACGATGGCACTCAGCCAACCGGTGGAACAGCTCTTTTTCGGCGGCAACCTGCCGCGCTGGCTGGCCCAGGAATGGGGCATCACTTATGACCAGCGCAACTCGCTGGTGGTGGGCATTGCGATGGGTTTTGCGGTGATTCCCAACATCTTCTCAATCAGCGAAGACGCCGTGTTCGGCGTGCCCCGCCAGCTGACGACGGGCTCACTTGCGCTGGGCGCCACGCCCTGGCAGACCGTGACGCGCGTGGTGCTGCTCACTGCAAGTCCGGGCATTTTTTCGGCCGTCATGATTGGCCTGGGCCGCGCAGTAGGCGAAACGATGATCGTGCTGATGTCCACCGGCAACACGCCCATCATGGACCTCAACATCTTCCAAGGCTTCCGCGCGCTGTCCGCCAACATCGCGGTGGAGATGCCGGAGTCGGAAGTGAACAGCTCGCACTACCGCATCCTCTTCCTCGCTGCGCTGGTGCTGTTCGGCGTGACTTTCCTGTTCAACACCATTGCCGAAATCGTGCGCAGCCGCCTGCGCGCCAAGTACGGAAACCTCTGATGAAGCAGAACTTCCAGCAGTGGGTGGCAAGCGGCAACCCGTGGATCTGGCTCACGGCGGGTGCGGTGAGCCTGAGTCTGGTGATGGTGTTCGGCCTGCTGGTGTTGATTGCCGCCAATGGACTAGAACATTTCTGGCCCAAACAGGTGGCAGCGCTCACGGTGCAGGCGGGTGACGCGGAGCCCGAAGTCTTGCTCGCCGAGATCGTGGATGAAGAAACTGTCTCCGCCACGCGTGTGCGGGAGGCAGGAGGCACCGTCCCCGAGGGCATGGTGGCGGTGCGCCGGCTGCTGGTGAAGGTGGGCAACCGTGACGTGGGCGGCAGTGACTTCCGCTGGATCCCTGAAACCGAGATCCGGCAAGTGGAATATCCCTCGAGCGCGCTGGTTGCCGAGCGCACGGAGTGGGGCAATTTTTACGGCTACCTCGTGGCGGTGCGCGAGGGTGAAGAAACCCTGACCGCCGAAGATCCCTGGCAGGAAATCCCCGCCCGCCTCGCCCGGGTGGAAGAGATGCGTTCTGAACTGCGCCAGCTCGAGCGGGTGGAGATGGGACACATCAACGCCGCGCTGGAGGCACTGCGCCTGCGGGAACGCAGTCTGCGGGCGCAAGGCAATGAGGCGGCCGCCGCGGCGCTCGCACCTGAACGTGGCGAACTTGATGCGCAGTTCAAGGTACTCAGCGCGCGCATCGCCGAGCTGCACGCAAGCTTTGATCGCGACAGTCTGCTGGTGCGCACCGCAGCTGGTGAGGAGCGGGTGCTGCCCTTCGGCAAGGTGGTGCGAATCTTCCAGCCCAACGACATGCACTGGGGCGAAAAAGCCTGGCACTACGCCATGAAAGTGGGCGAATTCGTGGGTGACGAGCCGCGCGAGGCCAACACCGAGGGTGGTGTGTTCCCGGCCATCTTCGGCACGGTGCTGATGGTGATGGTGATGTCCGTCATCGCCACGCCCTTCGGCGTGGTGGCTGCAGTCTACCTGCGTGAATATGCCAAGCCCGGTCCGGTCACCAGTGCCATCCGCATCGCGGTGAACAATTTGGCTGGCGTGCCTTCCATCGTGTACGGCGTGTTCGGCTTCGGCTTCTTCGTGTACTTCCTCGGCGGCAACATCGATCGCGCCTTCTTTGCAGAAAGACTCCCGGCACCGACT
>VGUA01000019.1 GCA_016874535.1 Gammaproteobacteria bacterium
CCCCGTAAGCATCGCCGTAGCCGACGCGTGCCTTGATGAGGAAGGTGAAGTCCCTGCCCAACGGGAAGAAATAGCGCGAGTCGTAATCCACCTTGTAGAACTGGAGGTCGCCACCCGGGGCCGCGATTTCACCGCGGATAGACTGCAACATGCCGTCCGTCGGGAAGATGGTGGAATTACGTGAGTCGTAGGAGAACCCGGTATTGAAGCGGATGATGTCGAAATCGTTGCCCTCGATGGTGGTGAAGGCAAAGACCTCATCGGACAGAAAGAACGGACTCACATCGAGCTTGGTCTTTTCGTAGTTGGCACCGAAAGCAAAGCTGTTGTACTCGGTCAACGGAATGCCAAAGCTCACGCCACCGGAGTAGGTCTCGGTGTTATAGCGCACCAGGCGGTTGTCATTACCGGCGTCCACCTGCTGGTAGCTCACGTTGAAGCCGCGGCTGACCCCGTCGATGGTCCAGTAGGGGTTCATGTAGCCCAGGCGGAACAAGGTGTTGAAGTCGCTGTTGTTGAACGCCGCGCTGACGCTCTTGCCACTGCCGAGGAAGTTGTCCTGGGTGACACTGGTATTGAAGATGATGCCCTGGGCCTGAGAGAAGCCTAGACCCAACATCAGGTTGCCGGAAGGACGCTCCTTCACCGTGTAGTTCACGTCCACCTGGTCGGTCATGCCGGTGACCGCAGGCGTCTCCACGTTAACTTCCTCGAAGTAGCCGAGACGCTGCAGGCGAATCTTGGAGCGCTCCACCCATTTGGTGGAAATCCAGCCGCCTTCCATCTGGCGCATCTCACGCCGCAGGACCTCGTCGCGGGTCTTGGCATTGCCGTTGAAGTTCACGCGGCGGACATAGACCCGCTGGCCGGGATCCACGAAGTAGGTGAGCATGACCGTGCGCTTGGCCTTGTCCATCTTCGGAATGGCATTGACGTTGGCGAAGGCATAGCCTTCGTCGCCGAGGCGGTCGGTGATGTTCTTGGTGGTCTGGGTCACGGACTTGCGGGAGAACATGTCGCCCTGACGGGTCTCCACCCGTTCGAAGAGTTCCTTCTCGTCCACGATGAGCTTGCCGGCGAGCTTGACCCCGGACACCGTAAACTGTTCGCCTTCGTTGATGTTGATGGTGACGTAAACGTCCGCCTTGTCCGGCGTGATGGAAACCTGGGTGGAATCCACCCGGAAGTCGATGTAGCCGTTGTCCTGGTAGCGGGAACGCAGGGTTTCGAGGTCGCCCGAGAGTTTCTGCTTGGAGTACTGGTCGTCCTTGGTGAACCAGCTGGTCCAGGTGGGGGTCGTCAGCTTGAATTCGGAGAGCAATTCCTTGTCGGTGAAGGACTCGTTGCCGACGATGTTGATCTGCTTGATGAGGGCGGCCTCGCCCTCGGTGATCTTGAAATGGATGGTGAGGCTGTTGTCATCCAGCGGGGTGATGGTCGGTTCGATCTTCACCCCGTACTTGCCGTTGGCGTAGTACTGGCGGCGGAGCTCCTGTACCACCTTGTCCATCTTGGATTCGTTGTACACCTCGCCCTTGGCAAAGCCCGCTTCGCCCAGCCCCTTCTCCAGCTCCTCGGTCTTGACCGCCTTGTTGCCCTCGAAGGTGATGTCGGCAATCGACTCGCGCTCACTGACGCGCACCACCAGCACGTCACCCTCGCGGTCCAGACGCACATCCTTGAAGAAACCGGTCTTGAACAGCGCGCGGACGGCATCCTGACTGCGCTTTTCGTCGACCCTGTCGCCCACGGTGATGGGCAGATAATTGAAGACGGTACCGGGAGAGATGCGGTTCAGACCCTCCACCTGGATGTCGTCGACGATGAATTCATCGGCGAGCGCGGACTTCACGAGCAGCATCGACAGGATGCATGCGACCCATTTGGAGGCTCTGGAAATCACCATTGAGGAGCTTTTACCGTCTGGCTGTCAGCGTTAGAAAATGCGCATCAAATCGTTATAGAGAGCCAGCCCCATGAGACCGAGCAACAGGAACAGGCCCAGCTGATGACCATATACCTGAACGGCCTCAGGCACCGGCCTGCGCGCGACGGATTCTATCAGGTAAAAAATCAGGTGTCCGCCATCAAGCATCGGAACCGGCAAAAGATTCAGCACCGCAAGACTCACGCTGACCAACCCCAGAAATTCGAGAAAGCGCGCGGGCCCTAGGCGCGCCGACTCTCCCGCATATTGCGCGATGCTGAGCGGGCCACTGAGATTTTCCGGTGAAGCCCGGCCGCTCAGCATCTGTCCCAGGAACTTCAGGGTGGTGACCGTCACCTCGGTGGTGCGGCCGAAGGCACGGGTCAAAGCCTCGATGGGCCCGTAGCGCTCGGTCGCCATGGGCACGGTTTCGGCGGCTTCGGGCCTTGCGACCTCGGCCCCGATCCGCCCCACGCGTTGCCCGCCCTCTTCGGCCACGCGCGGGGTAAGCGCGAGCGTGAGGCGCTGGCCGGCCCGCTCGACCTCGACGGTCAAGGGCATGCCCGGATGGGTTCGCACCGTCTCCACCCATGCCACCCAATCCGCAATGGGCTGCCCATCGACGACCGTCAGCAGGTCGCCCACCAGCAGCCCCGCCTCGGCCGCCGCCTCGCCAGGGACAAGCCTGCCGACCCGGGCCGGCAGGTGCGCGCGCAGCGGGGAGAACCCGGCCTTGTTGAAGAATTCGCCGCGGGAGAGGTCGTCAATGCTGAAACGACTGAAGTCGAGCACCACCTGGCGCTCGCCCTGGTCAGGGTGCTCGACGGTGAGATTGAGGAGGCCGCCGTCGAAGATCGCGTCGATGGCATGGCTCAGCACGTTGTCCCACAGCGCCACAGGATGATCATTGACCTCGCGGATCTCATCCCCCGGACGCAGGCCCGCCTCGGCGGCCGGTCCCGCAGGGGCCACCGTGCCGACGATTGGACGCGGCCCGGTGACGCCCCCGAGATAGCAGAGCCAGTAGACCAGTATCGCCAGGGCAAAATTCGCCAGCGGGCCGGCGCTGACGATGGCGGCTCGCACCGCCACCGGCTGGCGATTGAACGCGCGGTGGCTGTCTTCGGGGGCCACCTCCCCCTCACGTTCGTCCAGCATCTTGACGTAACCGCCGAGCGGGATGGCGGCAATCGCAAATTCGGTATGGTCGCGGCCGGAACGCCAGCGCAGCAGCGGACGGCCAAAACCGACCGAGAACCTGAGAATCTTCACGCCCAGCCGTTTCGCGACCCAGTAATGCCCGTATTCGTGGAAGGTGACGAGCACCCCCAGGGCCAGGATGAAGGCCAGCAGGGTCTGCAGAAAGCCGGTCATGGGCTGGCGTGACGTTCCACGAGGCGGGCGGCTGTCTCGCGAGCGCGATGGTCATCCGCGAGCACCGCTTCCAGGGTGTCGGCGGCCTGATGCGGCAAGGAGGTCAGCGTCTCCTCCACCACGGCCGCGATGTGCGGGAAACGCAGCCGCCCGTCGAGGAAGGCCGCGACGGCGATTTCGTTCGCGGCATTCAGCAGGGTGGGGGCCGTTCCGCCGGCCGCAATGGCCTCGCGGGCGAGGCGCAGGCTCGGGAAGCGCTCAGGGTCGGGCTCCTCGAATTCGAGCTTGCGCACATCAAAGAGATTGAGTCGGCCCACCCCGGATTCCATCCGTGACGGCCAAGCCAGTGCATGGGCGATGGGCGTGCGCATGTCCGGGTTGCCGAGCTGGGCGAGTACCGAGCCGTCGACATATTCGACCATGGAATGGATCACACTTTGAGGATGGATCACGACCTCGATGTTGTCCTGCCCCGTCCCGAACAGCCAGCAGGCCTCGATGATCTCCAGACCCTTGTTCATCATCGTGGCGGAATCGACCGAGATCTTGCGACCCATCACCCATTTGGGATGGGCACAGGCCTCGTCCGGGGTCACGGACATCAACCCGGCCACGTCCCGCGTGCGGAAGGGCCCACCGGAGGCGGTAAGCAGGATACGGTTCACGCCCACCTGTGGCAGCCCGCGGGAGAAATCCCCCGGCATGCATTGGAATACCGCATTGTGTTCGCTGTCGATTGGCAGCAGCTCCGCCCCGCTGGCCCGCACGGCGTCCATGAAAAGCTGGCCGGACATCACCAGCGATTCCTTGTTGGCGAGCATCAGGCGCTTGCCGGCCCGGGCCGCCGCCAGATTGGGCATGAGCCCGGCCGCACCCACGATGCCGGCCATCACGTAGTGGGTCTGCGGGTGCGCAGCAACCTCGACCAGCCCGGCTTCACCCTCGAGAACCTCGGTGCGAATTCCTTCCGCCCGCAAGGCGGTGCGCAGTTCGCCCGCTGCGCGAGCATCGACCATCACCGCAAACGGTGGCCGCCACTGCCGGCACTGGGCCAGCAGGCCCTCCACATTGCGGTTGGCCGTGAGCGCCACGACCTCAAAGCGACCGGGGTCCCTCGCCACCACATCCAGGGTGTTGACGCCGATGGTGCCGGTGGATCCGAGGATGGTGATACCAATCATTGAAAGTCAGCCCTGAGCAGATGGATGAGAGCATATACCGGCGCGGCCGCGAGCAGGCTGTCGATCCTGTCGAGGATGCCGCCGTGGCCGGGCAGCAGGGTGCCGCTGTCCTTGGCGCCGGCCTGGCGCTTGATGAGGCTTTCGAGCAAATCCCCCGTGATGGCGCTGACCACCACGAGGCCACCCACCACGGCGGCCTGCCACGCCGGCAGGGGATCATGCATGGGCAACTGGCCCAGCAGCACGGCCATCAGGGGGACCGCGCCCAGCGCCGACCATGCGCCGGCCCAGGTCTTGCCGGGACTGATGCGCGAGGCGAGCCGGGCACGGCCCCAGGCACGACCGCCGAAGTAGGCCGCGGTATCCGCCGTCACCACCAGCAGGAAGAGCTGCGGCAACAGCCAGGGATCCAGATCCTGGAGTACCACGAGGCCGAGAAAGGCCGGCACCAGAGCGAACCCGCCGGCGGTGAGCCAGCCCACAGGCCAGCCGGGAAGCGCGCCGGTGGTGGCCTCGACTCGCCACAAGAGCGCCAGCGCGAGCATCCAAAAGCCGGCTGCAAGCAGCAGCACACGGACCTGCCAGTTCAGGGGCAATGCGATTACGACGAGGCTGGCGACGATGATTACCGTCACGAAAAGTACAAGCCTCAGGCGTGAGGAACCCGCCGCAAGCAGAGCCCACTCGGCAGCGGCGCAGGCAAGAATGGCGAGAAACACCAGCGTGATGAGGGGCCCGTGACCGAGCAGGAGCAGCGCCGCCAGCGAGGGGACCAGCAGGCCGGCGGTACGCACTCGGGTCAGGAGGCCGCCCGGAGTTGCCGTGGAGGGCACGCGCACGCCACCCATACCGGCGGCGTCAGTCGATGGGCGCCGCGGTCTCCCGCCCATGCGCCGCTTCGAGTTGCTCGCCTATCATGCCGAACCGACGTTGGCGTCCCCGGAAACTCGCGAGCGCACGGTCGTATTCGTCCTGGTCGAAGTCGGGCCAGAGGCAGTCGGTGAAGTAGAACTCGGTGTAGGCCAGCTGCCACAGCAGGAAATTGCTGATGCGCTGCTCCCCCCCCGATCGGATGAAAAGGTCAGGGTCCGGTAGATCCGCCGTGCTGAGAAATCCCGCCAGGAGCTGTGGCGTGATGTGCGCGGGTTCAAGGGTACCTGCCTTCACCGCCTCGGCCAGCTGGCGGGCAGCCTGGGTGATGTCCCAGTGCCCACCGTAATTCGCCGCGATGACCAGCCTGAGTCCCTGATTGTGGCGGGTGAGCGCTTCGGCGGCTGCGATACTGTCCTGGAGTTTGCGTGGGAAAGGACTGCGGTCACCAATCACGCGCAGCTGCACGCCATTCTCATGGAGCTTCTGCGCTTCCTGGTCCAGCGCCATCACGAAGAGATCCATCAGCAGACGGACTTCCAGCGGTGGTCGGCGCCAATTCTCGCTGCTGAAGGCAAACAGGGTCAGGACTTCCACACCTGCCTCGGCAGAGCGGCGCACCAGTGCACGCACGTTTTCGACACCGGCACGATGCCCTGCAATCCGCGGCAGATTGCGCTGCTTGGCCCAGCGTCCATTGCCATCCATGATGATGGCCACATGGCGCGGCACGCCGTCGGCACCGGGGGGCAGAGCTGTCACCTGCTCAAACCGCCATGATCTCTTGTTCCTTGGCGCCAGTGAGCTCGTCGATCTTCTTCACATGGGCGTCGGTGAGCTTCTGCACATCTTCCTGTCCCTTGCGATCGTCGTCCTCGGAGATTTCCTTCTCCTTGAGCAAATCCTTCAAATCCGAAATGGCGTCCCGGCGGATGTTGCGCACGGCGACCTTGGCCTGTTCGGCCTCGGATTTGACCACCTTGGTGAGATCGCGCCGACGTTCCTGGGTGAGCGGCGGCAGCGGGATGCGGATGACCGTGCCAGCCGTCTGCGGGTTCAATCCGAGGTCGGATTCGAGAATCGCCCGCTCGATGGCCGTGACCATGGCCTTGTCCCAGGCGGTGACGACGAGGGTTCGAGCATCTTCCACAGTGACATTGGCCGCGCGCCCGACCGGAGTCACCGACCCGTAATAGTCGACATGCACATGATCCAGCAGGCTGGGATGCGCCCGTCCGGTGCGGATCTTCGCCAATTCGAGCTTGAAGCTGTCCACCGATTTGTCCATGCGCGCCTGTGCGTCCTTGAGTATGTCCTGCAGCATGTGCTTATCCCGCTGTTACCAGTGTGCCCACATTGTCCCCGAGCGCGGCGCGCACGAAGGTCCCCGGCTGTGTCATGTCCACGACCCGCAGGGGCATGAGATTGTCCCGGCACAACACGACGGCCGTGGCATCCATGACTGCAAGCTTGCGCTCCAGCACTTCGTCATAGCCCAGCTGGTCGTACCGCACGGCGGACGGGTCCCGATTGGGATCGGCCGAGTAAACGCCGTCCACCTTTGTAGCCTTGATCATGAGCTCGGCGCCGATTTCGATGGCCCGCAGGCTGGCGGCCGAATCCGTGGTGAAGAAGGGATTGCCGGTACCTGCGGCGAGCACCACAACCCGTCCCTTCTCCAGATGCCGGATGGCGCGACGGCGAATGTAGTCCTCGCATACCGCATTGATCTTGATGGCCGACATCACCCGCGCGAACAGTGACGCCCGCTCCAATGCATCCTGGATCGCGAGCGCATTGATCACCGTGGCGAGCATGCCCATGTGGTCGGCCGTGACGCGGTCCATGCCGCGCTCGGCGAGCCCTGCGCCACGGAAGATGTTGCCACCCCCGATGACGATTGCGACCTGCACGCCCGCCTGGATGAGCTCCCTCACTTCTTCGGCCACGCGGGTGAGGATCACGGGGTCGATCCCGTAGTCGCCCTCGCCCATCAGGGCCTCGCCGCTGAGCTTGATCAGTACCCGGCGGTAGCGTGGTTGTTGCGAATGCATCTCGACCCTTCCGGTGCCGGTTCAGTCAGCCGCGCGTGCCTGTGCCTTGACTTCCTCTGCGAAGTCGACGGTCTTTTTCTCGATGCCCTCGCCCACTTCATAGCGCACGAAATTGAGCACCTTGGCCTTGCCGCCGAGCAGCTTGCCGACCGTGGTGTCCGGATCTTTCACGAAAGCCTGCCCGAGCAGCGTGATTTCCGCCACGAATTTTCGCAGCTGGCCGGAGACCATCTTCTCCACGATGTCCGCCGGCTTGCCGCTGGTGGCGGCCTGGGCCACCCGGATTTCCTTTTCCTTGGCCAGGAGCTCGGCGGGAACCTCTTCCTCGGAGATGCAGGTGGGATTGGTCGCCGCCACGTGCATGGCGATGTCCTTGGCCAGTTCCGGGGTGCCACCCTCCAGGGTCACCAGCACGCCGATGCGCTTGCCGTGGCGGTAGGCGCCCAAAGTCTGGCCGGCTTCGGCCTTGCGCTGCTCAAAGCGGCGGATGGAGATGTTCTCGCCAATCTTCAGCACCAGCTGCTGGCGCGCGGCTTCGATGCTCTCGGCAGCACCCGGCATGACCAGCGCGCCCAGAGCATCGACGTCCGCCGGCGAATGCTCGAGCAGCGCCTGGCCGACCGCGGTGGAGAAGTGGCTGAAGTTGTCGTCATTGGCCACGAAGTCGGTTTCGCTGTTGATCTCGACGACCACGGCCTGACCGGCGCGCTCGGCAACGACCACGGTCCCTTCGGCGGCGATGCGGCCGGCCTTCTTGGCGGCCTTGGCGGCACCGGACTTGCGCAGGTGCTCGAGCGCGGCCTCGAGATCACCCCCGGTTTCCACCAGGGCGTTCTTGCATTCCATCATGCCCGCGCCGGAACGCTCGCGAAGCTCCTTCACGGCGGCTGCACTGATCTGCATGGTTCGATTCCTCTGAATAATGGGGTTGGGATGTGCTCGCAGTCCCCGGGTCAGCCACCCTTGGGCGGCGGCGGACTCGCTACTGACGATGGGACGCGGCCAGAGCGTCCCCGGGGGAGCCGGCGCGCCTGATGGCCCGCCGCTCCCGCCAGTGCCTCGCTTATTCCGCGCCAGCCGGGGCGTCGCCGGGGCCGGGCCTGCGGGCAGGCGCCTTCTTGCGCGGCGCTGCGGCCGGCACAACCTTTTTGCGACCACGGCGGGCATCGTCTTCGCTGCCGCGCTCACCGGACGCCTCGCGACGCACCAGCGGATTGCCCTCCTCGTCCAGCTCCACGAACTCATCCTGTCCGCCGGGGCCTGCAGTGGTGATGGTCATGCGGGCATCGAGCACCGCATCGGCCGCCGCCTGGGCGTAGAGGTTGACGGCGCTGATGGCGTCATCGTTGCCCGGAATCACGTAGTCGATGCCGTCCGGCTTGCAGTTGGTATCGACGATGGCGACCACCGGAATGCCGAGCTTGTTGGCTTCGGCGATGGCAATCTTCTCGAAGCCCACGTCGATAACGAACAGTGCATCCGGCAGGTTTTCCATGTCCTTGATGCCGGCGAGCCCCAGATGGAGCTTGTCGTACTCGCGGCGGAGCTGCAGGCCCTCACGCTTGGAGATGCGGTCCAGCGAACCATTGTTGATGCGTTCCTCGAGCTCCTTGAGGCGCTTGATGGACTGCTTCACGGTCTTGAAGTTGGTGAGCATGCCACCCAGCCAGCGGCGGTTGACATAGGGCATGCCACAGCGGGCGGCCTCGCGGGCAATGGCTTCCTGGGCGGAACGCTTGGTGCCGACGAACAGCACCTTGCCACGACGGCTGATGACACGTCCCAAGAAGTTCATGCCATCCCTGAACAGGGGCACGGTCTTCTCGAGGTTGATGATGTGAATCTTGTTGCGGTCTCCAAAGATGTACGGAGCCATCTTGGGATGCCAGAAACGGGTCTGATGCCCGAAGTGAACGCCAGCTTCCAACATCTGGCGCATGCTTACGTCAGCCATTGCAGTCTCCTGTGCGGGTTACGCCTCCACGGGTCCTGAGCCTCCATCGCGGGCGGCCTGAAGCGGCACCGCGACACCCAGAGGCACAGTGCATGACACGTGTGTGGGGTGGGTCGAAGTAGGTTACATTGCTCGAAGAGCGCGCGCTTTATACCATGTAAAACCTGTAGCAACAACGAGTTGGAACCCCCTGCGCATGCCTGTGAGCATCAAGAACGCCGCCGACATCGAACACATGCGCCTGGCCGGCCGACTGGCCGCGGAAGTGCTGGAGATGATCGCCCCCCACATCCAGCCCGGCGTGACCACCGATGAGCTTGACTGCCTCTGCCATGAGTACATCGTGGGGGTTCAGGACGCCATCCCGGCGCCCCTCAATTACCACGGCTTCCCGAAGTCCATCTGCACCTCGGTCAACCATGTGGTCTGCCACGGCATTCCCAGCGAGAAGCGCCTGAAGGAAGGCGATGTGGTCAATGTGGATATCACCGTGATCAAGAACGGCTTTCATGGCGACACCAGCAAGATGTTCTATGTGGGCCCCCCGGGCATCAAGGCCCAGCGGCTGGTGGAAACCTGTTACGAGTGCCTGTGCGTAGGCATAGAGATGGTTCGGCCCGGGGTGCGGCTGGGGGACATCGGCGCCGCCATCCAGGCCCATGCCGAGGCCCGCAATTTCTCCATCGTGCGCGAATACTGCGGGCACGGCATCGGCCGCGAATTCCATGAGGATCCCCAGGTGCTGCACTACGGGCAGCCCGGCACGGGCCTCGTGCTCCAGCCCGGCATGACCTTCACCATCGAACCCATGGTCAACGCCGGCAAACGCCAGGTGAAGCTGCTGCCCGATGGCTGGACCGTGGTTACCAAGGATCACAGCCTCTCCGCCCAGTGGGAGCACACAATCCTCGTGACCGACTCCGGTTTTGAAGTCCTCACGGCGCGCCCGGATGAACATTTCAACACTCACTGAGCCGGCCCGGGCCGAGCCCGCGGTGCCAACGCTGGACCCGGCGGAGCTTGCGGCCCTGCTGGTGCGGGCGCCGGACGGCAGCCTGCCGCCGATTGCCACGATCAAGCCTCTGCTCCAGCGCTTCCACGAGGCGCAGAAGGCCGCTTTCTTCGGTGGCCTGCCGGCGCGCGCCATCGTGGCCGCGCGTGCCACCGCGCTGGATCAACTGGTGGGCGCGGTGTGGCGAATGTTCGGACTGGACCGCACGCCCCACGCCCTGCTGGCCGTGGGCGGCTACGGTCGTGGCGAGCTCCACCCCTACTCCGATGTCGACATCAGCATCCTGACGGCCGGGGACGCCAGTGCAGCGGATCGCCAGGACTGCGAAGGGTTCGTGCGTCACCTGTGGGACATCGGGCTCGAAGTGGGCAACACCGTGCGCAGTGTCGCCGAGAGTGCGGAGGCTGCGCGGGGCGACATCACCGTGATGACGGCGCTGCTGGAGGCCCGCGTGCTGTGCGGCCCACCGGCCCTGTTCGATACCGTGCGTGCGGCCATCGCGCCGGCCGTGATGTGGAACAGCGAGGAGTTCTTCACGGCCAAGTTCGATGAGCAGGATCACCGGCATGCGCGCTACAACGATGCCTTCCAGCAACTGGAACCCAATCTCAAGGAAAGTCCCGGCGGGCTGCGCGACATTCAGGTCATTGCGTGGGTTGCCAATCGTCATTTCGACTCGCAGGGCCTCGGCAACCTCGTCGGGCATGGCTTCCTGAGCACCGCGGAATTCGCGGCACTCGAGCGCGGCCGCGAGCACCTGTGGCAGATCCGCTGCGCGCTGCATTTCCTGGCCGGGCGGCGTGAAGATCGCCTGCTCTTCGATCACCAGAAGCGGGTGGCAGAGCTCTTCGGATACACAGACGCCGCCCACAACCGCGCGGTCGAACAGTTCATGAAGGACTTCTACCGCACGGTGCGGGAGTTGAGTCGCCTGAATGAAATTCTGCTCGGCCTCTTTCAGGAGGCCATCCTGCAGAAGGATCGCGCGGTGCGCACCTCCCCCCTGTCACGCCGCTTTCAGGTGCGCGGTAATTTCATCGAGGCGGTCAACGAGAACGTCTTCAAACGCACGCCTCCCGCGCTGCTCGAGATTTTTCTTCTGATGCAGAAGAACCCGAGCATCAAGGGCGTGCGCGCCAGCACCATCCGCCTCATTCGCGAGCACCTCTATCTCATCGACGAGAAATTTCGCAAGGATATCCGGGCCCGCAGCCTGTTCATGGAAATCATCCGTGAGCCGCGCCGCGTGGGACACGAGCTGCAGCGCATGCATCGCTATGGCGTGCTCTCGGCCTATCTGCCGGCCTTCGGCCGCATCGAAGGGCTGATGCAATTCGATCTGTTTCATGTGTATACCGTGGACGAGCATCTGTTGTTTGTGGTGTTGCAGATGCGTCGCTTCTCCTATCCCATCACCAACGAAGATCAGTCCTACCTGCTGCGTCAGGCCATCGAGCGGATCCCCAAGCTGGAGCTGCTCTATCTGGCCGGCCTGTTCCATGACATTGCCAAAGGCCGCGGCGGGGATCACTCGGACGGCGGTGCCGAGGATGCCGCCGAGTTCTGCAAGCTGCATGGCCTGAGCCAGTACGACACCAATCTGGTGGCATGGCTGGTGAAACACCATCTGCTGATGAGCAATGTCTCGCAGCGCCAGGACATCAATGATCCGGCGGTCATCCAGGATTTCGCGGCCGTGGTGGGCGACCAGATCCACCTCGATTATCTCTTCCTGCTCACCATCGCGGATATTCGCGGCACCAATCCGCGGCTCTGGACCAGCTGGAAGCAGTCGCTGCTGTCCGAACTGTATTTGCTCACTTTGCGCCGCCTGCGCGGTAGTGGCCAGACTGCCGGCGACCGTGCCCAGCGCGTGGAAGACACCCGCGCCGAGGCTCGCCAGCATCTGGACCCCAACCGGTTTCCGGAGCATGCCGTGGCGCTTTTGTGGGGGACGCTCGGCGAGGAGTACTTCCTGCGTCATCGCCCAGCCGAAATCGCCTGGCACACAGAAACCATCCTTGGCGCGGACGAGGACGATCTGCCGCTGGTGGCCGTGCGCAATTTCGAACAACGCGGCGGCACCTCCATCTTTATCTATACCCACAACGTGGATTTGCTGTTCGCCATCTCCACTGCCGCCCTCGACCGCCTGCGGCTCGACGTACAGGATGCACGCATCATCACCTCCGAAGCGGATTACACGCTCGACACCTACAACGTGCTCGATGCGGAAACCCGCAGCCCGGTGGAGGATCCGATGCGCATTCAGGAGATCTGCACCCGCCTGCGCAGCGCAATCCGTGCGGCGGAGATCCCTGCGGCACGACAGGGGCCTGCCCAGCGCAAGCTGCAGCATTTCCGTTTTCCGGCGTCGGTGGAATTCAGTGATGACAGCGCGCACGGCCGTACCGTGATGGAAGTGATCGCCACCGACCGGCCGGGATTCCTCTCGGTGGTGGGTCGCGCCATGCGCGACTCCGGCGTGCGCCTGCACGATGCGCGCATCGCCACCATTGGCGAGCGTGCGGAAGACTACTTCTACATCACCGATCTCCACGACCAGCCGGTGACGGATGAAGCCACCCGCGCGCGTTTGCAGCAAAGCATCGTCAGCGAACTCGATGCGTGACCCCGCCCCCTGCGACTGAGGC
Organism: Gammaproteobacteria bacterium; assembly: GCA_016874535.1. Lineage (GTDB taxonomy): Bacteria > Pseudomonadota > Gammaproteobacteria > CAIKBL01. The sequence goes on from VGUA01000019.1 coordinate 13,027, forward strand.
TGAACTGCTGGAGCGTGCCCATGCGCTCGCCGGTCTGCGCCTTGGGGAACTCGCAGCCACTGCCGGTTTGCCCGTACCCCCCTCGCCCCGTCAGGGCAAAGGCTGGATGGGACAACTGCTCGAAATCGTGTTGGGAGCCGACGCTGGCAACCTGCCGGAGCCGGACTTCCGCGCGCTCGGCATCGAGTTGAAGACCATTCCCGTCGATGTAGCAGGCCAGCCGAGGGAATCCACCTACGTGTGCCGCGCGCCATCGCGACCTGAGCCTTCTAGCCGCTGGGAGGAGTCCGTGGTACGCCGGAAACTCGTCCGCGTGCTCTGGTTGCCCATCGAAGCGGCAAGCCTGGCGCCACTGCCAGCGCGGCGTATCGGCTGGGCGCGGCTGTGGAGCCCCGGCCCAGAGGAAGAAGCTCTGCTCCGGGCCGATTGGGAGGAATTGACGTCACTGCTGGTGCTGGGCCGGCAGGAAGAAATCAGCGCGCGCCTCGGCGCCGTGATGCAGCTGCGGCCCAAGGCGGCGGACGCTTCGGTGACTGCGCCAGCATTTGATGCCAGCGGTGAGCCGGCCACCCGCGCACCTCTCGCCTGGTATCTACGGGCGGCTTTTACCGGCAGGATTCTCGCCGAGTCTGATTGATCAGCCCAAGCATTCAATCTTCCCCACGCAAGCGGTAGAGCGTGCCCACCACACTGGGCGCATAGCGTCGCGGCGCAAATGCGTTGGCAAGAGACTGCTTGGCTCGCCACCCCGTGCAGTGGCCCGGCGCCACCAGGCGCGGATCCACCCGCTCCAACAGATCAGTCACCGTTTAGGGAATGCGCTCCTCCATCATCCGGCTAGCCAGGTGGTAGCCCCCAAGCACCAGGTCGACTGCCTCAGCAGGGAAACAGGCCTTGGCGTCCAGGCACGCATTCACGATACCGGCATGCGAACAGGCCGAGAAAACACTCACGCCGCGCCCGCGCACTTTTGCCACCAGATAACGCTCGTCCATGATTAGGGGGTCAGCCTCCAGCACATCGCCACGGAAGGTGTGATGCCCGGCAAGCCCGGTTTCATAGGAGGTTACCCGGGCAATGGCGCCGCTCCCGAAGAAGAAGCCATCGGACAGAAGATGGGCTTCTGAGGCGCGCAGAACCCGCCCCCCTGCTGTCTCCATCGCCGCAAAGCTCGGCTCTTCGGGCAGCAACAACAGCGTACCGTCGGGCGCCATCAGTCCGCGCTGATCGGGTCGATCGGGATGCACATCCACCACCAGTGGTGCAGTGTGGCCACGCTTGGCACGTGCCTCGGTGATCGCCGCAATGACTTCAGGAAAGCCGCCACTGTGGTCAAAATGCCAGTGGGAAAGAAACAAGGCCTCGATCGACGCCAGGTCCACGTCCAGTCGACGCGCGTTGTCGAGCCATAGCTCAGGATAAGGCCCCACATCGAAGAGCACGCTGTGTTTCTCGTTGCCCACATGCCCGGTCAGCAGGACGGATAACCCGTGGCACGCACAGCACAGTTGGTCCATCACCACCTTGCACGCGTGCCCTTCGTACACTCGCGCAGGCGGCGTACGGGCCGCGAGATGCACCACCTCCGGCACTTGCGGACTGCCCTCCGCGATACTTGAGAGGGTGTCTGTTTCGTTGTCGACCACCACCAGCACGTCGAGGGCGTCGAGCATTTTCAATTGCTGTCCAATCTCGCGAGACATCGGTTTTCCTCACTGCGAACCTGTGCCCGGAGATGATACGGTTACGACCTGTACCCGCAAGGCGCGGGCAATTTCATGCGAGGAACAGCGCCATGTCGAAAACATCCGTCATCAAGAAGCTGCTGGCGACCGCTGCGGCCATCGCGACCCTCACCGGCTGCGCCGGGCCCTCCCCTCAGGATTACGCGGCAGCCACCCCCACGCTCGATCTCGCGCGCTACTTCAACGGGCAGGTGGAAGCCTGGGGCATGGTGCAGGAGCGCTCCGGCAAGGTGATCCGGCGCATGAACGTGAAGATGGACTGCCACTGGGAAGGCGACACCGGCACCCTGGATGAACACTTCACCTATGACGATGGCAGTACGGAGCGGCGGGTGTGGACGATACGCAAGGAGGGCAATGCCTACACCGGCACCGCGGCCGACGTGGTGGGCGAAGCCAAGGGTTCAGCTGCCGGTAATGCGCTCAACTGGCGCTACGTGCTCGCCTACAAGGGAGAGGACGGCGTGGTGAAGCTCGACATGGATGACTGGATGTGGCTCATCGACGAGCGCACCTTGGTCAACAAGACCCGCTTCAGCAAGTTCGGTATCGGCTTTGGCGAGGTGACCCTCTTCTTCCGCAAGGCGGAGTGAGAGGTCGGGGGCAGCCCCACTCTTGCGGGGTGGGCAAGAGCGGCAGCCCGAGCTCGCCCTCCCGGAATCACTTCTGCGGGATGAGGCGAACTTGCAGGTCGCAGCCTACCGCCTGAGCATAACGGCGCAGTGTCCCCAGAGAGGGACTGTGTTTACCCGCCCCCTCCAGCCGCGAGACCGCACTCTTGGTCGTGCCCATGCGCTCTGCCACGGCATCCTGCGTGAGACCCGCGCGGGCGCGTGCTTTCAAGAGCTGGTCAATCACCTGGCATTCCAGCTCCAAGGCATCGTAAGCCTCATCAAAGCCTTTCCTGGTACGAGCCTTCTCCAGAAAGGCCTTATGGTCGTGACGCACGGGAGAATGTTTCAAATCAGACATGAACCAGCCGTCTCGGGAGCGGCGCGTGGAAGTATTGGATGTCGTAAGCCACGCCTGAAGGTTAGCGTTTCTGCTAACTCAGAGCAAGCGCCTGGAGGCCAGCCGTTTTTTTCCAGACCGCTTCAGCAAGTTCGGTATCGGCTTTGGCGAGGTCACCCTCTTCTTCCGCAAGGCGGAGTGAAAGGTCGGGGGGCGGGCCTACTCTTGCGGGGTGGGCAAGAGCGGCAGCCCGAGCTCGCCCTCCCGGAATCACTTCTGCGGGATGAGGCGAACCTGCAGCAGCCCACTACCCGTCAAGCAGCATCAAACCTCACCGACTTGATGACGGACAGTGCTTTCGTGGCTTTCGCCACTTGCCGTGCCTGCCAAAGGTCGTAGGCAGCCTGCTGGGCCAGCCACACTTCGGCAGCGCCGCCGTGGTCCCGGCCCAACCAGCGTTCGATGCGCAGCGCCATGGCCGGGCTGATGGCCGCGCGCCCATTGAGCACCTTGGACAATGTGGTTCGGTCGACGCCCAGCTGGGCGGCTGCCTCACTCACCTGCAGACTCAGGGCCGGCAGGATATCGTCCCTGAGGGTGAGGCCAGGATGAGGGGGATTGAACATCGAATTCATGAGCACCTCAGTGGTAATCCTCAGTGATAGTCTTTGTAGTCGACCAAGATGGCATCGCCGTTTTCAAACGCGAAGGTGAGGCGCCAGTTCCCGTTTACGCTGACGGCCCAGTGGTCGGCCAGGCCGCCCTTGAGGGAGTGCCATCCCCAACCGGGTCGGTTCATGTCTTCAGGTCGCGTGGCGACATCCAGCGCAGATAGTTGCCGAGCGAGGCGTGGGGCATGTTTCGGTTTGATCCCCGCCCGTGAGCCGGTCCGAAAAAATCGCTCGATGCCCTTGTGCCGGAAGCTTCGAATCATGAGACTCAATGTAGCGCGTGGCGCTACACGCCGCAAGGGCGAGGACGGGGTGGTGAAGCTCGACATGGATGACTGGATGTGGCTCATCGACGAGCGCACCTTGGTCAACAAGACCCGCTTCAGCAAAGTCGGTATCGGCTTTGGCGAGGTCACCCTCTTCTTCCGCAAGGCGGAGTGAAGAGGTCGAGGGCAGAAGGCTTGGGGGCTGGATGTGTCACCGAGAAGGTCGCTGGATGCGGCGTCCGGCGCAAAAGAGGAAGGGGCAGGTTACCCTGCCCCTCTTCAAGCAAGGTCAGGCGTGAAGTTTCAAGCCTGACGCTGGGCGCGGCGGCGGGCAACAAAAGCGCCCATCAGGCCCACGCACACCAAAGCGAGTGCACCCGGCTCCGGCACCGTGCCGCGATAGGCGGGGTAGTAAGCTGCATCCACGTCATCTTCGCTGAGACCTCCGATGGAGAGGCCGATATTGGGGCCAATTTCTGCCGCCCCAAAGGCAAACTCAGCTATGGCGGAAGTACCGTCAACAGCCGCAAACACACTGTCCCAAGCGCCCGGTCCGCCGCCGGGGATCTGTTGCTCAATCTGGCTCACGGCCTTGGAACTCCACAAAAGCGCGGCCCCTGCCTCACCAGTCGGCGCTCCCAGCGGCGAGCAGCCCAACCCACCGCAAGAGATACCCAAGCCCGTATCGTCAGAGTTGTTGGGAGTGGTCCCGCCCAGCCGAGGGCCTACGAAAGCCGCCAGCCAATCCACGATGTCACCTGAGCCGTTCGTGCCTGCCGCGAAGTAGGCAAATCCCTCGGTGTCGTCGAAGGTGCCATTGCCGCTGGAACGTCCGTCATCGAAGGTCCAGCCAGTAGGACTGACAGCGCCGAAGCCGAGACCGTTACCCAGCGGCGCGGCAAGGGTCATGGACCAGGACAAGGCCTCGCTCGTCTTGTAGGAGCCGGGCACATTGCCGCCGTCAAAAACGGTCACATAATTCTGCCCGGTGAAGGAATACGTGTTGGTGCCGCCGTTGAAAACGAACCCGTCTTCCGCCTGCGGGACGACAAGAAGGCCAAGGGCACCGGTCAAGGCCAAAGCCTGCCCGCGTAGCCATGTACCTGACGTGAAACGACTGCGATTTTGCATTTTACTCACTCCGTTCGCCTGCCCATACGGCGGCGCTTGTCTCAAAAGCCAGCAACAGTCATGCCGTTCCAGGGCATCGGGGGACCTTGCGGGCCGGAGTTGCAGACTGGATCACAAAAAGAGGGGTGCGCGGACAGGAGGGTTGTCGGAGCCCGGGTCGGCGCCCTCGCGGAATGATCGGTGCAACCCGTTTTCACACCCATTAACCGGGGTCTGAAAGTTCTGCTCCCGAGACTCGAGCCAGTCTGATTACCTCCGGCTGTAAAATTTTTGGACGAAGCCATCCCGTTTTCAGGGGGTTTTGTAAGAATTCTTGACGGTGCCCAGGCCTGTCCAAACTTCGATGTGCCACCGGCATTCCGAAGGTCAGTCTGCTGCCCCGGAGGTAGGGCTACCCTTCAAGCAGGGGCATTGACTGGCCGCTAAGTCTCCACAAGTCGAGTCACTCCCTGGCCACCGAGCCTGTTTTTTTCACGGAAAGCGGGCCCTGCCCAAGCAAGGATTTTTCATATGTCGCGCAAGCGCCCTTCTCCCCCCAAAGTCGTTGCCGTGACCCTGGGCCTGGTGGCCCTGCTGGTGCTCTGCCTGCTGGCGTATTCCGCCTGGCGGTCAACTTCCGCGCCTTCGGCCGCGGCGCTCGCGCGCTCCGCCGAGGAGGCGCTGGCGGAGCGGGATTACCGTGCGGCCGTCATTCATTACAAATCCGCCGTGCAGGCCGCTCCAGAAGATCTCGAGCTGCGCTGGGCGCTGGGCCGCCTGCAGCTCCAGCTCAAGCAATTTGCGGATGCCCAGAACCATCTGCGGCTCGCCCGCCCCTTGGGCAAGGAAAAGCCCGAGGTGCTGCTGGACCTCGCCCGCGCGCAGGTGGAGCTCGGCAAGTTCGAGGACGCGGGTCGCACCTTGGCGGACTATCGCGGGAAAGACTCAGGCACCGCGGCAAGCCTCGAGGCGCGGGTTCGGCATGCGCTGGGGCAAACCGATGAGGCACAAGCGCTGCTCGCGGCACAGCGCCAGAAAACGCCGGAATCGGTGGAGATGGACCTTGCCGAGGCGCGCATGGCGATGGCGCAGAGGGACTTGCCGGGCGCGATCGAAGCGCTGGGCCGGGCGCTGGAGCTGGATCCAAAGAATGCGGACGCCCAGACCCTGATGGGGATGGCACGCCTGCAACAGGGAGATTCGGGACTCGCGGCGGCGCATTTCAAGGCGGCTGCGGCCGAGGCCGCCAATCCGCTGGAGGCGTTGACGGGCCTCGCTGAAGCGCAGCTCATGCGCCGCGAACACCAGGCAGCCCGCAAGACTCTGGATGAGATTGCCGCGAAGACGCCCAAGGCGCCGGTGCTCACCTACCTGCGCGGCTGGCTGGCCTGGTCCAAAGGCAACTGGGCCGGCGCCGAGTCGGAGCTGCAGAAAGCACTGCAGGTGATGCAGAAGAATCCGCGCCTGTTGCTGATGCTGGCCGACAGCACCCTGCGCCAGGACAAACTCAACCAGGCCGAGGAATACCTGAAAACCCTGGAAGCCTTCGCACCCGGCCTGGCGGCAGGCCGACAGCTTCTGGGCCGGGTCCAGCTCAAGCAGAAGCGTGCTCAGGAGGCCATCGAAACCTTGACGCCGCTCGCGGCGATGAAACCGGCAAATGTGTCCACGCTGTTGATGCTCAGCCAGGCCCACAGGCTCGCGGGACATCTGCACGAATCGCGCGCCTGGTTGCAACAGGCCACGAGCCTTGCCCCCGAAGGCCCGCAAGCCTCGCTGCTGGAAGCGGTGTCGGATCTGGAAGCCGGGCGCTTGGAGCAAGGCATCGCCGGACTGCAAGCACTGCGCGAGGGTGAATTGGCAACCACTTCCACCCGAGGCTTGGTAATGGCGCAGGTGGCCCAAGGCGAGCCTGAACTCGCACTGGAATCTGCACGCGCGCTGGTGGAGCTCGCGCCCGACGATGCGGACTCACATCACCTGCTCGGCTCACTGCTGCTGCGCCAAGATGATGAACCGGGGGCACGCAAGGCTTTTACACGTGCACTGGAATTGACTCCAGACCACGCCCCCACCCAGACCAGCCTCGCCATGCTTGCCCTCGCCGGGAAAGATCCGGTGGCGGCAGAGGCACTGCTGCGCAAGGCACTGTCCCAGGATGCGCGCTTCGAACCCGCCAGCGTGGCCCTGGCGAAGCTCCTGGCTCAGAGTGGCAAAACGACCGAGGCCGACGCGGTGCTCGATGCCGCGATCACCGCTCAACCGCAGGCCGGTGCGCCCCTCTGGCTGCTTGCCGAACGTTATCTGCAGCAAGGCGATCGCGACAAAGGACTCGCGCTGGCGCGCAAGGCCTGGGAACTCGCGCCCGCCGTTCCCGCCAACCAGCTGCGCTGGGGGATCTTTCTGCTCACCGCCGGTTCCGGCGTGGAGGCCGTGCAAGTCCTGAAGGCGCTGGTGGAATCGGATCCCGAGGCCTCGATGGCACGCGCCGCGCTCGCCCGCGCGGCACAGGCCACCGGACAGTGGGCCTTGGCGCGTGCGCAATATGAAGCGTTGCTGGCACAGGTTCCTGATCACGGCCCCAGCCTGTGGGCACTGCTGGGTCTGGATCTGGCGGCCAAGGACTATGCAGCGGCCGAAGCCGTGGCGCTGCGCATTGGTGAGGCGCAACCGGACAAGCCGGCGGGCACCCTGTCGTTGCTTGGCTTGGCATTGTTTGGTCTTGCGCGGCATCGCAGGCTCATCGCACCTCGGCGGGTTTGACACCGCACCACGAGGTTTGAAACGCCGGGTACAGCTGGCGGTTCCATTCAAGCGAAAGGCGCCCTCCGGGCGCCTTTTTCGTTCATGCCGTCCCCCCCGCGCCCGAATGTTCCCATGATCGCCTCCAGACCCTGCATGCGCTGCGCGAAGCGTCTCGACCACTTGGGTCCGGCTTGAGACATAATCTCCGCCCTCCTTCACTCGCAAATCCCGAATCACGTGAGCAATACCAGCAGCATCACTCTCGGCGACTGGCGCTTCTGCGTCGCTCCCATGATGCAATACACGGATCGCCATTACCGGTATCTCGCCCGGCGCTTGAGTGCACATGCGCGGCTCTATACCGAGATGGTGGTGGCAAGTGCACTGGTCCGCGGGGACGCCAGGCATCTTCTGGCCTGGGATGTCTCCGAACACCCCGTGGCCTTGCAGCTCGGCGGCAGCGACCCGCGTGAACTCGCGCTTGCGGCCCGCATGGGCGAGGACAGTGGTTACGCCGAAATCAATCTGAACGTGGGCTGCCCCAGTGATCGCGTGCAGGCGGGCAGATTCGGTGCCTGCCTCATTGCCGAGCCCGGGCTGGTCGCGGACTGCGTGGCAGCCATGCGCGCCGCCGTGCAGATCCCGGTGACCGTGAAAGCGCGACTGGGCGTGGACGCGCTCGACAGCCAGCCGCATCTGGAAAATCTGGTGGCGCAGGTTGCAGCAGCCGGGTGCGCGGTGCTCATCCTGCACGCGCGCAAGGCCTTGCTGAATTTCTCGCCGCGCGCCAACCGCGAAATCCCCCCTTTGCAGTACGAGCGGGTCTACGCCATCAAACAGGCCTTCCCCGCACTGCCTGTGGTCATCAATGGCGGGATCAAGTCACTGGTCGAGTGCCAGCGGCATCTGGCGGAAGTGGAAGGCGTGATGCTCGGGCGCGCCGCCTATGATGATCTCGGCCTGTTGGCGAGCGTGGATGCCGCCCTGTTCGGCGCGGATGCCGCGTCACTGTCCGAGGCTGAGCTGGTGGAAGGTCTGCAGGAGTATCTGATTCGAGGGCTGAGCGAGGGCGTGCCGCTGAAGCACATGACCAAGCACTGGGCCGGCCTGCGTCAGGGCAGGCCTGGCGCCCGTGCCTGGCGTCGCTGGCTCAGCACGCACCCGGGCGAAGATGCAGGCGATATTCCGGGCCTGGTGGCCGAGGCGGCCAGATTGCTCAGATCACTGGACAGCCTGCCGTACCCGGAGGAACAGTCGCTCAGGGCTTCCTGAACTTGAGGGTCATGCGATCGGATTCACCGATCGCTTCATATTTCGCCCGATCCTTGTCGCCCAGTGCATAGCTCGGCGGGAGCGTCCACACCCCATCCGGATAGTCCTTGGTGTCCTTGGGATTGGCGTTGATCTCCGACTTGCCTTCCAGCTTGAAGCCGATGAGCTCCAGTTGCTCAATCATGAATTTCTCTGGCACATAGCCGGTCTTGGCCTTGGCGTCGGCATCCCAGTCATCCGGCGCGCGGTGCTGTTCTATGCCCAGAATGCCACCGGACTTCAGCACCTCGAAGATGGCTTTGTAGACATCATCGAACTGGCCGGCGCGAATCCACCCGTGGGTATTACGGAAGGTCAGCACCATGTCGGCCGAGCCGGCCGGCCCCAGAACCAGCGGGTCGCGCGGCATCGTGCGGCGCTCGATACGGTCGTAGAGTGCGGGCGCCGCATCCAGCTTGGCATTGAACAGCTCGTACTGCTTGCGCGCGTAGGGCGGTGGTGCGTCCGGCGGCAGCATCACGGTCACCAGACGGCCCTGTTCGCGCAGAACCGGCGCCAGGATCTCCGTGTACCACGCCTCGGCTCCCGGCAGCATCTCGATGACCTGCATCTGCGGTTCAAGGCCGAAGAACATCAAGGTCTCTTTGGGATGACGCTGCGAATCACGCGCCTTGTGGGCAGCCGCGCGATGTTCACCCGTGATGGCCTGCTCCAAAAAGGTGCCGACATCGGCCTGTGCAAAGCCGACAACGGCAATCAGTGTCAGGGTGCAAAGTACAGTTCGCAAGAAAGCCATGGTTGAGTCTCCGATGATGGTGGGAGGGAGCTTCACTGCTCCTGGTAGATCTCCGCGCCCTGCGCCACAAACTCCTTGGCCTTCTCGGCCATGCCCGCCTCCAGCGCGGCGCCTTCATCGCCAATCTGGCGCGACTCGGCGTATTCCCGCACATCCTGGGTGATCTTCATCGAGCAGAAGTGCGGTCCGCACATGGAGCAGAAATGCGCCACCTTGTGGCCTTCCTTCGGCAGGGTTTCGTCGTGGAATTCCTGCGCGCGCTCGGGATCCAGTCCCAGATTGAACTGATCTTCCCAGCGGAATTCGAAGCGCGCCTTGGACAGCGCATTGTCGCGCACCTGCGCGCCGGGGTGTCCCTTGGCGAGGTCGGCCGCATGCGCGGCGATCTTGTAGGCGATGATGCCTTCGCGCACGTCGTCCTTGTCCGGCAGGCCGAGATGCTCCTTGGGGGTGACGTAGCACAGCATCGCCGTGCCATACCAGCCAATCATCGCCGCGCCGATGGCGGAGGAGATGTGGTCGTAGCCGGGGGAAATATCCGTGGTCAGCGGCCCCAGGGTATAGAACGGCGCCTCACCGCAGGTGCTGAGCTGCTTGTCCATGTTCTCCTTGATGAGGTGCATGGGCACATGGCCCGGCCCCTCGATCATCACCTGCACGTCCTGCTGCCAGGCGATCTTGGTGAGTTCACCGAGCGTCTCCAGCTCCGCGAACTGGGCCGCGTCGTTGGCATCCGCGATCGAGCCGGGACGCAGGCCATCACCCAGCGAAAAGGCGACGTCATAGGCGCGCATGATTTCGCAGATTTCCTCGAAGTGGGTGTACAGGAAATTCTCGCGATGATGGGCAAGGCACCACTTGGCGAGGATCGACCCCCCGCGCGACACGATGCCGGTGACGCGCCGGGCCGTGAGGGGAATGTAAGGCAGGCGCACGCCGGCATGGATGGTGAAGTAGTCCACACCCTGCTCCGCCTGCTCGATGAGGGTGTCGCGGAAGAGTTCCCAGGTGAGCTCCTCGGCCTTGCCATCCACTTTCTCCAGCGCCTGGTAAATCGGCACGGTGCCAATCGGCACCGGTGAATTGCGGATGATCCACTCGCGCGTTTCGTGGATGTACTTGCCGGTGGAGAGATCCATGACCGTGTCCGCGCCCCACCGAATCGACCATGCCATCTTTTCGATTTCTTCCTCGATGGAGGACGAGACCGCCGAGTTGCCGATGTTGGCGTTGATCTTCACCAGAAAATTGCGCCCGATGATCATGGGCTCGGATTCCGGATGATTGATGTTGTTGGGGATGATGGCGCGACCGGAGGCCACCTCCTCGCGCACGAATTCGGGCGTGATGAAGGTGGGAATACGTGCACCGAAGGAATGACCCGCATGGCTCTTCGCCAGTGCCGGATGTGCCGCCATGAAGGCGTCCAGGAGTTGGTTTTCGCGGATGGCGATGAATTCCATCTCGGGCGTGATGATGCCCTTGCGCGCGTAGTGCATCTGGGTGACGTTCGCTCCGGGCACGGCGCGGCGCACCGGACGCTGGAACGCGAAGCGCAGATGTGCGGTTGCCGGATCATTGGCGTGCTTGAGCGTGGTGCGGGAACTCGGGCTCGCCAGCGCAATCGTGTCGCTGCGCTCCTCTATCCACGCGCTGCGCAGGGCCGGCAGGCCGCGGCGTACATCCACCTCACGGGCCGAATCGGTGTACGGTCCGGAAGTGTCGTAAAGCGCAAGCGGCGGATTTTTCTCCATGCCGAGACGTCCGCGCGTGGCTTGCTGGCTGACTTCCCGCATGGGGACCTGGAGATCCGGGCGGCTGCCCTCGACGTAAATCTTGCGAGAGCCCGGGAAGGGCGTGGTGACGCGCGCATCGAGCGCGGCCGACTGGTGAAGAATCTTGTCCGGAACGGCATTCATGGCGCTACCTCAGGCATGTCGATGTTTCGGCGTTGCCCGCGGGGCGGGGCACCGTGACAGATCAGCCGGAGGCGACAGCGCGCATCGGGCGCTGTCAGTCACTTTCGTCCGCTTCCCTACGCCGGCATGATCCGGGTCAGGTTCGAAGGGTGTCTCTCAGCTCGCAACGATGTGCCGTGAAAGCCCATCGCCGAGCACCCCCAGCCGCTGTGGTCGATTCGACTATAGCGTATATAATCCAAGCCATTCAAAGCCTTTGGGTCAGAGGGAAATCCCCTCGGTCAGCGACCCCCTCGGGCGTTCGAGCACAGGCATATCTCGCGAGGAAGCAGTCCATGGATCTCAGCCAGGCCCGGTTCAACATGGTGGAGCAACAGGTCAGGCCCTGGGAGGTTCTGGATCAGGCGGTCCTCGATGCGATGCTGGAGGTCCCGCGTGAACACTTCGTACCTGCGGCCTACCGGCGACTCGCCTATTCCGACATCCGCATTCCGCTCGGCTTTGGGGCTTCGATGTTCGCGCCCAAGTGGGGAGGCCGACTGTTGCAGGCCCTGGCCCCCGCGAAACATGAGCGAGCGCTGGAGATTGGCACTGGCAGCGGCTACCTCTCCGCATTGCTCGCGCGGTTGTGTGGGGCCGTGATCTCGGTCGACATCCAGCCGCAGTTCGTTGAAGACGCCACCCGCAAGCTGCGCGCGATCGGCGCGGAGAACGTGCATTGCGTGGCTGGCGATGCCCTGGAGGGATGGGCCAGCGAGGCACCCTACGACCTCATCGCCGTCACCGCATCCTCCCCTGCACGCCGCCCCGCGATCGAGGCCCAGTTGGCCCCGGGGGGGCGCCTCTTCATCGTGACCGGGACTGCGCCCGCGATGGAGGCGCGACTCATCACCCGCGAGGGTGACCGCTATCTCGAGGAATCGCTGTTCGAGCTCGAGCTGGAACCCCTGAGAGGCGCGGAGACCCCTCCCCGCTTCCAGTTCTGATCTGCGCCTTCCCTGCCTGGCCCTGCAGTCGATGCACAGTTCCGCCACCCTGCGGATGCGCTGCCGCTGATGGAGGACATCTCGCCCTCGGACTTGCGTGACCTGCTCGCGAATGAGCCAGTGGTGATCATCGATGTCCGCGAACCCTGGGAATTCTCACTCTGCCAGATCGTCGGCTCCGAACTGGTGCCACTGGAATCCTTGCCAGATCATCTCGCGGAACTCGATCCGGAAGCGCTCACCGTCATGGTCTGCCATCACGGCGTACGCAGTCATTGCGCGGCCGAGTATCTGCGCCGCAACGGTTTCCAGCGGGTGTTGAATCTGGCGGGCGGCATCCATCGCTGGGCCGCGGAGCTCGACCCCACCATGGCGCAGTACTGACGCTTCGCGGATGGGATCCCACCCACACTCGCCGCAGTCTTTTGCCCGCCGCTGGCTGCGCGCGTCCCGACGTCTCGGTCTGGTCTGCCTCGGTGCCACCTTCTGCCTGCAGGCAGCACAGGCCACCAACCTCGTCGATGCGCTTACCTTGGCGGAAAGCGCGGATCCCGCTTGGCGCGAGGCTCAGGCCAATGCACTGGCCGTGGCCGAGGGTATCCCGCAAGCCAAGGCGGCCTTGTGGTTTCCAACGCTCGCCTTCACTGCCGGCGGCAGTCACGCCGACCAGTCCATCACCACCGACGTCAACATCGGTCTCGGTGGCGACGTGGCCTTCCAGAATTACGATTACCGGCTGACCCTGACCCAGCCGGTGTTCAACCAGGAACGTTATGTGCGCCTGCGCCAGGCCCACAAGCGGGTGGCCCAGGCTCAGGCTGAACTCGATACGGCCTATCAGGATCTCATCCTGCGCGTTGCCGAACGTTATTTCGCAGTGCTCGCGGCACGGGACGACATCGCCTTTGCGAAAGCCGAGAAGGAGGCCCTGGGCGGCCAGCTCGATCAGGCGAAACAGCGCTTCGAGGTGGGCCTCATCGCCATCACCGATGTGCAGGAGGCGCAGGCCGGTTTCGACCGCTCGCAGGCCCGCGAGATCGCGGCCCTCAATGCACTGGAGATCGCGCAGGAAGAGCTGCGCGAGATCACCGGCACCTATCTTAACGATCTCATCCCGCTCGGTGAGACGATGTCCCTGGATCGTCCGACCCCCGACAGCATCGAGCAATGGACAGAGTCTGCACTTGGCAGGAATCTGGAAATTGCCGCCGCGCAAGCTGCCACGGAAATCGCCATGGAAGAGATCAAGGCGCAGCAGGCGGGCCATTATCCAAGCCTCGACATCTCGGGCAGCCGTGGCCTGACGTCCCAAGGTGGGCGCTTCGGTCAGACGGAAGTCGACGGCGGTGATATCGGCATGCGGGTGAACATTCCGCTCTATGCAGGTGGCAGCGTGATGTCCCGCACGCGCGAGGCGACCCACTCCCATGCTGCAGCGCTGGAGCGCCTCGAACGTGCCCGACGCGCTGCCTACCGCCAAACCCGCGAGGCCTTCCTCGGCATCCTGTCCCAGATCAGCGCCGTAACCGCTCTGGCCCAGGCCGTGCGCTCCTCCGCCACCGCCGTGGACTCGACCCGCGCGGGTTTCGAAGTGGGAACGCGCACAACGATCGATGTGGTGACCGCCGAGCGTGGACTGTCCCAGGCGCGGCGCGACTACGCCATGGCGCGCTACGAATACACCTTGAACCGGCTGCGCCTGAAGCGTGCAGCCGGCACCCTCGCACCGGCCGACATTGCCGCCACCAATGAATGGCTGACACCTACCGCAAGCAGTGGGTCACAGACATCTCGCTGAATCAGTCTCGCGACACGCACCCGCGGGCGGAGAACAACATGACCGCACTCACTGCCAAGTACAAATGCAACGCCTCCCTCTCGCTGCTGGTGGTGGTCGACACCCAGCAACGACTGGGTGAGGCAATGCCAGGCAAGGTGCTCAACCGGGTGCTGCAAAACGCAGCCCTGATGGCACGCGCAGCGGACATGCTGGGCGTGCCGGTGATCGTGACGGAACAGTATCCCGAAGGCCTCGGTACCACCCACCCGTTGGTTGCGGTGTCCTTGCCGGAGGGCGTTCTCCCGATGTCGAAGACCACGTTCAGCTGTCTCCGCAACGAAGAGTTTCGAGCGGCCATAGAAGCTCGCGAAGATCGCCGGCAAATCGTGCTGGTGGGCATGGAAGCGCACATCTGCATCCTGCAGACGGCGTTGGACCTGCTGGCTGCGGGGCATGAGGTGTTCGTGGTCGAGGACGCGGTCTGTTCGCGTAGGCTGGAGAATTACCAGAACGCGCTCGAGCGCATGCATCGCCTCGGCGTGAATGTGGTGAGCGCGGAATCCGTGGTCTTCGAATGGCTGGGCGACTCCCGCCACCCGCAATTCAAGCAGATACAGTCTTTCCTGCGCTGAACCCTGCCAGCAGGACGCCCGCGGGTGGCAGGGTGAACCGGTGGCGAATCAATTGACCGTGTACTTGCGGGCGCGCATACACGCCGCAAAGGCGTTGTTGTAGTCGCCCGTCTGGCGGGCCCGTATCTCGTAAGCCTGATTCTGCTGGGCCTGAATCTGCTGTTGCTGATAGGCCTGCTGCTGCTGGTACTGCTGTTGTTGCTGCGACTGCTGATTGTTTGAATTGGTGCGAGACACCGCCCCGAAGAGGGTGGAGGCCACGGCGCCGATGGCGGCACCCGAGGCGGCATTGCCGGCGATGGCACCGCCAGCCGCACCCAAGGCTGCGCCGGTTGCGGCGTCACCCACCACGCCACCGCCCTTGAAAAATCCGCCGTCACCAAGCCCGAGAAATCCCCCCTGCTGCTGTGGCGGCGGGGGCGGTGGTGCGTCCGCATAGCCCGCGCCCGGCGGTGGCGCGGCAGCGACCGGCGCGGCTACCGTCGGGTCGAAGCCCGTCTGGGACACCGCCCATTGATGACACTCGTAACGATCCTTGCCCTGCTGCTCCTGTGACTGTCCTGCATTGGGATAGGCAAAGACCTGCTGGGCATGGGCGTTCATGACGACAGAAGCCGAGCAGGCAAGCAACACGGCAGCGACAGCACCTGTGCTCTTGTTGTTGATGGTCATGAGAGTGTTCCTCCGGTTTCCGCGCGTGCGAATTGCGATGCCCGAAATCCTACCGTCAGCCGGCGCGGGATGCATCGATTCCATCGAGCAAGGGCTGCAGCATGGCGAGCGTGCGTTGCGTGGCCCCGCGATTGGCCGCGATGCTGGACTTGCCGGCGCGACCCGCCACATCACGTTGCTCACTGTCCCTGAGCCAGGTAATGACCTGCGTGGCAACTTCCCCGGCGCTGGGTGCCACCTTCAGCGCACCGACCGCGGCGAGCCGCTCGGCAATGGCGGCGAAGTTGTAAAGGGACGGCCCGGTCACCACGGGGATGCCGAGGGCCGCGGGCTCCAGCATGTTCTGCCCACCGAATGGCAGCAGGCTGCCGCCAACGAAGGCCACATCGGCAGCGGCATAAAACTTCATCAGCTCACCCATGGTATCCAGCAGGAACACCTGCACGCGGCGCGCGCCAGGCGGGCCCGCAGTCCGGCGATGCACCTCGAAACCGGCCTTCCGACAGAGCTCTTCCACTTCGTCGAAGCGCTCCGGATGGCGTGGCGCAAGGATCAACAGAATCTTGGGCAAAGCCTCGGTTACCCGGGCCAGCACCGAGAGCAGCTCCGTCTCCTCCCCCACCCTGGTACTGGCGGCAATCCACACCGGGCGGTCGACTCCGAGATCACGGCGGAGGGAAGCGGCCTCTTCAAAGAGACTGGCCGGCACATGGACATCGTATTTGAGGCTGCCGGTCACATGCAGACGGGCGGACGGCGCGCCCAGCGCCCGCAGGCGCGCGGCATCTTCTTCTGTCTGCACTGCTATCCCCGCGAATTGCCCGAGCATGGGAGCGACCAGCGGTCGCAACAGTGCATAGCGCCCCGTCGAACTCGCCGACAGACGGCCATTGACCAGATAGACAGGCAGTTTCCGCTCCCCACAGCAGGCGAGGAGATTTGGCCACAGCTCCGTTTCCAGAATGATGAGGGCTCGAGGTTGGAAATGATCCAGGAAGCGACGCAGGATGAACCCCGCGTCATAGGGAAAGTAGACATGCCTCAAAGCCTGTCCGAACTGCCGTGTGACCGCATCACGACCGGTGGGAGTGGTGGTCGTGATGAGCACATCGACCTCCGGCAAGGCCTGGCGCAGGGCCTTGATCAACGGGACTGCCGCCGCGACCTCGCCAACCGATACTGCATGGACCCACAGGGGCGATTGCAGCTTCTGGCCAAGCGGCTCAGGGCGATAGCGGCCAAACCGCTCGGGCCAGCGCTCGCGGTAGCCCGGGTTGCGCAATCCTTTCCACCACAGCCTCAGGGCGAGGGTGGGAAGCAGGAGCAGGATGAGCAGTCGATAGAGCGCCCTCACCGGTGCAGCCAGTCGAGATAGTCTCGCACTCCTTGCTCGACCTTGCGGAAGCTGGCGTCGTAGCCGGCGCTGCGCGCTGCCGTGAGGTCGGCCCGGGTATGGGCCTGGTAGGCGGCGCGCAGATCTTCCGGAAACGGGATGTACTCGATCTCGCCACGACCATGCCATTCAATGAGCGCCCGGGCCACGGCGTTGAAACTCACTGCCTCGCCCGTGCCGCAATTGAGCACGCCACGAAAATCCGTGAGTGTTCCCGCCCACAGGGTCATGGCCACCACATCGTCCACGTGCACGAAATCGCGCAGCTGCTCACCCGCCGCCATGCCGTGTGAGCCCTCGAAAAGACGGACCTTGCCTGACTCACGCAACTGCTGATCGAAATGGAAGATCACGCTCGCCATGCGGCCCTTGTGCTGCTCACGCGGACCGTAGACGTTGAAGTAGCGCAGGCCGGTGACCGGGATTCGGAGCGAAGCCATGCGTTGTCTTAGATGCTGGTCGAACACGAGCTTGGAGTAGCCATAGACGTTCAGCGGGCGCTCGCGGGAGGCCTCCTCCACACACAGGGCGCTGTCCCCGTAGACCGCCGCGCTGGAGGCATACACCAGCGGGACGCCGTGAAATTCGCAGGCATCCAGCACGTCGCGGGAGTAGGCGTGGTTGTTGTCCAGCATGTAGCGCCCGTTCCACTCGGTGGTGGTGGCACAGGCGCCGAGGTGATAGATGACCTCGGCCTGCTTGAGCCAGGCGGACTGACGCTGGAGATGCTGGCGGAACTCGGTCCTGTCCTGATAGTCGGCGATGCGGGCGGTGGCGAGGTTTGCGAATTTGCGACCGTCCTCGAGATCATCCACGATCAGGATGTCGCTGCGCCCGGCTGCATTCAGGGCGTGGACGAGGTTGCTGCCGATGAACCCCGCGCCCCCGGTGACGATGATCATGTCCCTGCTGCCCCCGCCTGACTGCTGCGCTCGATGAGATCGGTGGTGGAATGTCCTGCGTGGAACTCCAGGGTCAACACACGCCCCCCCGCGGCAAGCACCTCCTGCGCGCCGGCAATGTCTTTCACCCGGTAATCTCCGCCCTTCACCAGCACATCCGGCAGGATTGCGGCGATGAGCTCGCGCGGCGTGTCGGTATCGAAGGGCACCACCCAATCCACTGCGGCAAGCCGTTGCAGGACCTCCATGCGATGCTGCAGCGGGTTGAGCGGACGCGAGGGCCCTTTGAGACGCCTGACCGAGTCATCACTGTTGACTGCAACCAGCAGGCGATCACCCAGCGCGGCAGCCTGTTCGAGGAAGCGAACGTGCCCCACATGCAGGATGTCGAAGCACCCATTGGTCATCACGATGCGCTGACCCTGGCGCCTCGCCTCGCGAAGCGCGGCATGCAGGGCCTCGCCTTCGACAATGCTCGACTTCCTTCGCGCGCGTCGTCCCAGCGATTCCTCGATTTCGTGCGCCGAAACGACCGCAGTGCCGAGCTTCGCCACCGCGAGGCCCGCCGCCGTGTTCGCCAGCTCCACCGCGCGTTCCAGCGCCTCTCCCCGGCCAAGTGCCCAGGCGAGGGCCGCGCAGACCGTGTCCCCGGCGCCCGTGACGTCGAACACATCCTTCGCGCGGGTTTCCAGATGCAGCGATTCACCGCGGGCAGGCACGAGACTCATGCCATGCTCACCCCGCGTCACCAGCACTGCGCCGAGCTGGAAGCGCGCGCACAGTTCGCGCGCGCGTTCGACCAGCATGGCATCTCCGGTGCAACGGCCGACCACCGCCTCGAATTCAGCGAGATTGGGCGTGATGAGATCGGCGCCTGCATAGCGCGCGAAATCGCGGCCCTTGGGATCCACGATGGAGAAATGTCCGGCGGCGCGCACGGAGGCGACGAGCGCCTGCACGTCTCGCAGGGCGCCTTTTGCGTAATCGGAGAACACGACGATGGAAGGCGTCTCCAGCACCGCAGTCAGGGTGTCGGCCAGCGCAGGCGGGGCGCCCGGCAGTTCGTCGGCAGCAGCCTCAAAATCCAGCCTGAGCAATTGCTGGTGCTGGGCCATCACACGGAGCTTGACCGTGGTGGGCAGGCGCGGATCGCGTAGGAGGCGCGGCGACAAGCCGTGCTCCCGACAGAGCACTTCCAGTCGGTCGGCATCGGCATCGTCGCCGGCCACGCCGATGAGTGTCACCTCCGCACCCAAGGCGGCCGCATTGGCGGCCACATTGGCTGCGCCACCCACACGCTCGTCGCAGCCGGTGACCCGCACGATGGGGACGGGTGCTTCAGGCGAGATCCGTCCCGTTTGCCCCCGCCAGTAGCGATCCAGCATGACATCGCCCACCACGACCACGGGCCTGGAGCCAGTCGCGCCTTGCACCGGCCGCGTCATGGGGCGGGAAGTGAGTTCCGTGGCATGATGCCCGGACTGTCGATGGACGGAGGAAACATGGCGGTGGCTTCAGATGACGGTTGGCGTCTCTCGGTAGAGCATTGCGCGCGGCGGATGAGGGGCGAATCGTAGCATATGCACCTTCGCCGCCATCCCCGGATTCCGGCCCTGCTCGCCCTGTTGTGGCTTCCCCTTCTTGTCGCGGCTGCGCCGCTGACGCCCTTCGCAGCCGTTTACGACGTGACCCTGCGCGGTGTCACCGTTGCGCGGCTCACGCGGGAACTCTCCCTGCCGGCCCCAGAGGAATACCGGTTCGTCTCGCATCTGGAATCCACGGGGCTGGCCAGCCTGCTCCACAAGACGACAACCACGGAACAGAGTGAGGGCACCCTGGATTCAACAGGCCTCCATCCCGTGCGTTATGTGGAGAGCAAGGTCTCTGGCCGCAAGCGGCGCGAATCGACGGTGGACTTTCAGCGCACCACAGGCCGCATCATCCAGCAACACAAGGGCGAGACCTCTGAGACTCCGCTGGAGGCGGCCACGCTCGACAAGCTTTCCTACCAGCTGGCCTTGATGCGTGATCTGGAGGCCGGGATCCGACAGCTCGACTATCGCGTGGCGGACGATGGCAGGGTCAAGGATTACCGGCTCACCGTGGAGGGACCGGAATCCGTGGCGCTTGCCGACGGCGAGGTTTCAACCCTGCGGGTGGTGTATTCCCGCGAAGGCTCTGGCCGTCGCACCACGCTGTGGTGCGCGCCCGCACTCGGCAATCTGCCCGTGAAGATTGAATACCGCGAACGTGACGGGGGTCGCCTGGTTGCGCTGCTGCGGCGCTGAGCCGCGACGCGTCAACCGCCCTCGCGCACCAGCTCGTTCTCCTCCAGCATCTTGATGAGTTCCTTGGCCGGAATGTAACCGCCGATCTCCTCCCCGTCCTCGGTGAAGACGGCGGGCGTACCCTGCACGCCGACCGATTGTCCCAGTTCAAATTGCGCGGCCACGGGGTTTTCGCATTTCATCAATTCAGGTTTCTTGCCTTGCTTGGCGGAGGTCAGCGCACTGCGCGGATCCTTGGCGCACCAGACGGCGACCGCCTTGTCGTAGCTTTCGCTCTTCAATCCCGCACGGGGAAAGGCGAAGTACTGCACGGCGATTCCCGCGGCGTTCAGCTTGGGGACTTCCGCGTGCATTTTCCTGCAATAGCCGCAATCGATGTCGGTGAAAACATACAGGGTGCTCTCCACCTTGCCATTGGCAGGTGCAAACTCGATCGCGCGCGGAGCCTCCGCGACGAAGGCGGCAATGCGCGCTTCCGACCGGCGACTGTCCGTGAGATTGGCGCGGGTCTTCAAATCGAAGATATCCCCGCGCAAGGTGTAGCGACCGTCGGCGGTCATGTAGAGGACGTTCGCGCCGAGCATGACCTCGTAGAGGCCGGCAATCGGCGAAGGATTGACTGCCGTGACCTTGGCGTCCGGGATCACCTTGGCAAGCTTGGCCGCAAGCTCGGCCTGCAGTTTCTGGTCCGCCTGCACATGGCCGGTGTGCAGGGCCAGGCCCGCGATGAGGAGGGTGAACAGTCTTGGCATGGGATGCTCCGTGCTGCGGCGGGAAAAGTCCGGGGATTGTAGGCGAGAGCGGCAGACCCGGCCACCGCACCCTCCCCGCTCACCCGCGCGGGTGGTGCTGCTGGTGCAGTTTCTTCAGGCGCTCGCGTGCAACGTGGGTATAGATCTGGGTGGTGGAGATGTCCGCATGGCCGAGCAGCATCTGCACCACGCGCAGATCCGCACCATGGTTCAGGAGGTGGGTGGCAAAGGCATGCCGCAAGGTGTGTGGCGAGAGAGTCGTGCTGACTCCGGCCTTGAGCGCATACCGCTTGATGAGGTGCCAGAAGGCCTGGCGCGTCATGGCCTCGCCGCGCTGGGTGGGGAAAAGGTGCTCGGAGTGCGCGCCGTGCAGCAATGACGGGCGTGCCTCCTGCATGAAATGACCCAGCCAGCGGTTTGCCTCCTCGCCCATGGGCACCAGACGCTCCCGATCTCCCTTGCCGATGATGCGCACCACCCCTTGCGCGAGACTGACGCGCGACAGGGAGAGGCTGATGAGTTCAGAGACCCTGAGACCCGTGGCATACAGAAGCTCGAGCATGGCGCGATCACGCAGCCCCAGTGGCTTTGTGGTATCCGGTGCCAGCAGCAAGGCGTCCACATCAGCTTCAGACAGGGACTTCGGCAGTGCGCGGCCCAGACGGGGTGTTTCCACGCGCAAGGTCGGATCGCGTGCGACCACGCGTTCCCGCACCAGGTAGCCGTAGAAACGGCGGGCAGCGGACAGACGCCTTGCAGCGGTGCGGGTGGATTGTCGGGTCTGCTCGCTGAGCCAACCCAGCACTTCGGACTCGCCGGCTGTTTCCAGTGTGAGGGCGTGTCGTGCGAGGAAGGCTGCGAAGCTCAGTAGATCCGCCCGGTAGGCTTTCAACGTGTTGTCACTGACACCGTCCTCCACCCACAGGCTGTCGAGAAAGCGTTCGACCAGCGCAGGACTGGCGCCGTGGTGTGCGGACGTGGACTGGTGCATGTGGCTGGTTCCGGCTTGCCCGCGGGAACACTGCGGGATAGCCTTCAGCATAATTCCTGAATCGATGGATTAGCCAGTGAGCACAGCAGCGCTGAAACAAACCCCGGGACACACCCTCTACTATTCCCAGCTATGCGGCTTTTGCTCCCGCGTACTGCAGGTTGCCCGCTCGATGGGGCTTGAACTGGAACTGCGCGACGTGGATTTTGAGGCAGGGCGCCGTCAGGAACTCATCGTTGGTGGTGGCAAGGGCCAAGTGCCGTGCCTGCGTATCGAGGGCGCGGATGGGAGCGTGAACTGGATGTATGAATCTGCGGATATCTCGCACTACCTGAAGGAACACTTCAGCAGCTGAGCACTGCGTTGATGATCTCACGCTCTCGGGTGTGACCTGCTTGCGCGATAAGACCTCGGTCCCGGATCAAAAAAGGCCGGTTCCCTTGCGGGCGACCGGCCTTTCAATTGGCGGCAACTCGCGTTGCCCCAACCAACATCGTGACGACGCTGGAGTTCAGCTTCCCTTCTTGGCGGTCGGCGTGATCTTCTCGCGGATACGCGCAGCCTTGCCCTTCAGTTCGCGCATGTAATAGAGCTTGGCGCGTCGCACGGCACCACGACGCTTGACAGTCACATCGGCGACCAACGGGCTGTGAGTGGGGAACACGCGCTCCACGCCCTCGCCATGCGAAATCTTGCGCACGGTGAAGGAGGAATTGGCGCCGCGATTGCGCTTGGCAATCACCACGCCTTCAAAGGCCTGCAGACGCTCGCGGTTGCCTTCCACCACCTTGACCTGCACGACCACGGTATCGCCGGGCGAAAAGTCTGGGAGTTTGCGCGTGATCTGCTCAGCTTCAAGTTGACGAATCAGGTCGGTCATGGGGGGCTCCAGCCATCGGGTCCGTAAAGGCGGCGGATTGTAGCCTATCGATGGGCAGTAATTAAGCCTCGTCGGCTGATTTTTCAGGGTTTTCGCGCCCAATTTCCGCAGCCACCCGGGCAATTTCGGGTCGCTCGAGTGCTGCCGCCATCAGATCTGGTCGCCGGGCTGCG
>VGUA01000020.1 GCA_016874535.1 Gammaproteobacteria bacterium
GATTGGCGAGCGGTGCCGCGACGTAAAGCAGCACTGGCGCGAGTGCACTGTTGTAGAGGATGAAGACAAAGGCGCTTTGCACCCAGCCCGTGGGGGTCGCGACGTCGGCAAAGGCCGCGACAATCTCCGCGCTTCGGGCTTGCCAGACCTGCCAGCAGAACACGCAGATGATGGCCGTGAGCAGCACGGCACCCGCACTCAGGGTCAGCTCCACCAGGCGACGGCCAGCCCAGGTGAGCACAATCACCGCGCCCAGCATGAGTACCGTACCGAAAGTGTCCGGCAGATCGAAAGCATCACCCAGAACAGTGCCCGCAGCAGCCCCCGTGACCGCCAGCACGATGAGAAGCAACACACAGAAAAGCAGCTCGTAGAGGATCCAGAACGGCCCCAGCAGCGCCTTGAGGAAACTGCGGTAATCAAAGGTGCGCGTGACCCGGGCAAGTTCGAAGCTGGCGCCAAGCACCACGCTGAATCCCAAGCCAACCAGTGCAATCACGCCCAGCCCACCCCAAGGCCCGAAGCGCGAGATGAACTCGGCGACCTCGCGTCCCGTGCCATAAGCACCGCCCACGATCACGGACTGGAAAACCGCCGCCGGTACCAGCACGACCGCCGCGCGCTGCAGGTTCATGCACGGCCCTTCAGGAAGCTCTGCATGCGGCGCTGTGGCTCACCAGCCGCATAAGCCGCCTGCATCCCGGAGATCGCCGCCGCGCGCGCCTCCTCGAAGCCTTCCATCACCTGTGCCCTGAACCGGGCCTTGCTGGCACGAAACGCCACCGGCGACTGGGCGGCAAGCATCCGCGCTCTCGCGATGGCGGAGTCCAGCAAGGTCTCCGCCGTCACCAGCTCATTCAGCAGACCGAGTTGGCGGCATTCATCCGCTGCCATCACGCGCCCCGTGTACGAGAGGTCCTGGTTCACCGCCAATGGCAGGTGAAATCGCATCAGATAAGCGCCCATGATGCTCGGCAAGCCGGCTTTGATCTCGGGTTGGGTCATGCGCGTGCCCGAGTGCCCGATGCGCCAGTCCGCCACCAGCCCCATCTGGTAGCCGCCACCGGCGGCCACGCCATTCAGCGCAATCACCACGGGTTTGTCGACTGCCATGATCTGCGCGTAGCAGCCACTTATGAGCGTGAACCAGGCGGGGATGTCACCTGTCGTGAGCGCGACGGCTTCGTGCAGATCAACCCCAGCGCAGAAAGCCCTGGGACCGGCTCCGGTCAGCACCACGGCCTGAACGGCAGGGTCGCGATGGGCATCGTCCAGTGCGCCGAGAAGCGACTGGGCGAGTGCCCGACTCAGCGCATTCAGCGCCTCGGGCCGGTTCAAGGTCAGTACTCTGACCGCATCATGGTCCATGCTCAGGACCGGGATTTCTTTGCTCATGGGTCATTCACTCGAAATGGCGACTCGAAATGCCGGCAGGGGTGAGAGGGAATCCGCTTGGCAAGGCTGATGGGACGCCGGATCCGGCATCAGCGATGGCCCGGGATTCTAGCAGCCGCGGCGGCCGTCGCCGGTGCCGTCCGCACGCTGCGGGTACCGCGCTTGACTTGGGCTGGCCGTTTCGTAAGTCTCCGGCCCCTGTTTCCCCTCACCGCTCCGGCGTCGTTGCGCCCTTCAACCACGAGCCCCGCATGATTCCATTGCTGTCCAAGGACCGTATCGTCGCGAGGCCGGGATTCAATCGCTGGCTGATCGCGCCTGCTGCCCTCGGCATTCATCTCTGCATCGGCTCCGTCTACGCGTGGAGTCTCTTCAATCCCGCCCTGGTCAAGCGGGTGGGCGTGGTCACAAGTGCTGCGGATGACTGGAGCCTGCGCAGCGTGGTGTGGGTGTTCACCGTCGCCATCGTGTGCCTCGGCCTTTCCGCAGCCGTGGCAGGCAAATGGCTGGAACGCGTGGGGCCGAGGATGGTCGGGGTGGTTGCCGCATGTTGCTGGTCCGGCGGATTCCTGCTCGGGGGCATCGGGATCACCACGGGGCAGCTCTGGCTGCTCTATCTGGGCTACGGCGTGATCGGCGGCTACGGCCTTGGCCTGGGCTACGTCTCACCGGTCAGCACTCTCATCCGCTGGTTTCCGGATCGCCGCGGCATGGCCACCGGAATCGCCATCATGGGCTTCGGCGGTGGGGCCATGCTCGCAAAACCCCTGATCGGCACCCTGCTCGAACATTACTACCGCGCCGCGGAATATCTGGGTCGGGTGACCGATCTGGAACTTATCACGGAACAAGGCCGGCGCATGGTCAATCTCGGCGGACGCCTGCATGAAGTGGTGGTGGTAGGCGGCAATGATGTGGCTGGCATGATCGTGCCCGGCCCTGAAGGGGTGTATCTCGTTGGTTCGGGCTCGGTTGGCGTGGCCGAAACCTTTTTCACGCTCGCCGCCATCTATTTCGTGGTGATGATGATTGCGGCCTTTGCCTACCGCATCCCGGCCCCCGACTGGCGTCCGGCGGGCTGGGAGCCGCCGCCCGAAAATTCGGAGGCCATGATTACCCGCCACCATGTGGACATCGACGAGGCGCTGAAGACGCCCCAGTTCTGCCAGCTCTGGATCGTGCTCTGCTTCAATGTCACAGCCGGCATCGGCGTGCTGGCAGTGGCCCAGACGATGATCACGGAGATTTTCGGTTCCTCACTGCCGGAAGTGGTGGATGCGGGATTCGCGGCAACCTTCGTGTTGATGATCAGCCTGTTCAACATGCTCGGCCGTTTCGGCTGGGCGAGCGCCTCTGACTATCTGGGGCGCAAGCTCACCTACTTCATCTTCTTCACCGCGGGCATCCTGCTCTATTGCTCCATCCCTTTCTTTGCCGCGCAGGTGAGCCAGCATCCGGACATCGTGTGGCTGGTGCTCTTCTACGCGGCGACACTGCTCATCTTCACCATGTACGGCGGTGGCTTTGCCACCATCCCGGCATATCTTGCCGACATGTTCGGAACCCGTTTCGTGGGTGGCATCCACGGCCGCCTTCTCACGGCGTGGAGCACCGCCGGTCTGCTCGGTCCGCTGGCCATCACATCCCTGCGCGAACACGCGGTGCAGGATGCCATCGCCGCACTCGCCGGCAAGGTCGATCCGGTGCGCTTCGAGCGCGCTTTCGGCGCCGGACTGAAAGATCTCGATGCCCTGGTACAGGCCCAGACGGTGACGATCGCCAAGCTCATGGAGATCGTTCCCCCGGGCACGCCGGACCCCACACCCGGCCTCTACAACCAGACCATGTACCTCATGGCTGCACTGCTTTTCATTGCCCTCATTGCCAATGCCCTGATGCGGCCGGTCGATGCGCGTCACCATCTGCAGCAATGACCCCGAGGAAATCCCCATGATGATGACCGCCGAGGAATACCGCGAGAGCCTGCGCCGCTATCGCCCGCGGGTGTTCGTGGACGGAGACGCCGTGACATCGGTGGCCGACGAACCACGACTGCTGCCCGGAATCAACGCGCTTGGCGTGACTTACGACTATGCACTGAAACAGGAATACGCCTCACTCGCCCTGGCGACCGATACCTTCACCGGCCGCACCGTCAACCGTTTCCTGCATCTCAATGCGACACCCGATGATCTGCTGGCAAAACTGGAATACACCCGGCTCGTGTGCCAGGAAACCGGCTGCGCCCAGCGCTATCTCGCCATGGATGGCCTGAATGGCCTCTTCCAGTTGACCTGGCGTCTCGACGAGGACGGCAACGCCGGCTATCACCCGCGTTTCCTCGAATATCTCCGGCACGTGCAGGACGCGGATCTGACCCTCGGCATTGCCATGACGGACGCCAAAGGCGATCGCAGCCTGCGCCCGCATCAGCAACCGAACCCCGACACCTACCTGCACGTGGTGGAGAAGCGTGCCGACGGCATCGTGATCTCCGGCACCAAGGCCATCGTGACCTCTGCCCCATACGTGCATGAATTACTGGTCCTGCCCGGCCGCGAAATGACCGCCGCTGATGCCCCGTTCGCGGTGGCCTGCGCGGTGCCGGTGGATGCCGAAGGACTCACGATCATCGCGAGACCGGCTGGCCGGCCCGGCGAGTCCAAAGCGCTGTTCAGTGCGCACTACGGCCAGACTACAGGCGTGTGCGTGTTCGATCGCGTGTTCGTGCCGTGGGAAAAAGTGTTTTTGTGCGGGGAATGGCAACACTCGGGCTTTCTCACCCGCTCCTATGCCACCCATCACCGGCATACCTGCATCGGTGCACGTGCAGGTTTTGGTGATCTGCTCATCGGTGCTGGCGTGATGATGGTCGAGGCCAACGGCCTCGACTGCGAGAAGCATGGCCATTTGCGGGACACCCTGGTGGATCTCATCAAACTGGTGGAAGGTATCTATGCGTGTGGCGTCGCTTCCTCCGTGTATGGCGTTAGGGATCCGGCCGGCAACCTCGAGCCCGAAGGGGTGTTTGCCAATATCGGCAAACTGCTGCTTGCCACCCAGATCTACGACATGCACCGCCTGGCCCATCAGGTGTCGGGTGGACTCATCGTGGCACTGCCGAATCCCGAGGAAGATCACAATCCGGAAACCAAGGCGAGCCTCGCCGCGGTGCTCGCCGGCAGCCCGGATGTGCCCTGGGAGCACCGTGCGCGGATTGCGCGTTTCATCGAAGATTTGACGGCGTCTGACGCAGGCGGCTGGATGTCGGTCATCAGCCTGCATGGCGGTGGTTCGCCCGAGGCCATGAAGCGCGAGATATTCCGTCGCTACCCGGTACCTGCACGCCGGCAACTGGTCGGACGCCTCATCGATCGCGGGCTCATCGCCTCCGGGGTCGCATTGCCCGCCACTTCAGGACAGCCCGGCGCCTGCTGCGAGACCGGGTGCACCTTGCCCCCCTTCCCGCGGCGGGTGGGTTTCAGCGCTTGAGCTGGAAGCGATTGATCACGAACAACGCCACCAGCACCAGCCCGCCCCCCAGCAGCAGCGGAGGCGTGGGCGATTCGCCGAGCAGCAAGGCGGAGAGCAGGAGACCGAAGATCGGCACCAGGTTGATGTAGGCCGAAGTCACCACCGCCCCGAGGCGCGCAATGGCCTCGTAGTACCACAGGAAGCCAACCGCGGAATTGAGCACGCCGAGATACACGAGCATCAGCACCGCCTTGCCGTCGGTCATGATCTGCCAGATCACCTCGCGGTCCAGATACACAAACGGCAGCAGCATCAGCGTCCCCCACAACGAGGCCTGAAACGTGAGGGTCAAGGGCGAACAGGTGGCCAGCAAGGGACGACCGAACACCGAGTAGAGCGCCCAGCTCGCCGCACTCAACAGGATGATCCCGTCCCCCAGACCAAGCATCCCGGAAAAGATCTGCCAGGGTGCGCCATCGGTCACCACCAGCATGGTGCCGAAGATGCCAATGAGAATCCCGAGCAGCACACCGGCGCGCAGGCGCTGGCGGAACCAGACGAGTTCGATGAGCGCGATCATGATGGTGATCGTGGAGAAGATCACATTCGCGCGGTTTGCCTCCGTGTGTTCCATGCCCATGAAGCCGAGCACGTTGTGCAGGCACACACCGGTCAATCCGAGCAGGAAGAAGGTCATGCCGTGCCTGCCACCCGGTGCCACGGGCGCACGCTGCAACTTGAGAAAGACCCAGAGTACCGTGGTGGCGACCAGGAAGCGTCCGAAGGTCAGCGCCCAAGGCGCCGAGTAGCCGGACAGCATGCGACCGAAGATGGGCGTGAGTGCCCAGAAGAACGTGCCCAGTGTGAGCTTGAGGTGCGTGGACAGATGCGCGGGCATGGGCTCCCTTATCCAGCAAGTGCGGCAAATGATCAATCACGAGCCGGGATGACACTCCGGAGGCGGCACGCTTACCATCGTTGGCCTGTCCTCGCCTGAAATATCCGGAGCACGCGTGATGGTCTCGTTTGGCGTCAGCATCTTTCCCACCGAATACACCCTGCCACCTGCCGACTTTGCGCGCGCAGTCGAGGAGCGCGGGCTCGATTCGGTGTTTTTTCCCGA
This sequence comes from Gammaproteobacteria bacterium, assembly GCA_016874535.1. GTDB lineage: Bacteria > Pseudomonadota > Gammaproteobacteria > CAIKBL01. Next base: position 5,993 of record VGUA01000020.1, read on the forward strand.
GCACACCCATATTCCAACCTGCCGCAGGACGCCATGGCCGGGTGGTGCCGAACTGCCCAAGCATTACCTGCACACGCACGACCCGTTTGTTGCACTTGCAGCATGCGCTGCTGTCACCTCGCGGATCCAGCTGGGGTTCGGGGTGTGCCTCGTCACCCAGCGCGATCCCATCGTGACCGCCAAACAGGTCGCCTCGCTGGATCTCATCTCCGGGGGGCGCGTCATCTTCGGCGTGGGCGCAGGCTGGAACCAAGAGGAGATGGAAAACCACGGCACACCCTTCAAGGCGCGCTGGCCCATCCTGAGAGAGCGGGTGTTGGCCATGAAAGCGATCTGGCGCGAGGAGGAAGCGAGTTTCGAGGGCCAATATGTGCGTTTCGACCCTCTCTGGTCCTGGCCCAAGCCCGCCCGTGCCGGGGGGCCGCCAGTCTGGCTGGGCGCCAAATCCCGCTACACCATGGACAGAATCGCGGAATACGGTGATGGCTACATGCCCATATACGGCCGTCAAGGCGAGGCCAGCATCGCCCAGCTCCGGGAGGCGTGCGCGCAACGCGGACGCGACTTTCGCGAAATCACCCTGGCGTCATTCGGGCCACCCCCAACAGAGGAGGCGACAGTCCAGTGCCTGAGCGAGGGTTTCACCCACCTCATCTACGTGTTGCCCCCGGCCGAGCCTGCGAAAGTCCTGCAGAAGCTCGATACCCTCGCCGCCCTGGTCGCACGCATGCGCGGCTGACACGCGCCGACAGTGGGCTGCACCACGGCGGTGAGCGTGTAAACTAGGACCGCACCGCGCCAACAGCGCACAAAAAAAAGGCATCAGCCAATCCGGGGGGAGCATGAAACGCAGTGATGAACGCATCCTGACCACACACGTCGGCAGTCTGCCGCGCGCGCGTGCCTTGTCCGATCTCTTGATCGCGGAGGAAGACCGTAGACCTTTCGACCGGGCCGAGATGGATCGCCTCGCCCGCGAGGGCGTGCAGCACGTGGTGGCACGCCAGATCGCCAGCGGCCTCGACATCATCAACGACGGTGAACAACCACGCGTGGGTTTCCAGACCTATGTGGGCCAGCGTCTCGAAGGTTTTGGCGGCATCAGCGAGCGCGAGCCATTCACCGACTTTGCCAACTTCCCGGATTTTCGCGACATCTGGCTGAATCGCGGGATGGTGATGTCCAAGGTCTTCGACGCCCCTGCGGCGACCGCCGAGGTGCGCTACAAGGATCTGGCTCCGGCCATCCGCGAATGCGATCTTTTTGACGAGGCCCTCGGGGCGCATCCCGGCCAGGTGGTGGAGCCATTCATGACCGCGGCCTCGCCGGGCATCGTGTGCACCACGATGAGAAATAGTGGCGCCTACGACTCACATGCCACCTACGTCCACGCGGTGGCGCAGGAGCTGCGCAAGGAATACGAGCTCATCCACCAGCGCGGCTATGTACTGCAGCTCGACTGCCCTGATCTGGCCATGGAACGTCACGGCATGTTCCAGCACGATTCGCTGAAGGACTTCCAGAAAGCGGTGGAACTGCATATCGCCGCCATTAACGAAGCCTGCAACAACATCCCGGCGGATCGCATTCGCCTGCACGTCTGCTGGGGCAATTACGACGGTCCGCATGATTGCGACGTGCCGTTGGCGGACATCCTGCCGATCATCAGCCACGCACGGGTCGGGGCGTTCTCGGTGGAGTTCGCCAATCCCCGCCATCAAAACGAAAACTCGGCGCTGAAACAGTATCCGCTGCCCAAGGACAAGCTCCTGATCCCCGGTGTCATCGATTCCACGGTCAACTACATCGAACACCCGCAGGTCGTTTGCAACCGCATCCTGGAAGCGGTGGCCGCCGTGGGCGACAAGGAACGCGTGATCGCTGGCGCGGACTGCGGCTTCGGTACATTCGCCGGTTGGGAAATGGTGGCGGCTACGGTCGTCTGGAAGAAATTCGAAGCCTTGGCAGAGGGTGCGCGCCTTGCCTCCCGCCAGCTCTGGGGCCGCTGAGGAACACCTTGATGCAGCACATCTACCGCAAAATCCAGGCCGACCCACGCTTCCATGAACTGGAGCACAAGCGCGGTCGGTTTGGCTGGACGCTGGCCGTCATCGTGCTCGCCAACTGCTTCTGGTACATGGGGGCGACTGCGTTCTTTCCGGACCTTGCTTTCGCAAGATTCTGGGGTGAGCCAATAGCCGAGGGCGGCTCCACCACCTGGGGCATCGTCATCGGCTTTGTCCAGACCGTGGTCTTCATCCTGCTGGTCGGCCTCTATATCTACCGGGCCAACACCGAGTTCGACACCCTGAAGGACGCCATCGTCGCCGACGCCCGACGCGCGGCTGGAGAGTAGTTTCCATGTCTTTGAATGCCCGCCTGCTGGCTCTGCTCATCGGAGCCGGTCTCCCCCTTGCAAGCCTCGCAGAGACTCCCGCTCCGGAGCGGGACCTGAACACCATCGCCATCGGCATGTTCCTGGTATTCGTGATGATTTCGCTCGGCATCACATTCTGGGCTGCGCGGCGCACGCGTTCCACCAGCGATTTCCTGGCCGCGGGAGGACGGATCTCGGGTTTCCAGAATGGTCTCGCCATCACCGGTGACTGGGTATCTTCCGCAGCCCTGATGGGCATTGCGGCATTGATCTACAGCACGGGCTTCGATGGTCTCATCTACAGCGTTGTGCCGTTCGGTGCCTGGCCGCTCATGATGTTCCTGATGGCGGATCGTCTGCGCAATCTCGGCAAGTACACCATCGCCGATATCGTCTCCGTCCGTTTTTCCCGCATTCCAATGCGCACCCTGATCTCGCTCTCCAGCCTCGTCTTCGTGGTGGGTTATCTCATCGTCCAGATGGTGGGGGCCGGGACCCTCATTTCCAATCTGTTCGGTATCGACTACACCGCGGCACAGGTCATCATCGGCATCCTCATCGTGCTGTACGTCGCTTTTGGCGGCATGATTGCCACCACCTACGTGCAGCTCGTGAAAGCGGTACTGCTGTTGTCTGGTGCTTCGTTCATCTGCTTCGCGGCGCTCTTTCACTTCGACTGGTCGGTGGACGGCCTCTACGCGAGCGCAATCAGCAACCATCCACAGGGCATGAAAATCATGCAGCCCGGTGGCCTGCTGACCGACCCCATCTCGGCCTTCTCCTGCGGCCTCATGCTCATGCTGGGCGGCGCGGCGATGCCGCACGTGCTGATGCGCTTCTTCACGGTACCGGATGCGCGGCAGGCACGGCTTTCCGTGTTTTATGCAGCAAGCTTCATCGGTTATTTCTACCTGCTGACTTTCATCATCGGCTATGCGGCCATTGCGATGGTGATGAAGGACCCTCGGTTTCTGGATGCCAACGGACTCATTACCGGCGGCGCCAATATGGCGGCCATTCACCTCTCCGAGGCGGTGGGCGGCAGCTTTTTCCTCGGTTTCATCTCGGCGGTGGCGTTTGCCACCATCGTGGCCGTGGTCGCCGGGCTCACGATTGCCGGCGCTTCGGCCATCTCGCACGACCTCTACGCCAACATCTTCCGCCACGGCAAAGCCACCGATCATCAGGTAGTGAAGGTGTCGCGCATCTCCGCCGTGTGCCTTGGCGCCTTTGGCGTGGTACTCGGTATCGCGTTCAAAGATCAGAACATCGCCTACATGATCACGATTCCGTTTACGGTGAGTTCCTCCGTGTTCTTCCCGATCCTGTTCCTGTCGATGTACTGGCGTGGACTCACCACGCGTGGCGCGGTTGCCGGCGGTGCGGTGGGGCTCGGGCTCGGCGTGATCCTGCTGTTCCTTGGGCCGACTATCTGGGGCGAAATCCTCGGCCACGGCGAGGGTATCTTCCCGTACAAATATCCGGCCCTGTTCACCATCATCGCCTCGTTCTTCACCATGATCGTGGTCTCTAAGCTCGACGACAGCCCGCGCGCGAGGCGCGAACGCGCCGAGTTTGATGACCAGTTTGTCCGTTCCCAGACTGGCGTGGGGGCCGAAGCACCCGCACAGCACTGACGCCGGGCCCGTCATTCCGGATGGACGCGCTGCACGCGAGGATCTCCGCCAATCCTGCTTTTCACGCCCTGCAGGCCAAGCGCAGCCGCCTCGCCTGGACACTGTGCGCAGGGGTGCTTGCGGCCTACTACGGCTTCATCCTGATGATTGCCTATGCTGCGGATACCTTCAGGCAGCCCGTGCATGAAGGTGCCGTGATCACCCTAGGCGTCGCCTGGGGAGCTGTGGTGATCGTGCTGAGTGTCGGGCTCACGGGTATCTATGTGTGGCGGGCCAACCGCGAATTTGATCGACTCAACGCCCGCATTCTCGAAGAAGCGCACCGTGAGTCCCACCGCTAGGTTTGCCGGGCTTGTCGCCCTGCCGACACCCGCTGCTGCCGTCAATGCTGCAGAGCATGGGCAGCGCTTGAATCCCGTGGCGGTGGGCATGTTCATGGCCTTTGTGGCGGTAACACTGGCGGTGACGTTCTGGGCCGCGCGACGCACGCGCACCAGCCGTGATTTCTTTGCCGCTGGCGGCCAGATCTCGGGTTTCCAGAACGGGCTCGCCATCGCCGGGGACTTCATGTCGGCGGCCACGTTCCTCGGCGTCACCGCGCTCATCTTCGATTTCGGATTCGACGGACTGATATACGCGGTGGGTGGCATCGCCGGCTGGCCGCTGGTGCTCTTTCTGCTCTCCGAGCGGCTGAAGAATCTCGGCAAATTCACCTTTGCCGATGCCGTCTCCATGCGCCTGGCCTCCACCCCGCTCAGGACCCTGGCGGCAATCGGTTCACTTTTTGCCGTGGTGCTTTATCTCATTGGACAGATGGTTGGGGCGGGTAAACTGATCGAGATATTGTTCGGTCTCGAGTACGAGACAGCGGTCGTCACCATCGGCGTGCTGATGGTGCTCTATGTCAGCTTTGGCGGCATGATCGCAACTACTTGGGTGCAGATCATCAAGGCCACCATTCTGCTTGCCGGCGGCAGCGTGCTGTCGTGGCTCGTGATGCAGCGCTTCGGCTTTTCCTTTGATGCCCTGCTGCGCGAGGCCACCCTGCAGCATCCTCGCGGCACCGACATGCTGCAGCCCGGCATCATGACCCATGATGCACTGTCCACCCTGTCGCTGGGGACCACGCTGATTCTTGGCACGGCCGGCCTGCCACACATCCTCATGCGCTTCTTCACGGTGCCGAATGCCGTCGAAGCCCGCCGCTCGGTGTTCTTCGCGACCGGTTTCATCGGCTATTTCTACCTGCTGATCTTTGTCCTCGGCTTTGGCGCCATTGCGCTGGTGACCCGCGAGGCGGGTTATTTTGATGCCGCGACGGACAAGCTCATCGGAGGCGGCAACCTCGCCGCCATCCACCTCTCGCACGCCGTGGGCGGGGATGTGTTCCTCGGCTTCATCTCCGCCGTGTGCTTCGCCACCATCCTGGCGGTGGTATCAGGACTCACCCTCTCCGGCGCCTCGGCCATCTCACACGATCTCTACACCAATGTGTTCCGTCCACAGGCCAGCGAGCAGGAGGCTGTGCGGGTGTCCAAGATCGCGGCACTATGTCTCGGCGCGCTGGCGGTGATGCTGGGCCTGGTGTTCGAGGAGCAGAACGTGGCCTACATGGTCCTGCTGGCCTTCTCCATTGGGGCGAGCGTCAACTTCCCTCTGCTGTTCTTTGCCATGTACTGGAAGGACTTCACCACCCGGGGTGCACTGCTGGGCGGGATTCTCGGTCTCACGGTCGCCGTCGGCGGGATTCTCTTCGGCCCCACGGTGTGGGTGGATCTGCTGGGCCATGAAAGCCCGCTGTTCCCCTGGAAGTATCCCGCCCTGTTTGCACTCGCGGCCTCGGTGACAGGCAGCGTCCTTGGCTCACTCAGTGATCGCGGACTACGGGCCACACGGGAGCGTGCAGGCTTCGCGGCTCAATACGTTCGTTCGCAGACGGGACTGGGCGCGGAAGGCGCCGTGAATCACTAGCAGTCAGGCGGCGCGGGGGTCGAGGGTCGGGGGTCAGACGGCAACGGAGAATATGTTGCCCGGAGTACTGCCGGTCCGAGTGATATCTCGCAGCCGGGGCTGGCGCGAACGAGGCCGCACCAACCCCCGGCCACGCTCTGCTCAACGCTTGAACAGACCGATCAGACTCGCCTTTTCCAGGGTATGGAAATTCAGATAGAAGCCGAGGATGGCGGAGGTCGTCTTTGCACTCACCGGCAACTGCGCGAGGCTCACCGCGTGCACGGTGAAGATATACCGATGCACGTTGTGACCCTCGGGCGCACAGGGGCCGCCGTAGCCGGGCTCCCCGAAATCCGTCATCACTTCCACCGCGCCGGCCGGCATCGTGCCCGCCGTGGGATTCCCAGCACCCAGGGGGAGTGAACGCACCTCGGCCGGGATGTTCGCCACCGCCCAGTGCCAGAAACCGCTGCCCGTCGGGGCGTCGGGGTCATAGCAGGTCACGGCAAAGCTCCGGGTACCTTCCGGCACGTTTTCCCAGCTCAGCTGGGGTGACAGATTGTTGCCTTTGCAACCAAAGCCATAGGCTTCGGAGAGCACATGCTGCGGTCCCAGGAAGTCGCCTTCCTGGAAGTTTTCGCTCGTCAGTATCAAACCCATCTCAAACTCTCTCCTGTGCCCTCAGCCTGCACGCAGGGCCACGAGCACTTCATCCAGCATCTTCTTGGCATCGCCAAAGAGCATGCGGTTGTTGTCCTTGTAGAACAGCGGATTGTCGACGCCGGCATAACCGGAAGCCATGGAACGCTTCATCACAATCGAAGTTCTGGCCTTCCAGACCTCCAGCACCGGCATGCCGGCAATGGGGCTGTTGGGATCATCCTGGGCGGCCGGATTCACGATGTCGTTGGCGCCAATGACCATTGTCACATCGGTTTCCGGGAATTCGAGGTTGATCTCATCCATCTCAGCCACGATGTCGTAAGGCACCTTGGCCTCAGCCAGCAGCACGTTCATATGACCGGGCATGCGGCCGGCCACCGGATGGATTGCGAAGTGCACATCGACGCCACGTTCCCGCAGCAGCTTGGTGATTTCGAACACCGTGTGCTGGGCCTGAGCCACCGCCATGCCGTAGCCCGGCACGAGGATGATCTTGCTGGCGTTGCGCAGCAGTTCCGCGGTGTCCTCGGCACTGATGGGCTGCACCTCACCTTGCGGGCCTTCGCTCGCTGTGGCCGTTCCGGTGCCGGTGCCGAAGCCGCCGGCGATCACGCTCAGGAAGTTGCGATTCATGGCGCGACACATGATGTAGGACAGAATCGCACCCGAGGAACCGACCAGCGCGCCGACCACGATCAGCAGATCGTTGCCGAGCATGAAGCCGGTGGCGGATGCCGCCCACCCCGAATAGCTGTTCAGCATCGAGACGACCACCGGCATGTCGGCGCCGCCGATGGCCATGACCATGTGGATACCGAACACCAGCGAGATGCCGGTCATGATGAGCAGGCAGAGAGTGCCGCCCCAGCCGGAGTCGGCGTTCAGGAACAGGTTGCCAAAGAAGATCACCGCCAGCAGCGCCACCAGATTGAGGTAGTGGCGGCCCGGCAGCAGCAGGGGTTTGCCCCCAATCTTGCCGGAAAGCTTGCCGAAGGCCACCACGGAGCCCGAGAACGTGACGGCACCAATGAGGATGCCGATGTAGATCTCCACTTCATGAATGGTCTTCTCCACGCCCTCGAAGTGCACCGAGGTGTCGAAGAAGGTGGCATAGCCGATCAGCACCGCAGCCAGACCCACCAGGCTGTGCATCAAGGCCACCAGCTCCGGCATCTCGGTCATCTGCACGCGATGGGCTGCGTACCAACCGATGCCACCACCCAGCGCCATGGTGATGAGGATGGGCCAGAGGCTTGTGACCTTCGGTCCCAGCACGGTGGCGAGGATCGCAATGGTCATCGCAGCAATACCGTAGTAGTTGCCGCGCCGCGACGTCTCGGGGTTGGAAAGACCGCCCAGGCTCAGGATGAAGAGCACCGTGGCGGCGATATAGGAAACGGTTACCAGACCTTCGCTCATGACTTACTCCGATCGCCGGAACATGCGCAGCATGCGCTGGGTGACGGCGAAACCGCCGACCATGTTGATGGTGGTGAGAATCAGCGCTATGCCGGCAAGCAGGGTCATCATGAACCCGGGCGCCGACACCTGGATGAGGGCACCGATGGCAATGATGCTGCTGATGGCGTTGGTCACGCTCATCAAGGGCGTATGCAAGGCCGGGGTCACGTTCCAGATCACCATGTAGCCCACGAAACAGGCCAGCACGAACACCATCAGATGGGACATGAAGGCCGCTGGCGCGACGGTACCGAGCCAGGCAAGCGCAAGCCCCGCGGCGATGAGCACCACGAGCGGCTGCAAGGCCGGCGGAATCAGCGGCTTCTTCTCGGGCACCACCGGTGCGGCCGCAGCCGGCTTGGCACCGGCCGGGGGCGCCGCGGACAAACGCGGAGCCGGTGGTGGCCAAGTGATTTCACCATCCTTCACCACGGTGGCACCGCGGATCATCTCGTCTTCCATGTTCACCACGGCCAAACCATCCTTGGCCGTGCAGAGTTCTTCCAGCAGGCGCAACAGATTGGTGGCGTAAAGCTGGCTGGACTGCCGCGCCATGCGGCTGGGGAGATCCGTGTAACCGACGATGGAGACGCCGTGACGCTGCACCACCTGACCGGGCACGGTGCAGGCACAGTTGCCGCCCTGCTCCGAGGCGAGATCGACGATCACGCTGCCGTCCTGCATGGACTGCACCATTTCCTCGGTGATGAGCTTGGGGGCGGGTTTGCCGGGGATGAGTGCGGTGGTGATGACCACGTCCACTTCGCGGCATTGCTTGGCGATGGCCTCGGCCTGGGCCTTCTGATAGCCCTCGCTCATGACCTTGGCGTAACCGCCGGTGCCTTCACCCTCTTCCTGGTAATCGACGCTCACAAATTCGGCGCCGAGACTCTTGACCTGATCTTTCACCTCGGGACGGGTGTCCATGGCGCGCACGATGGCGCCCAGACCATTGGCGGCGCCAATCGCCGCGAGCCCAGCCACACCGGCGCCGATCACGAAAACCTTGGCCGGCGGGACCTTGCCGGCCGCGGTGACCTGCCCCGTGAAGAAGCGGCCGAAATTCTGTGCCGCCTCGATGACCGCGCGGTAGCCCGCGATATTGGCCATGGAACTGAGGGCATCGAGCTTCTGGGCGCGGGAGATGCGCGGCACGCTGTCCATGGCAAGCACGGTGGCCTTGCGACCGGCAAGCCGGTCCATGAGCTCCGGGTTCTGCGCCGGCCAGAGGAAAGAGACGAGGGTCGCGCCCTCCCGCAGCAAGTCCACCTCGTGGCAGCCCAGCCCCGGGTGCGGCTCCGGCGCCCGCACCTTGAGCACGATGTCCGAGTCGGCCCAGAGACGGGAAACGTCCTCGACAATTTCGACGCCGACTTCCGAGTAGGCCTCATCAGCCAGATCCGCGGCGATGCCAGCTCCCTTTTGCAGGGCGACGGTGAAGCCCAGCTTGATGAGCTTGCCTGCCACCTCCGGCGTGGTTGCCACGCGGCGCTCGCCCGCGTGAATCTCCTGTGGAATCCCGATACGCAATGGAAATTCTCCTTTCAGAAAAAGCCCGCCGGGCGGCGAAGAGCCCGGATTGTCCGCAATGGCCGAGGCCCCTCGCCCAGGGGCCGATCCAGATTCAGGTTCATCCAGGTCCGATACGCCCGATCCGGCAGACCGGGCGCAGCCCATACTGACGCGTATGGAAGGGAGGCGATGTTGTACTGCAGTATTGTGGCAATTCGCAACGCGAACCGCCAGCGTCAGGCGCGAAGCGGCTCAGGCGCGGAGCAACGCCAGCACCTCGCCCAGTCTATCGAGGCCGTCTTCGTTCCAAGGGTGCGGGATCACGGACACATGCTCGGCACCTGCATCGGCATATTCCGCGAAGCGAGCCGCAATTTCGGACAGTGAGCCTCGGAAGGGGACCGCACTGGGCATGGGACCAAAGGGTCCCGCCGTGAAATCGACGGCAACCGTGGCCCCTTGGGACAGGGTGACCGGGTCCCGGTCCCATTTTTCACACGCGGCAAGAATGGGGGCCCAGGCGTCGCGATAGGTCTCGAGGGCACTGTCACCGAAGGCAATCATGCAGTTCCACATGTCGGCATGCTGGGCCACCAGACGGGACATGCGAGGCTTGCCCTTGAGGGTGCCAATCATCAGGGGCGGCGCGCGGAAGGCCGATTTTGGCAGCAGGGCCGCGTCTTCCACCCGGTGAAATTCGCCCTGCAAGCTCACTGTCTCCCCGCGCAACATGGGCTTGAGGATCTGCAGGCTTTCTTCGAAGCGGCCGACATGGCGCGTGAAATCGAAACCGTAAGCCTGATGCTCGGAGATGAAATCACCAGCACCAAGGCCCAGGATGAGTCGCCCTTCGCTGAGTTCGGTCACGTTGTCGACCATGCGTGCGAGCAATGCCGGATTGCGGAAGGTGGTGTTGCAGACGAGGGTGCCGAGATGGATACGGGAAGTGGTGGCGGCAACCGCTGCCGCGGCAGTCCAGCACTCCCATTGACCGCCCTTTACCCCCTTCAATTCTTCCGGCAGCTGGAGGCCCACGGCCCGGAAGTCGACGTAGGCTTCCCAGTAGAGGTGATCCGTAAACCAGACACTGTCCAGACCTGCGGCCTCGGCATGGCGGGCAAAGGCACGGTTGCGGGCGATACCGGCCGTCTCCCCGTTCAGGGAGCCATTCCAGAGCGGTAGCAGAACACCCACCTTGAGATCCCGAGGCGACATGAGAACCCTCCCTGTGACTTGGGTCGGTGCGACGGTTGCCCGTCATGCGTGCGGCCCGCAGAATACCACGACGCGCCCATAGCTCAGTTGGATAGAGTACCTGGCTTCGAACCAGGTGGTCGGAGGTTCGAGTCCTTCTGGGCGCGCCATCTTCATTGCTCGCACCCGCTCGCACCGCTGCCTGTCAACCAGGATGTTTCGGCTTTACCTGCGCAGATGTCACTGCGGGCGCGCTGGCCAGCGCATGCAATCCGGCACGCTGGTCGGCGGTCAGGTGTTCGATTCCCACCTGGCAAATCCAAGGTGTGCAAGGCGTCGTGCCCATGCTGCGCGAGCCATTGAGCAAATCGGCAGGGCAGCTGCGCATCGACCAGAAACTTCACGCAGTGAGAGGCTCGACTCGGTTTACATGTGCCAAGCGGGCCGCATATGCCAGGGCGGCGAGGATGTCTTCACTCTCCAGATCAGGATAATCAGCGAGAATTTCCTCGGTGGACATGCCACCCGCCAACCATTCCAGAACCGACGCGACTGGATACCGCAACCCTCGAATGCACGGTTTGCCGTGACAAATCCCGGGGTCAATGGTGATTCGGCTATTCATTGATTCGATCCCCGCATCCCGTTAGTGGGCCGAGTGTAGGCTCCGGCGCGCCCCGGAGCCACGCTCCCATGGCCCGCCATTCCTCGCGGCGCCAGGACCCCGATCGAGGGCGCGTTCTCCGTACAACGCACTTACATGTTCGCCAACGGAGGGATCTCGCTGAATCACGAATCCTATTTCTTCACTTCCAATGGCCGTTTCTTCAAGTCTCCCGCGGCCGGCGTGGACCTCCGTACTCTGGCCGCACAACCGGCAGCCACCCGGCACGACGGAAGCTACTGGATCGAGGGCAACGAGTTGGTCATGGCATGGGCAGAGCGCGGGAGAGTCACTCGCTCCAGATACGAGGGGCACGACAAGGGCATCACCATCGACAGCGGCTTTGCCTCGCGTCGGGCGGGATTCCAGCGTGGATGGCGCATGGATGGGAGCTACGAAGGAGGAGCCTCAATTGGTGGCGGCACTTCGTCCTCCAACACCCTGAACTTTCGGCGCGATGGAACCTATACGCGCGGCGTTGGAGTCGTTGCAGTCACTTCAGGCACCACCTCTCAGGTCACCACGGGGGCCTCCGCCGCAGCCGCAGGCACTTACGAATTTGACGAGTACACGCTGACGCTGCGGGAGAACGGTGCCGAACGCAGGTTCACCGTGTTCACCTTTGGTGATCTTGACGCCGCCGGTCGCCCCGCAAGCATATTCAATGAAGGCGTGATGATGACGCGGCAATGACTACCTGTAGCGCAGTTGCAGCAGTTCCTGTGTTGCGCCGGAAGATCTCTGCAGTGCAGCACGCCGGCGATCCCGGCAGACCATTCCAGTCAGCGTTTACAGGCCAAGCAAAGCCCCTCTAACATCCCGGTGGGGGGCCGCGTTACGGCTGACCTGCCGTTACACAAAAAAGCACGAGGGGAGGTTTACGATGGATTTCGGCTTTGTCTTCATGGGTGATATCCACATCCACAAGGATGTGAAGTACGCAGAGGATCATGGCTTCTCGCATGCTTGGCTGTACGACAGCCAGATGCTCGGCAGCGAGGTTTACGCTGCCATGGCCTTGTGCGCGGATCGCACCAGCCGGATCAAGATCGGTCCCGGCGTCACCAATCCCGCCTCACGCATTGCGCCGCTGTCGGCCTGCGGTATGGCCACCATCAACGAAATCGCGCCGGGCCGCGCCATCATGGGCATCGGCACCGGCAATACCACGCGGCGCACACTCGGCATGCCGGCCGCCAAGGTATCCGAGCTCGAGGAACACGTCCGCGTGTGCCGTGAACTCTTTGACGGCAAGATCACCGATTACGCGGAAGGCGATCGTCATCGCAAGATCAAGTTTCTGAACCCGAACATGGGCTATATCAATCTCAAGGACAGGATTCCGATTTATCTCGCCGCGAGCGGCCCCAAGGTCGCCCAGCTTGCAGGCAAGATTGCGGATGGGGTGATTCTCTTCGGCGCGGTGCATCCCGATCTCGTGAAATGGATGATCGCCAACGTGCGCAAGGGTGCGGAAGAAGCCGGCCGCGATCCGGACAAGATCTACATCCTCTCGATGACCGCGTTCTACCTCACGGATTCGGAAGAGCAGATCGAAACCCGCGCCGTGCGCGAGGCGGTCGGCCCGATGGTGGCGTCATCCAGCAACATCTTCGCGCTCTCCTGCATCAAGGATCCTTCCGCCATACCGGGCTCCCTGCGCGATGATCTGATGGGCTTCACTGACGTCTACCGCGAGCCTGATGCGCCGATCGAGACCCGGCATCTCAAGCTCTACGAGGGCTATCTGCAGCACCTGCGGGACGAGCACGAGGCCTTGATGTCCAAGAAGATCATCCAGGCCACCACGCTCACCGGAACCCGCAAGGAAGTACTTGGGATGATCGACGCGATGCGGGATGCCGGCGTGCATCAGGTGGCGGTGCAGCCAATTCGGCCGACACGCGAAGTGGTGGATCAGTTTGCCAAGGAAATCATGCCCCACTTTGCCTGAGCAGCGGGCACCAAACTGACGGAGGTCGCATGGATACACTCGAGACTGCGCGCGCTTTCATGGCGAGCTGGGTCATCCCCGGTAATTTCGAGCGCTCATTCCGGGAGTACATGACTGCGGATTGTGCCTATGAAAACGTCGGCCTTTCCCGCACCTCAGGGCCGGACGAGGCGCTGGCGTTCTTTGCCGGTTTCTCGCAGCAGGTACCGTTCGTTGCCATCGACATGGACATCCTCTCCATTGCGGTGGCGGGTGACGCGGTGCTCACCGAGCGCATCGATTACCTCAAGGATGCGCAGGGGACCACCCTGCTCACCATTCCGCTCATGGGGATCATGAAGATTCGTGACGGCAAGGTGAGCGAATGGCGGGATCACTTCGACACCGCACCTTTCGCGAGATGACTTGAAGGGATACCCTCGGGAGTTATACTCTCGGGGGTATTCCTGCAACACCAGCCCGGCACCACGCCTGCGCACAGAGAAGGAATCGCCGCATGAAGAACCCCCTCCACGCCTTGGGAACAGGGCTTGGCGTCCTGCTTGGCGCCCTCAGTCCCAACCTGATGGCGGCCGAGACCATCCACACGACCACCCACAAGCACTATGAGGATGCCCCGGCTGCCCAGCAGCCCGGCCCCAAGGGCGAGCTGGCGCCGCGTCTGCAGAATCTCGGAAGCCACACCTTCCCGGTGACCACCGGCAATGCCGAGGCCCAGAAGTTCATCAATCAGGGTCTCAATCTCGCCTATGCCTTCAATCACGGTGAAGCGCGTCGCGCCTTCCGCGAAGCGGCGAGGCTGGACCCGAACGTGGCGATGGCCTACTGGGGACAAGCCCTGGTGCTAGGTCCGAACATCAACGCCATGATGGCGCCCAATGAAGAACCCCATGCGCTGGAGATGTTGCGCAAGGCGCAGGCGCTCGCGGGCAAGACGAGCCCACGGGAACAGGCACTGATCGCAGCCCTCGCGGTGCGCTATTCAGGAGATGCGAGCGCACGCAAGACCAACGACAAGGCTTATGCCGAGGCCATGCGCAAGGTGCATGCGCAGTTCCCGGAAGATCTCGACATTGCCACCTTGTATGTGGAATCAATGATGGATCTGCGCCCGTGGGGCTACTGGATGCCTGATGGCCAGCCGCACGAGGGCACGGCCGAAATCGTCGCCCTCACGGAAGACGTGTTGCGGCGTGATCCCAAGCATCCCGGGGCCCTGCATCTGCACATCCACCTGCTCGAACCCACTCCGACCCCGGCGCGCGCAGAGAAGTCCGCCGACACCCTGCTGACCTTGATGCCTGCGGCGGGCCACATGGTGCACATGCCGTCCCATATCTATCAGCGTGTGGGCCGTTACGCGGATGCCATCAAGAGCAACCAGCTCGCGATCGAGGCGGACGAAGACTACATCACCCAGTGCCGAGCCCAAGGCCTCTATCCCATGGCCTATTACCCGCACAACATCCACTTCCTGTGGTTTGCGGCGATGTATGACGGGCAGCACGCGCTTGCGCTGGAGGCCGCGCGCAAGGTGGGCACCAAGATCGATGACGCCACGCTGGAGGCCATGCCGATGCTGGCAGCCTTCCGCGTGGTGCCCTACTGGACGCATGTCCGCTTCGGGCGCTGGGACGACATGCTGAAGGAGCCTGCGCCGCCGGCCTCCTCCGCCTTCTTGAACGGCGCCTGGCACTACGCGCGCGGCGAGGCCTTGCTTGGCAAGGGCAAACTTGCGGAGGCCAAGGCAGAACTGGCAGCGCTCGAGAAAGTCATGCAGAACCCGGCGCTCGATGGGAATCTCTTCTCCCAGAACACCGGCCGATCGATTCTGAATATCGCCGTGCCCAGCCTGACGGGTGCGATTGCGGCTGCAGAGGGTCGATATGACGATGCGGTGGCACAGCTTGAACTCGCGGTGCGCTTCGAGGAATCACTGGCCTACACCGAGCCTGCGGAATGGGCGTTCCCGCCGCGTCATGCGCTGGGCAACATCCTGCTCGCCGCCAACCGGCCGGCGGAGGCCGAAACCGTCTTCTGGCAGGATCTGCGCCGGAATCCCGACAATGGTTGGGCGCTGACGGGGCTTTTGAAGGCTCTCAAAGTGCAGAAGAAAGAGACCATGGCGGAGACGGTGGCGGCGCGACTGGCCAAAACCTGGGCGCGGGCCGATCTTGCCGCGCGTACGGCGAGTGGCTCACAAGGACAGTCGTCACCCGCTGCGACGGCCCTCGCCGTGCAGCCCTGATCAGGCCTTGTTGACGTCACGGGGCGGAGGATCGCCCTGTGACGTCCCCGCCCGGCTCAGGTTGCCGGAAACCACGCCGGATTCCGTTTCTCCACAAAACTTCTGAGACCCTCGGCAGCCTCTCGCGACTGTCGTTTCGCTGAATGGCTCGCCACCAGAGCCGAGAACTTCTCCTCTTCCATGATCGAGCCCGCGCATGCCATGAGGCCGCGCTTGGTGCCCGCCACGGCCTCCGGCCCGGCCATCAGGATACCCTCGATCACGGGACTCGCAGCGGCATCAAGGCCGCCGGGCACGCACACTTCATGTACCAGCCCGATCCGCCGCGCTTCCTCCGCATTGAAGCGTTCACAGGTCACCGCATACCGCCGCGCCTGACGCTCGCCGATTGCGGCATTGAGCTGGGGAAAGATCACGCTGGCCATCAAACCCCAGCGCGCCTCACTTATCGCGAATTTCGCGCTTTGCTCTGCAATCACCACATCACAGGCCGCAGCCACGCCCGTGCCTCCCCCGATGCAGAAGCCATGAATGAGCGCGAGCGTGGGCACACGGAACTCGTTCAGGCCACGGACCACCTGTGCAGTCAGGCGTGAGGCTTCGAGGTTGAATTCCGGGTCTCTTGCCGAGACGTCCAGCAGCCAGGTCAGATCCGCGCCGGCCTGGAAATGGGGCCCATTGCCACGCAGCACCACCAGACGCAGGCCGGCTTCACGATCAAGCGCGGCAAAGGCATCAAGCAGCGACTGCAGCATCTCGCCGTTGTAGGCATTGTTCACCTCGGGGCGATTGAGGGTCACGGTTGCCACCCCGCGGGCATCGAGCTCACAGAGCGTAGTGTGATGGGTCATGACAGCGTTCTCCTGCATTCACACTCAAGACATTTTGGGTGAGACTGGGCTTCTATCCTTGCAAGCGGAGATCACGCACGCCCCACACAAGCAGCCATCGTCTCATCCACATCGTCGACGAACTCGTCGTCTCATACAACGCCAAGGATTTTCGCCGCGTGGTGGCCGCATACCACGATGACGGCTGAACCCATCAACCAGGGAGTCTGCATGGACATCCGAAGAATCACCGAAGTCGGCATCGCAGTGCGCGATCTGGAGCAAGCCACCACACTTTTTGCCGAGCTGTTCTCGGCGAGCATAGGCCCGGAGATCGAGGTACCGGCGTACGGCATGCGATATCGCATGTGCCGCGTGGGAAAAGTGGATTTTGAAGTGATGGCGCCCACCGGGGACACCGGCGTCATCGCCGACTTTTTAAACAAGCGGGGCGAGGGCCTGCATCACATCGCTTTTGCCGTCGATGACATCGAGGAGACGATGGCTCACCTGGGCCGCAAGTCGGTGCAGTTCGTGGACGAGAAACCGCGCGCGCTCAACCTCGATTTCGTGGATTTCGCGGGGCGACGGTTCTCGGAGGAGGTGCGCTTCGCCTTCTCTCATCCGCGCTCAATCCTCGGCATCCTGTTCGAATTCATCCAGTATCCGCGCGAATACCAGACGCCCTGATTGGCTCAATAGCTGAGCGTAAACTGGGTGTAGAGATAACTGGACGCTCCCGGATCCCCCCTGCCCTGCTCAGCCTCGCGAAACTCGCCTTCGCTCAACCAGGCACCTCCCGCTTCCAGCGCGAGGGTGTCTGGAATGAGCTGCCAGGTCACGCAGGCCTCGAGCTGGTGGCCAATGAAGCTGCCCGACTGACCGGTGGTGTCCCGCAGGTTTGCCGCCAGCCAGATGTCACGGTCCGATGCCAGCCAGTAGGCACGGTGACCAATGAAGGCCTGGAGATTCTCGCGCGGCGTCACGTTCAGGCGCCACCCCGGCGTCAACATGTTGGTGCGGAGAAAGGGGCCGAAGATACCTGAGGGACCATATTCGAAACGACGCGCACCGTAGAGCGTATCGAAGCGCTGGTTGTCGTCATCCGTCGGATCCTCATCGCCGCGCGCGTAATCAAACATCGCAATCGCGCGTGGCGACCAGGGTGCCTCAAAGGTATATCCCAGATGCAGGGATTCGTAGTGCGCATGGTGGTCGAGATCGGCGCGATCGGTACTCGCGGTACTCCCTCGCACCTCACCTAATTGCTGCACCAGTTCGAGCTGGAAATCAATCCGCCCGGGGGCCGGCTCACGGAACAGACGCAGGCCCGGGGTCTGCAAGCGGCGGTTGCGCGTATCGAACACGCCATCGGTCTCGTTAAGACCGATGAGATAAGCCTCCAACCGCACAGGGCCAGGCGCACTACGCCAGGAGGCCAGCCACAGCACCGTGCCGAAATCTTCTTCGTCGAAAGATGCCTCATTGTTTTGAAGTCGCGTACGTGCAGTCGGCAAACGGATCACCGGCACCACCACGAAGGCCTCGCTTTCGTGACCCGCTGCGCTGGTAAAGCGCACACCGAGGCCGTTGAAGGCATTCACCGTGTTGCGGAAACGGTTGCGGGCAATCAGGCGACGGGTGCCGTAGTCAATGGTCTGCCGCCCGGCCTTGACGATCATCGCTCCTTGCGCGGCCCCCGTGTCGGGCTGCCATTCGATGTAGCCCTGCAGCAGTTCAGCACTGTTGACCATGCCGGGATCGAGCGTGGAGGCGGCGTCATCCAGAAACACGCGCGCGTCCAGCATCTCCAGGCCCAGCTTGAGTGTCGGGCTTCCCAGCCGAAGGTGGGCGAGGGTCTGCAAGGCGAGTTGCTGGTCGCCTCCCTCTCCGCCCGCGCGATACTGCCCGTCGAGGCTCTCGTAGCGCAGCCTGTGCTGAACATCGAGCTTCACCCAGGCCGGCAGCGCGAGCGCATCCCTGAGCCGCCACGGCTGCTCAGCCAGAGCGGGATCATTCAACAGCAAGCACGCCACGAGAATCACGCAGGCTCGCGCGCGGAGGGTTTGCATCAGAGGGCGCTTTCCGGAGTCGGTATGGACGAGGGGCCGCACGGTAGCACAGCACCCGGCTTCGCGGAATACACTGCCAATGCGACGGGAATCAGGCCAGATCCTGCAGAAACGCGCCTGCACTCGCCCGAAAGGCTGCTTGAACCTCCGGAGAAAAACGCTCCCACACCCGGTACATCTGGGCCATGCGCGGATTGCCTCGCAGCTTGTCGGCATGTCGGGCAAGAAAATCCCAGTACAGGGCATTGAACGGGCAGGCCTTCGGTCCCGTTTTTTCATTCACCTTGTAGTGGCAACCCTTACAGTAGTCCGACATGCGGTTGATGTAGGCACCACTTGCCGCATAAGGCTTGGAAGCAAGCAGGCCGCCATCCGCGAACTGGCTCATGCCGAGCGTATTCGGCAGTTCCACCCACTCATACGCATCCGCATAGACGGCGAGATACCACTCATGCAAAGCCTGCGGGCTGATACCCGCCAGCAGCGCAAAGGTGCCGGTGACCATGAGGCGCTGGATGTGATGTGCATAGGCTTCCTCGATGGTCTGGGTGATGGCTGCGCGCAGGCACGCCATGGAGGTCTCGCCAGTCCAGTAGAAGGCCGGCAGCGGGCGCGTCGCATCGAAGAAGTTCTGCGAAACATACGCGGGCATCTCCCGCCAATAGATGCCGCGCACGTATTCACGCCAGCCGATGATCTGGCGAATGAAGCCCTCGACCGCATTGAGCGGCGCGCGCCCGTCTTGCCAGGCCTGCTCGGCAGCGCGGCACACTTCGAGCGGGTCCAGCAGGCCCGCATTCAGGTAATGCGAGATCACGGCATGATTCAGGAAGCGCGCATTCGACAGCATTGCGTCCTGGGTATCACCGAAGCCCGCCATTCCATGCTCCAGGAAGGACTGGAAGGCCTCTCTGGCCTGCTCTGCCGTCACCCCGAACCAGAACGGCATCGCAGCGCCCATATGATGGGGGAAGCGCGCCTCGACCAGCGCGATCACCTCCTGCGTGACGGGATCGGGTGGAAATCTCAGCGGCTCGACGAACACCGCATCCACCGTCGCAGGCTTGCGGTTCTCCGCATCGAAATTCCAGCGACCTCCAGCCGGTTGATCACCGTCCATGAGCAGTCCGGTATGCCGACGCATCTCGCGATAGAAATATTCCATGCGCAGCTGTCGCCGGCCCTCGGCCCAGGCGTCGAAGCGTGCGTGCGAACAGAGGAAGCGGGTGTCTTCCAGCATCTCGACCGGGATCCCGAAGCGCGTCTGCCAACCCTGCATGGCTTCGCGCAGCCGCCATTCGCCGGGCTCGGTGAGGGTGATCCGCCCGCAGGGCATGCCTTCAAGGAAGCGCGCGACTTCCTCTTCCAGACTGCCGCGATTGGCCGGATCATCCAGCCGCACATAGGTGACCTGCCAGCCATGGTCAGCCAGCGAGGCTGCGAAGTGGCGCATGGCGGAGAAGAGGAAGCTGATTTTCTTGCGATGGTGTGGCACATGGCTCGCCTCGGCCATGACCTCGCACATCAGCACGCACGTGCTCGCGGGATCGCTGGCCGCGAGCGCGGACAGCGAGAGGCTCAACTGATCACCCAGTACAAGTACCAGCGTGTTACCGGACGCGGCCGGTGCGGGCTTGCGGTTCAGGCCGGGATCCTCTGGCCGTCCCAGGCAAAAACGTCCCCGCTGTCGGCGGGCGCGAGACCGTCCAGAACCTTCAGCAGATGGAGCGCTGCCTCAGCCGGACTGAACAGCTTTTCAGGCCTGACCGCGCGCTGGAAGGGGGCGGACAACGCAGTGTCCACCGTGCCGGGATGCAGACCCACGCAAAGCGCCTCGGGTGCGCGCCGCGCAAGCTCGATGGAAAAATTTCTGAGCAGCATGTTCAAGGCCGCCTTGGAGGCGCGATAGGCGTGCCAGCCACCCAGCCGGTTGTCTTCGATACTGCCCACCCGGGCGGAAAGTGCAGCGAAGATTGCGCGTCCCTGGCGTGAGAGCTGCGGCAGGAAATGCTTGCCGACCAGGGCAGGACCAAAGGTATTGACCGTGAAGATTTCCTGCAGCGCCCCAAGATCAAGCGAGCGCCACGATTTTTCAGGGGCAACACCCGATGGGGTATGCAGCACGCCCGACGCCACCAGCACCAACCGTACAGGACCGACGGCACTCGCGCGTGCGGCCAGGGCGGCCAGCGCCTCCTCATCGAGGATATCGAGGGTCGAGGTCTCGACTCCGGGCATGGCGGCTGGCTGGTGTGCATGGCCGGTCGCGAGGATGCTGCCGACCGCCGTATGCTGGCGCAGTGCGGAGACGAGTGCCGCACCGATACCACCGCTGGCGCCGATGACCACGGCGACCGATGAAGCATCGAGAAACGGCAGCATCCCCGTGACGCCGGAGCTGACGGGACTCAACGCGGCAAGCTGTCGCGCATGCGCTCGGTGAAGTCCCAGCCCCGCACCCAGTGCGGCGTGATGGCGATCGCCATCTCGGTGGCATCCTTGCGGCGCAGCCGCCGTGCCAGTGGCGCGTCCAGACTGCCGAGGTAGCGCAGCAGCAGACGTTCCAGTTGCGCGGCACCTTGTTCGGGATGACAGGTGGCAACCCCGCGCCCTCTCAGGCCGCGGTAAGGCATGTCATTGGTGGAGAGATCGAAGGCACAGCCGGGCTCGGCCTGCAGGGCACGCACGCAGACTGAATCCGCCTGGGACGCACACCAGAAAATTCCGTCCCGATACTCGAACCAGAGCGGCACGATGAGTGGTCCAGCCGGCAACGTGATCGCCACCCGCAGAGGCAATGCGGCCGTGAGCAGGAAATTCTCGGGCAACTGACTCATGATGGCTTTGAGGGCATCCTGTGAAACTCAAGCTCGCAAGAGGCGTGGTGTTCAATCAACCGTGACGACCAGCTTGCCGAAGTGTCCTGCATCCTGCATGCACTGGAAGGCTTCGCGTGCCTCGGCGAAGGGGAACACCCGATCAATCACCGGCTGCAGGCCATTGACCGAGAACGCGGCATTCATGGCCTCGAACATCTCGCGACTGCCGACATAGATCCCTTGCAGGGTGAGGCTCTTGCGCAGTATGTGCAGTGGATTGGCGGTGCCTGCAAAGCCGGTCAGCACGCCGATGAGCCATACCTTGCCGCCATAACGCGCGGCGAGGCAGGATTTTTCCAGGGTGCCGGCGCCACCAAGTTCCACGACATGATCCACGCCGCGTCCGCCAGTGATTTCGAGGACCTTCTCGTCCCAGTCCGGATGGGTGCGGTAGTTGATCGTGTAATCAGCCCCGAGAGCCTTGGCACGGGCCAGCTTCTCGTCGCTGCCCGAAGTGATGATCACGCGTGCGCCATGCATCTTCGCGATCTGCAGCGTGTACAGGGCAACGCCTCCCGTACCCAGTGCGAGCACGGTTTCCGCCGCCGCCAGATGTCCACGCGTCACCAGCGCATGCCACGCCGTCAAGGCTGCACAGGGCAGGGTCGCAGCCTGCGCAAAAGTCCATCCGGCCGGAATGGCGACAGCCCCGTCCTCGTGCAGGCAGACTTCGCGGCACAACATGCCCTGCTCGCGACCGCCCAGTGCGGACTCCATGACCATCTCGTTCATTTCGCCCGCAATCCAGCGCTGGAAGAAGGTGCCGGCGACGGCATCGCCCACCTTGAAGCGGGTCACGCGCTCTCCGACGGCCAGTACCTCGCCCGCGCCGTCGGAACAGGGCACCAGGGGCCAGCGGTCGGTATCCGCAAAGCCCTGCACATGCAGCAGATCACGGTAGTTGAGCGACACCGCCCGAACGCGCACCACAATCTCCCAGGGGCCGGGCCGGGGTGAAGGGCGGGTCACCGCGGCAAGACTCGAGATACCTCCGGCATTCTGGATTTCCCAGGCATTCATACCTTCTGCTCCTTGTGGATTTCATCGCCCTGCTTCGGCGGCCCCGCCATGATCGATGAAGAGCGACGCGCGATCCAGCACCCCCGGACTGTTATCCCCTCCCCATGGCAGCCGCATCCCGGCCGACCCGCGCTACACTGGGCCTCCCCTCCGGACCGAGGCGAATTCCATGTGGCGTTGGTGTTTCCTGTTTCTGCTCATCGGTGCACTGCCACCGGAGACTTCGGCGCGCGAGCTGGTGGCGGGGGATCCCGCGCCAGACTTTGCCCTGATGGGTTCCGATGGCAAGACGCACACCCTGTCCGCTTATCGCGGCAAGCATGTGGTGCTTGCCTGGTTCCCCAAGGCCTTCACCGGCGGTTGAACGGCCGAATGCAAATCGCTCCGTGAGAGCGGTCAGGCACTCGGACGCTTCGACATCGTCCTGTTCATGGCGAGCACGGACGATGCCGACACCAACCGACGCTTTGCCGAGGCCAATCAGGCAGATTTTCCGATCCTCGCGGATCCGGAGAAAACCGCCGCCCAGGCCTATGAGGTGCTGATGATGGGAATGTTCGCCCGGCGTGAAACGTTCTACATCGGACCCGATGGCAAGATTCTTGTGGTGGACAAGGACGTGAGTCCGCTCTCCGCAGGCAGGGACATGGTCGACAACCTGACCGGGCTGGGTGTGCCCTTGCGCGGAGAAGCGTCGCCCTGAATCAGTGCTGCTGGCGCACGAAGGGGAGCTCATCGGCATTGAGCGTCTCCTTCGTGAGCAGCAGCTCCGCGCAAGCCTCGAGTTCCGGCCTGCGTGCCGTGAGAATCTCTCGCGCACGCCGGAAAGCCTCATCCACCAGACCTTTCACCGCGAGATCGATCTCGCGCCCCGTGGCTTCGCTGTGCTCGCGCAGGATGGGGCCCTGGGCCAGGCCCTCGCCCAGGAAATGGGGTTGTGCCTCGTCGTACACCACCTGCCCCACCTCGTCGGCCATGCCATAGCGCATCACCATGTGGCGTGCGATTTCAGTGATCTTGTCGAGATCATCTGCTGCACCGGTGGAGACCTCACCAAACACCAACGCCTCCGCAGCTCGGCCGCCCATGAGCACGGCCATCTTGTCCTTCAGGTTCTGTCTGGACATGAGGAAGCGATCTTCGGTGGGGCGCTGGATGGTGTAGCCGAGTGCGCCGATGCCACGCGGGATGATCGAAACCTTGTGCACCGGATCCATGCCCGGCAAAGAGCAGGCGACCAGTGCATGGCCTGTCTCGTGTACGGCGACCGCCCGACGCTCCTCGGCATTCATGACCCTGGAATGGCGTTCCAAGCCGGCAACCACACGCTCCACTGCCGCGGTGAAATGCGACATCGTCACCTGGGCCGCATCGCCGCGGGTGGCGATGAGGGCTGCTTCGTTCACGAGATTCGCGAGATCAGCGCCGGTGAAACCCGGGGTGAGCGCCGCGACCTCGTCGAGTATCACGGCCGGATCGAGCGTCACCTTGCGCACATGGACCTTCAGTATCTGGACCCGACCCACTCGATCCGGACGGTCAACCAGTACCTGTCGATCAAAACGTCCGGCACGTGTCAGTGCCGGATCGAGGATCTCGGGTCGATTGGTCGCCGCGAGCAGCACGATGCCGGTGCTCGGATCAAAGCCATCAAGCTCCGAAAGGAGCTGGTTGAGGGTCTGCTCCTTCTCGTCATGTCCACCGCCGAACTGGCCGAAGCCACGGGCCCGTCCGAGTGCATCGAGCTCGTCGATGAAGATGATACTGGGAGCCGCGAGCCATGCCTGCTCGAAGAGATCTCGCACGCGGGCCGCACCCACACCGACGAACATCTCCACAAACTCGGAACCCGAGATGGAAAAGAATGGCACACCAGCCTGACCCGCCACCGCGCGCGCCAGCAAGGTCTTGCCGGTACCCGGTGGACCAACCAGCAACACACCCTTGGGGATTCTCGCGCCAAGACGACCATGGCGCTTGGGCTCGCGCAGGAAGTTCACGATCTCCTGCAATTCCGCCTTGGCTTCATCCACGCCTGCCACGTCGTCAAAGGTCACGCCGGTGGAACGCTCGACGTAAACCTTGGCGCGGGACTTGCCGATGGACATCATGCCACCGAGACCCTGCCGCTCGGCCATGCGCCGGATGGCGAACATCCAGATGCCGAAGAAAACCACCACCGGCAGAATCCACGACAGCACATCGCGCAGCAAGGTGCTTTCGATGACACCCGCGAATTCCACACCATACTGCTTGAGATGGGCTGCGAAACCGGGCTCCACCCTGGTGGTGACGAAGCGCGACTGCCCACCCGGACGTGGATTGCGCAGGCGACCTTCGAGAAAGCGCTCTGAGACCCGGACTTCGCTGATCTCGCCCTGCTCCAGCAAGCGCTCAAACTCGCCGTAGGCAATCTGCTCCGTGGCACCATGCTCGGCCAGCCAGGTCTGGAACAGCAGGATCAGCGCAATGGCGAGAATGGTGTAGCCGAGATTGATCTGCTGAGTCTTCTGCATGCCTTGTTCCCTGTCAGCCACTCGCAGGTGGGGCTCCCCGGCCAGTGTCAGTGCAGGGCGCTGGCAGTGCAACCGGGGCACAACGGGTATGATGCAACGATGCGTCCGGTCAATTGCAGATTCGGCAGTCGCGGCAGGCCCCGTCCGCGAGGAGCGCTCGTATGGTTGAGCTCCCTGCTTGCGGGGCTCATTGCCTGCAACGTGGATGCCGGCGCGGAGGCACCCTATCGCAGCCTTGCCGATGCACGCCGCGGCGCGGATCTCATCGTGCAGACCCTGCGGCAGTCCGGCCCCGAGGCAGCGCTGGCCCTCGCAGTCCGTGAGTCACATCTGGACGATCCGAGAGTGCAGGAAAACCTGACGCGCATGAAGTCGAGCTTTCCCGGGCACATGGCGACCCTCGGCGCGCCGACGGAAGCGGAATTCACGGGGCTGGATCGCTTCATGTCCTCGTTCGGGCGCTACAACTACCTGCTGCAGTGCCCGGATGGTCAGTTGCGCCTGATGTTCACCTATCGACGCAAGACGGACGGCTGGCGCCTCAACCAGTTCTATTACGATTGAGACCTGCGGGGTACGAACGTCCCTGCACGCGCAGGGCGCGACCACTCTCAGCCGTGGACCTCGACCCAGCGCTTGATGCGGTTGGCATCGCCTATGGGCGTCAGCTTGCCCCAGGAATTCAGCAGCACCACGATCACCGGCTTGGCGCCTATCCTGGCGTGCATCACGAGGCAACGCCCGGCTTCGGAGGTGTAGCCGGTCTTGGATACACCGATGTTCCAGTCGCGGCTGCGGGTCTGTAGCAGTCGATTGCTGTTGAGGTAGGTAAGGCTGCCGCCGCGGTTGGCCTTGATCACATGACGGTCTGCGGTCGTGAACTCGCGGATGGAAGCATATTGATGGGCGGCACTCACCATCTTGGCCAGATCCATCGCGGTGGAGACATTCTTCTGGCTGAGCCCGGTGGAATCCACAAAATGCGTCTTGCGCATGCCGAGGGCGTGAGCCTTGGCATTCATCGCCCGGATGAAGGCGGTTTTGCCGCCCGGGTAGTGCCGGGCCAAAGCGGATGCCGCACGATTCTCAGAGGACATCAGTGCCAGATGAAGCATTTCCCGGCGTGAGAGCCGGGTGCCGACCTGCAAGCGCGAGCCCGACATCTTCACCCGGTCGACATCCGCGTCCGCGATGGAGAGTGTCTCGCCCATGTCCAGTTTGGCATCGAGCACGACCATCGCGGTCATCAGCTTGGTGATCGATGCGATGGGCATCACTTTCTCAGGCTCACGCGCTACGAGCACCTTGGCGCGAGGCTGCTCGAGCACCAGCAGGGAGGCGGATTTCAGGTTCAGTCGCGCGGCTTCCGCCGACGCGGCCTTGACCGCCGCCGCCTGCGAAATTCGTGGCTCGGGCACGGATGGAGGCGCCTGCACTGCAACGGCTTGAGGCCGGCGCGAGGGTGGCGGGGTGGGAACGACGGGCCGTGGGGTGCGCGGCGGCGGCGGTATCGCGACGGCCGCCTGCGGCACACGCGCAGCAGGTGCCGGTGCCACGGCTTGCGTCGAGGGCGTTGCCGCAGGGGTTGGCGCGGGCGCAGGTTCCGCGATCGGGACTGGCGTGGGTTCAGGCGCAGTCTCGACCGGAGCGGACGGCGAACTGATGGTGGATGCGGAAAGCCCCGGCACCAGCGGATTCACGGGGAGGCCAACGGGTGCGGCCTGCAAGGCGGGCAAGAGGGTGACGGCTGCAATCAACAGCAACAGACGTCGCGACGAACTCAAAATTGCACCCCCCGAGACTCCGAAGCGGCGCAAGTATAAGGGTGATGCCTGGATGAGGCCACGGGCTCGCCAGGCGTCCGGACGCACCCGGTAAAGGTCAGCACACCATCGCCTGCCTGGACGCGTCGCCATTGGCGACTGGCTGCGTCCGGCTGGCCACCCTACACTCGGACCCTGCAATCGGAGAGCGTACTTGCCATGACCGCATCGAAACCATCCAAGCCACTGCTGACCACAGTGGTGGGCAGCTATCCGCAGCCGGCCTGGCTGGTGGATCAGGACATCCTCAAAGCCAAGCTGGTTCCGCGTATCCATGCGCCTGAGATCTGGCGCGTGGCTCCCTCACTGCTGCAGGAAGCACAGGATGATGCGACCCGCCTCGCCATTCGTGATCAGGAACGCGCCGGCATCGACATCATCACCGATGGCGAGATTCGCCGGGAGAGCTACTCCAATCGTTTTGGCACTTCACTCAGCGGCATCGATCTCTCACGCCCGTTCATCCGCAAGGTCGAATCCTTCGAGATTCCAGTGCCGCGGGTCACTGGAGCGCTTACGCGGCCGGGTCCGGTGGAAGTGGCAGATCTGCTTTTTCTCAAGGCCAACACCAATCGCGGTGTGAAGATCACGCTGCCGGGACCATTCACGCTGAGCAAGCAGGCCTTCAATGAGTTTTATCCGGACGAAGAGTCCCTGGCCATGGCCTATGCCGAGGTCGTGAACCAGGAAGCGCGGGATCTGGAAGCTGCCGGCGCAGACGTGATCCAGCTCGATGAGCCCTGGCTGCGCAGCGATGCCGACGGCGCGAATCGCTATGGCATCGAGGCCATCAATCGCGCGCTGGAAGGGATCAGGTCGACCACGGCCGTGCATCTCTGCTTCGGTTACGGGTTCGTGATGTCAGCGCAGAAACCCAAGGCGTATGCCTTCCTGTCCCGACTGGCCGACTGCGTGGTCGATCAGATCTCCATCGAGGCCGCGCAGCCCCATCTTGATCTGGGGGTGCTGGAGGATCTCGCCAACAAGACCATCATTCTCGGCGTGGTGGATCTCTCCACCAATGAAGTGGAATCCGTGGACACCCTCGCTCAGCGCATCAGACGCGCCCTGCCTCATGTCTCGCCGGACCGGCTCATGCCAGCGCCCGATTGCGGCCTCAAATATCTCACCCGTGAAGCTGCCTTTGGCAAACTCCAGGCGCTCTCGGCCGCAGCACGACAGGTGCGCGAGGAGCTGGGACTGGGTCCTTGATCACCTCAGTGCACGTGCTCGTCCGGTGATGCAAGGATCCTTGGCTCGCCAGCCAGCATGGCGACCTGTTCTTTCAGTCGCGAGGCGTTCCAGGATGGCTCCTCGCGCCCAGCGATCCAGCGCGCCCGCAGGAAACCGAAACGATCAATCAGGAACTCCGCATGCGAGAACCCGGGCGTGAGGGCGGTACGCTCACCGGGCACAGTCAGGGTGCGCGCGAGCAAGGCATAGGTTGCGGCGATAGCCTCACCACCCAGCATGATGCAGGGCAGTTGGATGCGTGCGGCATCGAGGTCACGACAAGCCCCGGATCGAAGCACCAGAAGAATCTCCAGCTCGTCCAGGCCTTCGCCTGAACGCAACGCCTGGAGCTCCTGCAAACGTTCCATTGATTCCTCCGGATCCGCCAGCACCAGCAACACCGGATTCTGTTCGCGATGGTCGCGCAGTTCCGCCGCATCCCCGGCGTCTGTCTCGTAATGGAAATTGGGAGCACCCAACCAGGGTCGACCCGGAGCGATGCGAGGCGAGAGCACACGCGCCCTGTGCCCATCGGCAAAAGCGCGGAGAAAATTGACCAGGTCCCAGCGCGCAGCTTCATCCAGCACGGCGGAGAACCCGGGCATCGCGCCACTCGGCATCCCGTTGCTCAACCACCAGAACATGTCACCCGCCGTGTGCAGGGCGGTGTGCTCGCTCAAGTCAGGGGCCACGATGATCGCCTGTGCATTCGTACTCGAAGGAGGCTCCTGCCCACGCGCACCAGTGCCGTGACAGCCCGCGCATTGCGTCGTGAAGTGAGCCATCCCGCGCGTGATTGAACGTGCAGTGTAGGTGACGGCAGGCTGCCGATAGGTCTCCGGATAGGCTGGCACGGAGAGCGTATGTGCCGTGGCGCCGCCGCCGACGAGTACACAGCACAACGCGATCCGATAGCGTTTCGCCCACAAGGCGGGCAACGCCATGAGCAGCACGGCCACACCCGCCACGGTCGGCCAGTGGCTGGGGGCATCGGTCCAGGCAGCCTCCGGTGCAATCCTGAAGGGCAACCACCAGTCCACCGGCTCATGTGCGCCGGGTGTGGTGCGCGACAGATAAAGCCCCAATGCGAACACCCCGGTTGCGGCGAGAACCTCTACCATCACCACGCGCAGTGCCGCCTCCCGAGGAGCAGGGCCAGAGAGGCCATCGAGCAGCGGCAGATAGCGTTCCCGCAAACGCCAGGCACAGCCCAGTGCCAGCAGCAGCAAGGTCAGCTTGGTCAGCAACAGTGCACCGGCCAGGGTCCCGAAGACGGCCGGCCAGCGCTCGAACTGGCGCGCCGCCACCAGCACGCCGCTCGCAACGAGTACCAGCATCATGCCGCCCGCGAAGGACGAGAAGCGTCCGGTGGCATGGGCGAGCAGCGCGTTTCCACCGGCATCGTGACTCGTGCAGCGGAGCAGGAAGATCCAGCACGGTAATCCTCCCAGCCAAGCCGCTGCGGCCAGGCCATGGGCTCCGTGGGCAATCATGCTCTGGACGATGGGGGGCGTGGCGCCGCCATGGCCGGCCCACAAACCTGTCACCAGGAACAGCCCGGCCAGCACCAGCCCGGGTCTGAGC
>VGUA01000021.1 GCA_016874535.1 Gammaproteobacteria bacterium
ACTCATGCCGCGCCGGCACCAGCAAGACACGGAGCATCATGGCCTACGGAATCCTCTCTTTTGGCGCCTATGTGCCAACCCTGCGCATTCCGCGCAAAGCCATCGCCGAGGCCATGGCCTGGGCCTCGCCTGCCCTCAAGGGACTTGCGAAAGGCGAGCGCGCCTTCGCCAACTGGGACGAAGACAGCATCACGCTGGCCGTGGAGGCCGCACGTGACTGCCTGCGCGGAGTTGCCGAACGACCCGACCAGATTCAGCTTGCCTCAACCACCTTGCCCTTCGCGGACCGCAGCAACAGTGGTGTGGTGGCCGATGCACTGCTGTGCGCGGAGCGCACGACCACCGAGGATCTCGCCGGCAGCCGCCGCGCGGCGACCAGTGCGCTCGTCCGTCTCGGGCATAACCCGGGGCCCCGCAGCACCTTGCTGCTGGCGGCCGACTGTCGCGACGCCCGCCCTGCGAGCGTGCAGGAGATGAACTACGGTCATGGCGCCGCTGCACTCCTGGTGGGGCAGGGCGAGCCCATCGCACTGATCAAGGGGGCTGCCTCCTGGCACGACGACATGGTCGACCAGTACCGCGCTGCCGATACCGATTACGACTATGTGCTGGAAGAGCGCTGGATTCGCGAGGAGGGCTACAACAAGCTGGTGCCGAAGGCAGTCGCCGCGGCGCTCGCAGAGGCCGGCCTCGACATCGGCGAAATCCACCGGGTGGTGTTTCCGGCCTCCAGCGCCACGGCGAAAGGGGTGGCCAAGGCCATCCGCGCCAACCCTGACCTGTTCATCGATCCCTTGCTCGCCAACTGCGGGGACTGTGGCACGGCCCAACCACTGCTGCTGCTCGCGCACGCGCTGGAGACCGCCGTGGCGGGCGAGAAGATTCTGGTCATCGGGTTCGGCCAGGGTGCGGACGCCCTGGTGCTGGAAACGACACCGCGGCTGGCCGAAGTGCAGTCCGCTCACGGTCCAGCCGCCTATATTGCACAACGCCGGGTCTGTCCCGCCTACACGCAGTTCCTGTCGCTGCGCAGCCGCCTCGAGGTGGACTTCGGGCTGCGGGCGGAGCGCGACAACCGTACCGCCCAGTCCGCTTTCTACCGGCGCCGCAAAGACATTACCGGCATGGTGGGGGGGCGCTGTACCCGCTGCAACACACTGCAATATCCTCGCTCCCAGGTCTGCGTGAAATGCGGCGAGATGGAGACCCAGCAGGACGAGAGCCTGTCCGCACTCCAGGGACGCGTGAAGTCCTATACCGAAGACTGGCTGGCCTACACGCCGCTGCCGCCGTACATCTATGGCAACGTCGAGTTTCCGGATGGCGCCAACTGTATGCTGGAATTCACGGATTTCGCGCCGGGTGAGGTGAAGGTGGGCAGCAGCGTGCGGATGGTTTTCCGGATCAAGGACTTTGACCCCAAGCGCCACTTCAGAAGATATTTCTGGAAACCCGCGCCGCTCTCCGGCGCCTGAAACAGCAACGAGGTACCGCATCATGGCCAAAGGCATCAGGGACAAGGTCGCCATCATCGGCATGGGCTGCAGCCGTTTCGGCGAGCGCTGGGACTGTGGACCGGAGGAACTGATCCTCGAGGCCTTCAAGGAGGCGCTCGCGGACGCAGGGATCACCCGCGACGAAATCGAGATGGCCTGGCTCGGCCTTTTCTACCAGGAACAGAGCGCCGGGAAGTCGGCGCTGCCGCTCAGCCTGTCCCTGCGTCTGAACAACATCCCGGTGACCCGGGTAGAGAACATGTGCGCCACAGGCACTGAGGCCTTGCGCGGTGCGGTGTACGCCGTGGCTGCCGGCGCCTGCGACATCGCACTCGCAGTGGGCGTGGAAAAACTCAAGGACACGGGTTACGCAGGTCTGCCCGAGCGCACGAAGGGCACTTTTGACGACCTCTGGCTGCCCAATGCCACTGCGCCGGGCGCCTTTGCCCAGCTGGCGAGCGCCTATGCCGCCAAGCACCGGGTGGACATGCAAGACCTCAAGCGCGCCATGGCTCATATCTCGGTCAAAAGCCACGCCAATGGCTCGCTCAACCCCAAGGCTCACCTGCGGCGGACGATCACCGAAGAGGAAGCCTTGAACGCCGGGATGGTCGCCTACCCCCTCGGGCTCATGGACTGCTGCGGCGTCAGTGATGGCGCGGCCTGTGCGATCGTCACCAGCGTGGAAAAGGCCCGCGAGATGGGCTTGAAGGACATGGTCACGGTCAAGGCCATGCAGCTCGCACCCAGCAATGGCTTCGAGATGTCCAATACCGGGTGGGACGGCAGCTACCTGCACACCACGAGAGTCGCGGCCCAGCGCGCCTATGCCGAGGCCGGGGTCACGGATCCCCGCCGGCAGATCAACATGATGGAGGTCCATGACTGCTTCTCGGTGACCGAGCTGGTGGTGATGGAGGATCTCGGTATTTCGCCCGAAGGTGGCGCCATCAAGGACGTGATGGACGGAGTCTTCGACAAGGATGGTGCCATCCCCTGCCAGATCGACGGGGGGCTGAAGTGCTTCGGCCATCCCATCGGAGCAAGCGGGCTGCGCATGGCCTACGAGATGTACCTGCAGCTGCTCGGGCGAGCCGGGGATCGTCAACTGAAGCACCCGAGCCTGGGCCTCACCCACAATCTGGGCGGGCATCCTTTCCGCAACGTGGCCAGCGTCTCCGTATTCGGACTGCATTCGGCTTGAGACTGATCACCCCATACACACAGCACATGAGCATGAGGTAGCAGATGGACATGAAGACACGAGTGAACGGCTGGGAGTCCCCGGATCACGAGTTGTATCGCACTACCGTGCGACGTTTCATCGAAGCGGAATTTGTGCCGCATCGTGAAAAGTGGATAGAGCAGGGCTACTGCGACAAGTCCGCCTGGCTCAAGGCGGGCGAAGTCGGCCTGCTGTGCCCGGACATTCCGGCCGAATGGGGCGGTGGTGGCTGCGACTTCGGCTTCGATGCCATCGTCTACGAGGAACTCATGCGGGCTGGCATCACGAGCTTCGGCTCCGGCATCCAGAGCATCGTCGCCCACTATCTGGTGGTGTATGGCACCGAGGCCCAGAAGCAGAAGTACCTGCCAGCCATGGCGCGGGGAGAGATCATCACTTCCATCGCCATGACCGAGCCCGGCACCGGTTCGGATCTGCAAGCGGTCAAAACCCGTGCGGTGCGTGACGGCGATCATTACGTGGTCAACGGGTCCAAGACCTTCATCACCAACGGCTACAACGCCGACCTGATCGTGCTGGTGTGCAAGACCAACCCGGCCGAGCGGGCCAAGGGCATCTCCCTGCTGTGCGTGGAGACCCGGGATCTGGAAGGTTTTCGACGGGGCAAGCCGCTGAAGAAGATCGGCCAGAAAGGCCAGGACACCTGTGAGCTCTTCTTCACGGATTGCCGCATTCCCGTACAGAACCTGCTGGGCGGGCAGGAAGGTCAGGGTTTCTTCCAGCTCATGAACCAGCTGGGGCGTGAGCGTCTCATCATCGCCATCTCCGCGGTGGCGAGCATGGAAGCCTGTGTGGCGGCCACCACGGACTACATCAAGCAACGCGAGGCCTTCGGCCGCAAACTGGTGGATTTCCAGACGGCGAAGTTCACGGTGGTGGAATGCAAGACGGAAACCCGCATTGCCCGCGTGTACGTGGACAAGTGCATCGAGCAGCTGATCGCCGGTGAACTCAGCAATGAAGATGCTTCAATGGCCAAATACTGGTGTACCGAAAAGGCCTTTGATATCGCCCATCGCTGCCTGCAGCTCCATGGAGGCTATGGCTACATCATGGATTATCCGATCGCGCATTATTTCGCGGATGCCCGGGTCGGCATGATTTATGGCGGCAGCAATGAAATCATGAAGGAGCTCATCTCCCGCTCACTGTAGGCGGGCAGCAGGCCGACCGATGTCCCAGCACAATCTTTATCTCGCGTACGCGGAGCACTTCCCCTCCGCGGACGCCGAATTCCTGCGCACCGAAACCGGCCATTGCGAGACCTACGGGGATCTCGACCTGCGCTCAGCCCAGATGGCCCACTGTCTGTTGCAGCAGGGCCTGAAGGCGGGTGACCGCGTCACCGTGCAATGCGAGAAGTCCCCCGAATTCATTCATCTCTACCTGGCCTGCCTGCGCGCCGGGCTGGTGTTTCATCCGCTCAACCCCGGCTACCCGGCCGCCGAGGTGGAGTATTTCGTGCAGGATGCGGCACCGGGATTGATCCTGGGTGATGCATCCACTCTCGAGGGCCTGGCCAGTGCGGCCTCGAGGCACGGTAAGGCACGGGTGATGGAGCTCGAGGGGCTGGCCGACGCCAGTCGCAACGCACCGGAGACCTTTGCCACCGTCGCCTGCCAGCCGGATGCCCTTGCGGCACTGCTGTATTCCTCCGGCACGACCGGCAAGCCCAAGGGCATCATGCTGAGCCACCACAATCTGGCCTTCAATGCGCGTGCCCTCAGCAAGGCCTGGGGCTTCACGCATGAAGACGTGCTGCTGCACCTGCTGCCGCTCTTTCACGTCCATGGGCTCTTCATTGCGTTGGGCTGCATCTTGATGTCCGGCTCGCGCATGCTGTTCGGCACAAAGTTCGAGGTGGCCAGGGCACTTGCCTGGCTCCCCGAGGCCACAGTGATGATGGGAGTGCCGACCTACTACACGCGCCTGCTCGGAAGCCCGGACCTGAACCGGGATCTCGTGCAGGGGATACGTCTGTTCACCAGCGGCTCGGCCCCCCTGCTTGCCGAAACCTGGCATGCCTTCCGGGAACGGACCGGCCACGAGGTGCTGGAACGCTATGGCATGACCGAGACCAGCATCATCGCCACCAACCCTCTGCAGGGAGAGCGGCGCCCCGGTTCGGTGGGGCCTGCGCTGGAAGGCGTGGAGATTCGCATCGTGGACGACGCGGAAACGGTGTTGCCTGTTGGCACCACCGGGCATGTGCAGGTGCGCGGCGACAGCGTCTTCAAGGGTTACTGGGGGATGTCGGAAAAAACCCGTGCGGATATCCTCCCCGAAGGCTGGTTCCGCACTGGCGATGACGGAGTGCTCGATGCCCGGGGCTATCTCACCCTGGTGGGGCGGGCCAAGGATCTCATCATCACCGGTGGACTCAATGTCTATCCCAGCGAGGTGGAGACCGTACTCGACGAGGTGCCAGGGGTGCTGGAATCCGCCGTGATTGGCCTGCCGCACGAGGATTTCGGCGAGCAGGTGGTGGGCGTGGTCGTGCTGAAGCCCGGCGCAAGCTGGGATGAGCAGGCCGCGCGCAACCATCTGCGCGCCCAGCTGGCGGCCTTCAAGTGCCCCAAACTCTACCGCGTGGTGCAGGAACTGCCCCGCAATGCCATGGGCAAGGTGCAGAAAAACCTGCTCCGCGACACACACTCAAACTGACAACGAACGACCGACGGAGGGACTGCATGGCCGGACTGTATTTCGAGGAATTCGAGGTGGGGCAGGTTTTCCACCATCCCATTCATCGCACCGTGACCGAGATGGACAACGTGCTGTTCTCGGGCCTCACTCACAATCCGGCGCGCCTGCATCTGGATGAACAGTACTGCAAGGAGCATACGGAATTCGGCCAGCGTATCCTGAACAGCGCCTTCACCCTGGCACTGATGGTGGGCGTCTCGGTCTATGAGACCACGCTCGGGACCACCGTCGGTAACCTTGGCTGGGATGAAGTGCGTTTTCCCAAGCCCGTTTTCCATGGGGATACCCTGCGTTTCGAATCCGAAGTGCTCGAAAAGCGCGAATCGCGCTCGCGCCCTCAGAACGGCATCGTGATCTTCGCCCATCGCGGTTACAACCAGCATGGGGACCTCATCGCCTCCTGCAAACGCACCGGCCTGATGCTGAGGAAGCCGGCATGAAAATTCTGCGCTCCATGCTGTTCGTGCCAGCCGACAGCGAGAAAAAAATGGGCAAGGCCGCCTCGGTAGGCGCCGATGCCCTCATCCTCGATCTGGAAGACTCGGTGGCGGCGGTGCGTCGTCCCGTGGCACGCCAGATGGCGCTTGAATATCTTCGCTCGGCAGACAGGACCAAGGGCGAGCTCTGGGTCCGCATGAACCCGCTGGACTCTGCAGACGCACTGGCCGACCTCGCGGCCGTGGTGGCGGGTCGCCCGGATGGCATCGCGTTGCCAAAATGCGATGGCCCGCATCACGTGCATCAGCTTGATCACTATCTTCAGGCGCTGGAGACGCAGGCAGGCATTCCGGTGGGCTCGATAGGCATCACTGCCATCGCGACGGAAACTGCTGCAGCACCCTTCACCCTTGGGCAGTACAAGGGCGCACCGCGCCTGCGCATCCTGACCTGGGGCGCGGAAGATCTCGGCGCGGCGCTGGGGGCAAGCTCCAACAAGGATGAACACGGTGCCTATACCGCGCCCTATGTGCTTGCGCGGTCGCTGTGCTTGTTTGGTGCGCACGCGGCAGGTGTACAGGGGCTCGACACGGTGCAGCCGGATTTTCGCGCACCCGACAAGCTGCTGCGCGAATGCAATGAGGCGCGCCGTGACGGCTTCCTCGGCAAGATTGCGATTCACCCCGATCAGGTGGCGGTAATCAACGAGGCCTTCACGCCTTCGGCGGCTGAAATTGCGCATGCCCAGGCAGTGATCGCAGCCTTTGCTGCCAACCCGGAAGCGGGCACCTTGAGCCTCGACGGCAAGATGATCGACATGCCTCACCTCAAGCAGGCCGAGCGCGTGATGTCGATTGCGCGCCAGGCGGGCGCGCTGTGATTCAGGCATGAGTGCACCACAGACTTCCGAACGGCCGGATTTCCCGGCCCTCGTCCCGCTCGGGGCCAGCCATCAGACCTCGCTGGTCGTAAGTCATTCACTGACGGTACAGGCCACGGTGCCCGCGCTGCCGCCGGTGTATGCCACGCCGCACATGGTCATGGCGATGGAAATTGCCTGCTCTGATTTGCTGGGGGGCTTCCTTCCCCCGGATTGGGTGTCGGTGGGTGCCTTGGTCAATGTGAAGCACCTCGCAGCGACGCCGGAGGGTTTTACCGTGACGGTTACGGCACGGGTGGTGGAGGTCACAAAGAATCTCGTCACTTTCGAGGTGGAGGCGCACGACGGCGTCGATCTCATCGGCAAGGGCCAACATTCCCGCGCGCCCATCCAGAACGAACGCTTCATGGCTGGCGTGGCGCGCAAGCAGGCACAAAAACCATGAGCACACATGCCACCAACACTGCCAAGGTCACCACCCAGACCTTGCGTCAGATGAAGGAGCGCGGTGAGCGCATCTGCTCCCTCACCGCCTATGACGCCGCGTTCGCGCGGGTGCTGGACGAAGCCGGCTGTGATTTCATCCTCATGGGCGATTCGGTCGGCATGGTGGTGCAAGGACATGCCAGCACCATCCCTGTGACCATGGATGAGATCATCTATCACACCCGGATGGTGGCCCGGGGTGCCTCCCGGGCGCTCATCATGGCCGACATGCCTTTCATGAGTTATCACTCGGCCAACGACTGCATGCACAACGCCGCGCGCCTGATGAAGGAAGGCGGGGCGGAGATGGTCAAGCTCGAGTGGGGTGCGCTGCAGCTCGACATGGTGGCGCGGCTCACCGAGTGTGGCATCCCGGTCTGCGCGCACCTCGGGCTCACGCCGCAGGCCATCTTCAAGATGGGGAGCTACCGGGTACAGGGACGCCAACATGACACCGCGACGCGCATGATTGAGGATGCGCGCGCGTTGGAGGCCGCGGGCGCCGACATGCTGCTGCTGGAATGCGTGCCGATGGCACTTGCGGAGGAGATCACTCGCGCTGCGAAAGTCCCGGTGATCGGAATCGGCGCTGGCCCCGGAGTGGACGGGCAGATTCTGGTGCTCTACGACATCCTCGACATCGCGCCGGGCAAGCGCACCCGCTTCTCCCGCAACTACATGGAGGGCGCGGGCAGCATCCATGATGCCATCGGCAACTATGTGCGGGATGTGAAATCAGGCGCCTTCCCCACGCCCGACTACGCCTTCACCTGATGAATCCGGTACTCGCGACTTTCATCCAGCAGCTCGCGCTGGAGAAACTGGAAGAGAACCTCTTCCGCGGTGCGATTGGGGACACCCTCATCAAGCGCGTCTATGGCGGCAAGGTGCTGGGTGAGGCGAGTACGGCAGCCCAGCTCACCGTGGAACCGGACCGCGCCTTGCATTCCCTGCACGCCTATTTCCTGCGCGAGGCGGACTCCCGCTCACCGGTTGTCTATTCGGTCGATCGCAGCCGCGACGGCAAGAGTTTCTCAGCGCGCCGGGTGACGGCCATCCAGCACGGTCAGCCGATTTTCACGCTCGAAGCGTCTTTCCATCGCACCGAGAGCGGCATCGAATACCAGCGTAATTGTCCTCCCGTGCCACCACCTGAAGCAGTGCCTCCGGTGGTGTGGAGCCAGGACCGGATCGAGAATTTTCCGCCGCGCCTGCAACGCATGGTACGGGTGGTGGCGCCGTTCGAGATCCGCGCCTTGGAGACCCGCGAGGGCGGGCGGGATGCCGAGGGCACGCCGATTCGCCGCGCCTGGGTGCGGGCCATCGATGTGCTGCCCGACAATCCCGCCCTGCATCGCGCGATGCTTGCCTATCTCTCGGACTACGGCCTCATCTGGACCTTGCTGGCCCATCATGGCTTCCAGATCACCAATGAGAATCTGGTGGTGGCGAGCCTCGATCATGCGATGTGGTTCCATCGCCCCTTCCGCATGGACGAGTGGCTGCTCTATTACTGCGAGGGTGTCTCCTCGGCCGGTGCCCGCGGCCTGGCTCGCGGTACCTTCTACAATCAGGCAGGCGAGCTGGTTGTGTCGGTGGCCCAGGAAGGCCTGATGCGCGTGATCTGAGCGATCAGCGCAGGGTTTTTATGGTGTTCGTGATACGGGCCGCGAGTATGCGGCTCAGGTTGGCATAGACGACCGCCGCGATGGTGGGATAGCGCTGGCGCAGGCGGGCGAACTCGGTTTCGCCGAAGCGCAGGAGGCGCGCATCCCCGGTCACGTCCACGTCCGCGCTGCGGCCCTGGGCAAAGAGTGCGACTTCGCCCACCACATCGCCACGATGCATGCGGTTGAATTCCACCCGCTGACCCTCCCGTTCGAGACTGGCGGTGAGCTCACCGTCGATGATGATGAACATCTCGTCACCCTTGTCTCCCTCCGCAAAGAGCCGTTTCCCGCTCTCCAGCTGTACGGTGCTGGACATGAGGGCGAAGATTCGTGCCTGGCGCTTGGTAAGCCCCTGGAAGAGTGGAACGGATCGTTGCGGCTCATGACACAGATCGAGTGTCAGCACATCCCACAAGGTCACCAGCCGCACGCCCGAGCAGATGGCCGGCGAAAGCGTGCGCTCCAGCACCCAGCCAACCATCAGGGTGAATGCCGACAGCAACCCGAATTCCACCTGGTTGCGCAGCTCGGAGGCGGTCAAGGCCAGAAAGCCCAGACACAGGCCGACGGTCGTGAAGGTGACGGGCCGGATGACTGCCCTGAGGGTGCTGACAGTCGCTTTCTTCTCGTTGCCGAGCCGCCGCGCTTCCAGGGCAAAACGGGCGAAGTAATGCACGGTGTCGTCCACTGCAATACCGAGTGTGATGACCCCGATGAGGCTGGTGGACAGATTCAGCGGGATACCCGTCAGTCCCAAGGCCCCGTAATAGAGAGCAACGGGTACGAGGTTCGGCACGAGCGCGTAGAGCCCCACGCGAAAGGAAGTCAGGAGGAGGCAGAGCGTGAGGTAGATGGTGAGGAAGGCGGTTCCGCTGCTGCTCAACATGCCGCGGGTGATGTCGTCCATGGTGTGGCTAAGCAGCACCAGATCGCCGGTTGGACGGGCATGCAGGCGCTTGGGCAGCTGGTCGAGTCTGTCCTGCACGCGTTCCATGAATGCCGCGACAGTCCCCGAGTCGCTGATCTTGGCGCGCACCGTGATGTTGGCGGTGCGCAGTCGGCCGTCGACGAAGCCGGCCGTGAGATCCTCCCCTCCAAAGAACAGCAGCTCGCGCAGCAGGCCCTGCCGCGCGGGGATGTCGAAAGCGGCAGCGTCGTTGTCATTGAACGCCTGATTGAGCAGCATCACGCCGTCCGCCAAGGAAGCCGTACTGCCGATTTCGGGCTGGGCTTCCAGCCATTCCTGCAGCTTGCGCAGTTCGCGCAGATTTTCCGGCCGCGAAAACGCCTGGTTTTCATCGGCTTCCACCACGATGAAGAAGGAGCTGAGCCCGCCCAGCCGCTCATTGAGCGTCTCGAAAGTGGTGCGTATGGGTGAGCTCGCCACGAAACTCCCCACGAAACTGCTCGAGACCTGCAAGCGCGTGATGCCAAAGACTGCGACGGCCAGCACACCGAACACCAGCGTGAAGATCAGGCGTCGGTTGCGTACATCGAATTCGCCCATGCGCCCGGCCCAGCGCTCCAGACGCCCCTCCGCATGCTGGCTGTGGCGTTGGCGGGGTGGGCCGAGCAGCACCAGCAGGGCGGGAATGAACACCAGAGAGACGAGGGTGGCGGTGAGCACACCGATGACGGACCAGAGGCCGAACTGGCGGATGGCGAGCACCGTGCTCGTGCAGAGCGACAGGAAGCCGAGGAGGGTGGTCATGCCATTGACGAAGATTGCGAGGCCCATTTCTCGCAATACCGTCACGACTGCGGCT
The DNA here is from genome assembly GCA_016874535.1 of Gammaproteobacteria bacterium. Taxonomy (GTDB): domain Bacteria; phylum Pseudomonadota; class Gammaproteobacteria; genus CAIKBL01. The sequence goes on from VGUA01000021.1 coordinate 10,689, forward strand.
GTGTTGCCGGCACGGTCGACGACCGGTGCGCGCTCCAGCACTTCGTAGTATTCGGACATCACGTGCATCGCCGAGGCGAAGCAGAGGGTGATGAGCAGCGGCGGGATGATGTTGTAAACCAGATTCAGGGGAGTTCCGGTCCAGCCCATCGCCCCCAGGGTCCATACCAGCGACATGCCGATGGCAGCCACCGGCAGCAACACGCCGCGTGCCGATCGAAACGCCGGCAAACAGAGCAGGGCGGTGATGCCGGCAACGAGCGGCAGGATGAGCCCGAGTTCGGAAACGATGGTGCGTCCGAGTTCCGCCTTGATATGCGGATTGCCGGTAACCAGCACGATCACACCGGCTTCCTCGCGCGCAATCCCTGCCAGATGGCCGCTGATGTCGCGGGTGACGAATTCGCGCGCATCCATCGCCTCGAGGAATACGACCAGAGCCGTAGCGCGACCGTCAGCGGCCACCAGGGCATCACCGTAGATCGGATGCGCGAGCACCGCAGCGCGCAGTGCACCGAGGCTGGCAGGATCCGTTGGAGGCTCCTCGAAGAAGGGGCCGACCTCGATATCCCCGTCAATACCGCGGACCTGTGTCGCATTGGCGAGTGAGATCACGCGCAGTACCGACGGCTCCGCCTCCAGACGTTCAGTCACACGCTGGACACGCTCCAGCATGGAGGTCGAAAAAAACTTCCTCACCGTCCAGCACCAGCAGGATGAATTCGTCGCTGCCGAACTTGCGACGCGCCTCGTTGTAGAACCGACGCTTGGCGTCACCTTCCGGCAGGAGACGCTCGAGTGCGGGATCTATCGACAGGCGGATCTGTCCGCTGCGCAGATCGACCATCCCCTGCAGTGCCACTACGCTCAGGACCATCAGCAACAGGACGAAAGTCCAGGGGCGCTGTGTCACCTGGCGTGCAAACCACTGCATGGGGGCCTCCTGCCGGCTCAGCCGGCGAATCTGGGTTCCGGGGTCCCTTGGATACCAAGCCCGCGAATACGGAAAAGGCTGCCCGCCCCGAACTGCGGGCGCACCTGCTTGGCAAAATGATCATGTACTGCGGGGTGGCGTACCCTCGCCATGGAGGTGACGTAGATCTCGTCGAGCCCGGGGCCACCGAAGGTGAGGCTGGTGATGTTGCGGACCGGCATGCCGATGCGGCGTTCCACTTCGCCATCCGGGGTGTAACGGATCAGATCCCCGCCGATGACCAGCGCGTTCCAGACACAGCCTTCGGCATCCACGGTCGAGCCGTCGAAGAAACCGGTGTCGTCCCGCGTGCTGGCAAAATCGCGCCGGTTGGCCAGCGTGCCGTTGGCGAGATCATAGTCATAGGCCCACATGACCTGCTGGAAGGTGTCGGCGAAATAGAAGGTGCGATCATCCGGGCTCCAGCACGGGCCATTGGAGCAGATGATCCCTGATTCCACGCGGGTGACTGAGAGATCCGGGTCAAGCCGCCACAATCCGCAGAGGGGCAACTCTTCCTGATCGTCCATCCCGCCGGCGAAGAAGCGGCCACGCCTGTCGCACTTGCCGTCATTGAGGCGCGAACGGGGCTGGTCGGCATCGATGCGCTGGATGAGTTCAAGGCGACCGTTCTCGAAGTCGAAGAAGTGGAAACCATCGGCAAGCGCGAGCACGGCGCCACCGTCTTTGCGCAAGGCCATCGCCCCCACATCGTGATCGAGCACCCAATGTCGCTTTTCCCCCGTGCGGGGATTCAGCCGCCAGAGGGCTGGCTTGCCCACCCTGCGTCCGGTTCCGTCCACCCAGTAGAGCAAGCCCTCACGCTCGTCCCAGATTGGACCTTCACCGAGTTCGTTCGAGTCGGACACCAGGCATTCAATGGAAAAATTCACTTTGACCTCACAACGGAAAAATCAGGAAATTGACGCGACGTGGGGGGGCGGCTGTCCAGCCCGTTCGCCGCTTTTCAATACATGGGCGTGAACCCGCTGGAAAGCCTCACTCGCAAACCGGACGAACCCTTCCACCTGCAACTCGATCATGAAATCCGGATCGGTGGGCGGCGCGGCATGAAATACATGTTTGCGCATGATTCCGTAGATCACCGTGGCATGCAGGCCCAACACCAGCTCTTCCTCCAGTGGATGCAGGGGCAGGCTCACAGGTGCAGGCAGCCCCACGAAGGCCCGGCATTCCGCCACGATGGGGGCGATGAGCTGTTCTCTCAGGCGCGCGACATAGCGCTGGCTGATGCTCTCGTTCCGCAGCGCCGAAAAAAGGGAGATCCGGATCACTTCGTAGCGATCGATGCTGCGGTTGTAGTCCTTGTAGAAACTGGTCAGCCGGGTCGTGAGCGGAAGATCCCGCCGCATCAGGAGCGCTTTCCACTCAGGATTCCAGCGATTCAGGAAGACGACTTCGTAAACGCGATCTATGAGTGCGGCCTTGTTCGGAAAGTAGCGGAACAGCAGCGCCTGGCTGATGCCGAGATGGGCGGCGAGCGCCCGGGTCCCGCCGTCGAAACCGTATTCGGCGAAATGGGAAATGGCACCTTCCAGAATCTGCTGAGCACGTGCATCAGGCGCCAAGCGCCTTGATGGGGGTTTCTTCGATCCCTCCTGCGCACGGATCTCAGGCAAGCGGGCGTCCTCCATCGACAGGGATGATGGCGCCGGTGGTGAAGTCGAGGAGGGTACAGGCGGCGAGAACGGCCCGTGCCACGTCATCCGGTCGCGCGATGCGCCCCAGGGGAGTCCGGGCGATCTGTGCCTGTAGATAGGCCGGATCCGCGCGGGCCGCATATTCGCCCTCCACCCAGCCGGGTGAGACCGAGAGCACCCTGACGGACGGGGCAAGTGCCCTCGCGAGGGAGCGGGTCATGTTGTCCAAGGCGGCCTTGCTTGCGCAGTAGGCAATGTTGCTTCCCACGGCAGTGGTACCCGCGATCGATGAGAGGTTGATGATGACCCCGTGGCTTGATTCCAGCAAGCCGCGAAAAGCGCGCACACAAGCGAACGCACCGCGTACATTGGTGTTGAAGATGGCGTCGAATGTCTGGTCATCCAGGCCATCCAGATCGCCGTGCTGGACCACGCGAGTGATGCCGGCATTGTTCACCAGAATGTCCAGGCGCCCCTGCCGCGAAGCCAGTTCGATGGCCAGTTTGCGCAGGCCATCGCTGTCGAGGACGGACACTTGTGCGACCTCGTGTCCCGTACCCGGCAAACTGCCAATCAGCGCTTCGGCTCGCGCCAGATTCTGGTGACAGGTTGCCACCACCCGGGCACCTGCGGCCGCCAGCTCGCGACTGATCGCAGACCCGATACCACCGGCGCCGCCGGTGATCAGCGCAACTTTGCCGGCAAGCGGCTGCAGTGCGTTCATCGCAGACGACGGGTTTCGCCCACATCACCCACCCAGCCGTGGGTTCTGGTGACCACTGCCAGTCGCGGTTCCACGTGCGGGAGACCTGCGATGCCGTTGACCACATTCCACAGGGTCGGCATGTCTTCCCAGCGCACCTCATTGCGGACGAGCTGCGCCCGGCCGAACTGGCGGGAATCGATGGTCACATTGGGGTGGATGTCCGCAGCCAGCGGGTCGGGCGAGTGGGTGGGATAGCTTGCATCAGGCCCGGCAGAGGGCGGCGTGCCGGGGATGTATTTCCACTGCAGCCAGCCGCTGGTGGGAAAGTCGTCCCGGAATTGCGCAGGAGGTTCGTTGGTCAGTCCGCCGATGGACACCCTTAGAAATTCATGCCCGTCCCAGGCGAGGCGGGCGACGACCTCGTCATCGCGCACGATGAGAGGAGGGATTTCGCAAAAGATTTTGGGATGACCCAGTTCATCGCGCCCAGTGATGATGGGGTCCGCGAAGTTTTCAAAAAGCACGGCGGCAAAGCGGCCGGTTTCTGTGTCCTGCGTGCCCTTGAACGTCGCGGGCCAGGAGAGGAGGGCCAGGTGATAACCGCGCCCCGCCAGCCACGGTATTTCCGTCAGATAGGCAATATCGAGGGACACTACCGGTTCGCCCGCCAGCTCGAAGCCGGGCGGGAGATGTGCGGAAAGGGCTTCATGGGTGGAGAGGAAGCGATAGGTCACGACCGTCGAACGCGGGAAGCGCGTGTGATCGAGCACCACCCCGGGAGGAATGTTGCGTGGGCCGAACATGGGACCGAAATGACTGGGCATGCGATAGCGCGCGCCCGGAATGAAGCTGTAGCTCATCGGATCTGTTCCTCCTGTCAGGATGTTTTGAGACGACGCACGCGGATATCAGCCTGCTCCCTGTGCCCGGAGAAATGCTCTATTTCGCACAGGCGCGAGCAGTACTCACCGATCTCCACGGACGCGGCATCGGTAAGCACACGCTGGTAGGTGTGAGTCTTGATGAATTTCCCCACCCACAAGCCTCCCGTGTAGCGTCCCGCGCGCCGCGTCGGCAAGGTGTGATTGGTTCCAATGACCTTGTCGCCGTAGGCCACGTTTGTCCTGTGTCCGAGGAACAGGGCGCCATATTGCGTCATCCTGTCGAGGAACCAGTCCGGATCCCGGGTCATTACCTGCACATGCTCCGAGCAGATGCGTTCCGCTTCGGCGAGCATTTCTTCCTCCGTGTCGCAGAGGATGATTTCGCCATGGTTTTCCCAGGCTTGGCGCGCGATGGGTGCCGTATCCAGCCGTGCCAGGACGCTTTCGATGGCTGCAGGCAGCGCATTCGCGATTGTCGTGGAGGTCGTGAGGCAGATCGCAGGGGAGTTGGGACCATGCTCCGCCTGGCCGAGCAGATCCACCGCCACCAGTTCGGCGTCCACGGAGTCATCGCAGATGACGAGTGTTTCGGTGGGACCTGCCAGCAGATCGATACCCACTCGCCCGAATAACTGCCGTTTGGCTTCCGCCACATAGGCATTCCCGGGCCCGACCAGCATGTCGACGGGGGCTACGGTCTCCGTGCCGAGCGCCATGAGGGCAATGGCCTGCACGCCTCCGAGCACATAAATCTCATCCGCTCCAGCCAAGGCCATTGCGGCAATCGTGGCCGGCTCTGGTTTGCCCTGGAACGGGGGCGTGGCGCCGATCACGCGCTGCACGCCGGCGACTTTGGCCGTGAGTACGCTCATGTGCGCCGAGGCCACCATCGGATATTTACCGCCCGGCACGTAACAGCCCACCGAATTGACCGGAATGTTCTTGTGGCCAAGCACCACACCCGGAAGCGTCTCGACCTCGACATCGCGCATGGACAGGCGTTGCACTTGGGCAAAGCGCCGGATCTGGGCCTGTGCAAAACGAATGTCGTCGAGAGTCTGTCGCGGCAGGGCGGAGAGGCAGGCTTCTATCTCTGGCTCGCTCAGGCGGAAGGAGGCGGGGGACCAGTCATCCAGTGTCTTGGAATACTGGCGCACGGCGGCTTCTCCGCGTTGTTCGATGTCGGCCAGCATCTGCTCCACGGTGGTCCTCACCTGCGTGTCGGTTTCCCGCTGCGCGGCGGCGGCCCGGCCGGCCTTCAGTGACTTGATCATCGGAACGTTTCCTCCCTCTCTGTTCGGAACGGGATCTCAGGTGCGATGCAGCAAAAACCGCATCGAAGAATTTCTTGCCAAATAATGAGCGCCTGATAAATTAAACTCAAGTGCATACTCGGAAAAAACGACTCTGGCCCTGCTGAGTCCACGCCGTATCCGACGAGCAAGTTGATGCCTTGCTTATCGAATGATAAGCAAGAACTTCTTGCCAGGCCCCTTCTGGCAAGACACGGTCCGGCGCCCGGCGCTGGCCCCTTCGCGCTTCGCACTGCGTGCGGCGCGCGTCGGGTTCAATCGCCAGCCGGCTTTGAACAATTCAGCGGAACGGCTTTTTCGAGAGTGCTGGTGAGCGGATGTGCGGGGGATGCCCTGTCGCGGACATTGGAGTTCGTCCGCGGAGGGGCGCCCCCTGTGCAGCCGCGTTGGCACGGCCAAGGCCGCCGCCCGGCGCTGGCCCCTTCGCGCTTCGCACTGCGTGAGGCGCGCGTCGGGTTCAATCGCCAGCCGGCTTTGGACAATTCAGCGGAAGGGCTTTTTCGAGAGTGCTGCTGAGCGGATGTGCAGAGGGATGCCCTGTAGCGGACATTGGAGTTCGTCCGCAGAGGGGCGCCCCCTGTGCAGCCGCGTTGGCACGGCCAAGGCCGCCGCGAATGGCAACGAGCGGATCGGCTGATGGTAGAGGCGGCATCAGTAGTGGTAGGTTCGCCGTGCCCCTCCATGTCGACCCGTGGTGCATTCACGACCGGGCGGCACGGTGGGAATGACAACAAACGAATCGCAGCGCTCTCCTACGGATTCCCCGCAGGAACCAGGGCGCCCCAAGGGGGAGAGATGTATCCAGCGATAATCGAGGACTACCAACGGCCCGAGAGCCTGCAAGAAGCCGTGGCCATCCTGAGCGGGTATGAACCCGGCGACGCCATCTTCATGGCCGGTGGCCAGAGCGTGATGCAGGCAATGAAGTCGCGCATGGTGCGACCGCGCTGCGTGGTGGACTTGCAGTCGATTGCCGAGCTGAAGGGCATCTCCTCCGCGAACGGTCTGCACATCGGTGCGATGACCCGATATGTGGAGATAGCCGGTGCCGTCGAGCTGGCCGGGGCCAACGCAGCCCTGCGGGATGCGGCACAACACGTGGGTGATCGTCAGGTGCGCAACCGCGGCACGATTGGCGGCAGTTGCTGCTGGAATTACGTGGCCTCCTGCATGCCAGCGGTGACCCTGGGGCTCGGCGCCATATTCCATCTGCTGGATCCACAGGGCAAGACCCGCGCAGTGCAGGCGGATGATTTTTTCCTCGGCCCGCTGGAGACCGCCCGGGGGGATCACGAACTTCTCACCCACCTCAGCTTTGAAACCACACCGCGCAGTGGCAGCGCCTACAAGAAGTGGGGGCTGGTGACGGATGCCCTGCCGGTGGTCGGGGTGTGCCTGAAGCTCAGTCTGGACGCAGCCGGCCGCTGCAGCGCAGTGCGCATGTCCCTGTCAGGTCTCCCGGCCGGGGCACAACGGGCCCCGGCAGGCGAGGCTGCCCTGATGGGCAGCGATGGCTCGCGTGAATCGGTGGCGCGCGCGATGGAGGCGGTGGTCGACTCGGTCGAGTGCCACAGCGACAAATGGGCGGATGCGCACTACCGCCAACAACTCATCCGCACCCTCGGTCAGGAGGTGGCGGCCACAGCATTCGCGCGGGCGAGGGGAGAACAATGAAGACCGTCAGCATCACCATCAATGGCGAACGCTACGAGGAGACCGTGCCTGCACGCATGCTGCTCGTCGATTTCATCCGCGAGAAATGCGCGCTCACCGGCACGCACGTCGCGTGCACTTATGAGGGCGTGTGCGGGGCGTGCACGGTGCAGCTCGACGGTGAAGCCATCAAGAGCTGCATGATGCTGGCGGTGCAGGCGGACGGCCATGCCGTAACCACGGTGGAAGGCCTGGCGCGCGGCGCCGAACTCACTCCGCTGCAGCAGGCCTTCAAGGCTCACCATGGATTGCAGTGTGGTTTCTGTACCCCCGGCATCCTCATGAACATGAGCGAATTCCTGGAAAAGAATCCCGACCCCACGGACGAAGAGATCCGGCACGGACTCGTCGGCAACCTCTGCCGCTGCACGGGTTATGTACATATCGTGGACGCCGTGCGCGCTGCGGCGGCCCAGATCAGGAGGGGCAGCTGATGTCGGCAAAACCCGATGACCGTGGGTCCTGGATGGGCACACGCCTGCCACGCAAGGAAGATCTGCGACTGATTACCGGCCAGGGCAAATATGTGGCAGACATCGTGCTGCCGGGCATGCTGCACGCCGTGTTCGTGCGCAGCGACTATGCGCACGCACGCCTGGTGAACGTTGACGTGTCGGCGGCACTGGAGGCGCCCGGCGTGGTCGCCGTCATCACCGGCGAGGAGATGAAGAGCCACTGCCGTTCGCTGCGCCAGCCCGTACTTCTGCCCAATCTGCCGGCGAAATATCCGACCTACTACGGGCTCGCGGTCGACAAGGTCAAGTTCCATGGGGACCCCGTCGCCATGGTGATCGCACGGGATAAATACCAGGCGGTGGATGCCGCCGAACTCGTGGTGGTGGATTACGAGGAGTTGCCGGTCGTGCTCGACCCGGAAGCGGCGCTGGATGCAGACGCCCCCCGTGTTCATGACGAGGAAGCGGACAACCTCATGTTCGAGATGACCTTCACCGGTGGTGGCACCGATGAGGAGCGCGCGAAGAACGAAGCCGAGGTGGAGAAGATCTTCCAGTCCGCGGACGTGGTGGTGAAGGGGCGTTTCCGCGTGCATCGCACGGGCACCACGCCCATGGAAACGCGCGGCGTGCTGGCCGAGTGGTCGGCCTCCGATGGCCTCACCGTCTACAACACCACCCAGCGTCCGCATATCGATCGCCTGGCGTTCGCCGACATCCTCGATATTCCGGCGGAGAAGGCGCGGGTGATTGCGCCGCGTGACATGGGTGGTGGCTTCGGCCTCAAGGCGCCGTTCTATCGTGAGAGCGTGGTGGTGGCCTATGCCTGCCGCAAACTGGGCAGGCCGGTGCGCTGGATCGAGTCGCGCTACGAGAGCCTCATGAACATCGGCCAGGAGCGCGGACAGATCAACACCCTCGAGGTGGCTGCCAGCAAGGACGGCAAGCTGCTGGCCCTGCGCAACCGGGGCATCGCCGACGTGGGAACGGGCCAGATTGGTGTGTACTGGGGCTTCGTGATGCCTTTCCTCGGCGCCGTGGAAATGCCGAATGCCTACACCTGGGAGGCGGGTGACACCAACCTCAAGGTCATCTTCACCAACAAGGCCTGTCTCACGCCCTCACGGGCGTTTGGCCATTTCCCCACCCGTTTCGCCATGGAGCGCGCGGTGGACATGGTGGCGCGGAAGATTGGCATGGAGCCTTCCGACCTGCGTCGACGCAATCTGGTGCCGCGCCTGCCCTACACCTCTGTCACGGGTGAGTACTACGACAGCGGCGACTTCCTGAAGGTCTGGGACAACCTCATGGTCCAGGTCGACCTGCCGGCCTTCCGCAAGGAGCAGGCCGAGGCCAGGGCGCAGGGCCGCTATCTCGGCATCGGTTTCGGCTGTGGCGTGGAATTATCCGGGGTGGCATCGGAACTGATGGTGCCCATGGAAAACCAGCCGGGTTACGGCGCGGCCACAGTGCGCATCGATCCGCGCGGCAAGGTCTTCATCATGGGTGGCGATGCGCCGGGCGGGCAGGGGCATGAGACCACCATCTCGCAGATCGTCGCCGCGACCTTTGGCATCAGTCCGGAAGACACCATCATCACGACAGGTGACACGGGCACCACGCCGTTCGGTTCGGGCACGATCGGCGCCCGCATGGGCTCCTATTTCGCGAGCGCCGTGCGCAAGGCCTGCGATGAACTCAGGGAGAAGATCACCCACGTGCTGGCGCATGATCTCGGGATCCGCGCAACCATGGAGGAGTTTGCGTTTACCGAAGGCGAGGTCGTCTATCAGCGCGACCCGTCCAAGCGCAAAGGCTTCCGCGAAATCGCCGAGCGCATCGTCATGTTCCCGATCAACCTGCCGGAAGGTGAGGTCGGCGGGCTCGAGACAACTGCCTTCTTCGAGGCGGCCAAGCCCATGATCTGCTTCAACGCGGACGCCTGCGTGGTGGAAGTGGAACTCGCCACCGGGCAGTTCAAGGTGCTGCGCTGGCAAACCTCCGAAGACGTCGGCAATGTGATCAACCCCATGATCGTCGATGGCCAGATGCAGGGTGCGATCATCCAAGGGCTCTCGAATGCCATTTTCGAGGAGTTCATCTACAACGATCAGGGTCAGCAGATGACGGCGGACTTCGAGCACTACAAGCTCGCTACCGCCGCCGATGTGCCGGACGTGAAGGTGACCTACGCCTCCACGCCCTGCCCGCATACCCCATTGGGCACGCGTGGTATCGGGGAAGGCCGCCCCAGTGCGGTGCCCGGTGCGCTGTGCAACGCCCTGGTGGACGCCCTCGCGCCCTTTGATATCGACATCACCGAATTGCCGATTCGGCCTTCGGTGCTGTGGCAGAAGCTGAAAGCGGCGGGGGCAGTCTGATTCATGGAGCTCAAGGACCAGATTCGCATCAACGCGCCGCGTGAGCGCGTGTTCGCCGCGCTCAACGATCCGGCAATTCTCAAGCAGGCCATTCCCGGGTGTGAAAGTCTGGAGGCGACCTCGCCCACGGATTTCACGGCAGTGGTTGCCGCGCGGATCGGGCCGCTGGCGGCTCGCTTCACCGGCAGCGTCAGTCTGGCCGATATTGAAGCTCCCGTGCGCTACACGCTCAGTGGTGAGGGTAAGGGTGGTCCGGCCGGCTTTGCGAAGGTCAAAGCCTCCGTCGAGCTCGAGGAGGATGGCGCAGCCACCTTGCTCGGGTATTCGGTCAAAGCCGACATCGGGGGCAAGCTCGGGCAACTCGGCGGTTCCATCGTGGATCGCACAGCCCAGAAGCTTGCGGGCGAGTTTTTCCAGCAATTCGACGCGCTCATCGCAGCGCCCGCCGAAGCCACCGACGATGCAGGCGATTCCAAGCCCGTTGTCATGGCGCAACCGCCGGCAAGGGGCGTGGGGCCCGTGTGGTGGGGGGTGGCCGCGATGATTGCGCTTCTACTCGCGTGGATGGCGCTCAAGTAACATTCAACCTGCAGGAGATCGAAATGATCAAGCTTTACGGATTCGCAGTCAGCAACTACTACAACATGGTCAAGCTGACATTGGAGGAGAAGGGGCTCGCCTACACTGAGGTGGCGGCCATGCCCAGCCAGGAGCAGAGCTACAAGTCACAAAGCCCGATGGGCAAGGTCCCGTGCATCGAGACCGACGAAGGGTTCCTGTCCGAGACGGCCGCCATTCTCGAGTACCTCGAAGAACGCCAGCCCACCCCCGCCATGCTGCCGGCCAATCTTTTTGCGCGCGCCAAGACCCGCGAAATCATGCGCATCATCGAGCTCTACATCGAGCTCGCCGCACGCCGCCATTTTCGGCATATCTTTTTCGGTGAGGCTCTCAACGAAGCCGCACTGGCGGAAGTCCGACCGGTGATCGAGAGCGCCATCGCGGCGCTGAAGCAGATTGTCAAACCCGGCCCCTTCCTGTGCGGCAGCCAGATGACCTTTGCAGACGTCTACGCCTGCCACAGCTTCCCTTATGCGAATGCCGTCACCACCAAGCTCTACGGCTGGGACATCATTGCCGCAGTTCCCGGCTTGAAGGACGCCATGGCCGCGGTTGCCGCGCGCCCTGCGGCTCGCAAGGTGGATGCCGACCAGCAAGCCGCACTTGCGGCCTTCATGGCGCAGAACAGCGGCGGTTGAGCGCGGTGACCTGGGGCGTTGGAGCCCGGGTCTGACCTCAATGGGTTTCGACGCGGGTTGCTTCGCAACGCGCGCAGCGATAGACGGTGACCAGCTTGCCGGCTTTCACGTCGAACTGCTTCTTCTGCCAGATCGCCCATTTATGGAAACCTTCCCGGCACAGGGTCTTGTGCCGGGCCTTCTCGCCCGGCGGGCGTTTGCGGAACTGCAGGATGTCGGCCATGGGCTGCAGCATACCGCCAATGCCTGCCGTGTGATGTGAACCGGTTCCGGATCCCTTGAGCGGGGACGTCGATGCCGGGCGGCTGCCCTGGCCTCGCCACATGCGGCTGCACAGGGGGCGGCCTTCCGCGGACGAACCCCAATGTCCGCTATAGGCCATCCCCCTGCACATCCGCTGGGTGATGCTTCAGGAAGCGCTCAAGGTGAGGATATTCAAAGCCGGCCGGGGATTGAACCCGTAGCGCGCCGCACGCAGTGCGAAGCGCGAGGGTCAAGCGCCGGGCGGCTGACCGGGCCCGGCCGACTTCTCAGCTGCGCTGGACGAATTCCACCACGTTGCCGTCTGGACCCCGCACCATCGCGATGAACACGCCGGGCATGAGTTCCTGTCTGGGAATGTCGAAAGCTACGCCCGCCCGCTCGCAGTCGGCGCAGATCTCCTCGAGATTGCTCACCTGAAAGGTGAGATACCGATAGCCGAGCGCCTTGGTCAGACCGACCTCACCTGCAGGAGGAACCTTTTTGGGGTCCACCAGCTTGACGAAACTGTCACCGAAAGCCAGCCGGTGCATATGGCCAAAAGGAATCGGGAGTTCACCCAGTTTCTGCAGGCCGAGGACCCCCTGATAAAAGGCAAGGCTGGCGGTGATGTCCTTGACGAGGATGCCGATATCGAGAGCGTTCTTGGCGGGAATCATGCCCATGCGCGTACTCCGGGATGAATGTGATTGGCTGCGAATTGCGTGCCGACCGGAGTGTGCCAAGGTGCGGCCCTCCGGGCCAGCGCTTGCAGCGGGAGCGGGAAAGCCGGCGGCCGGCGTGATAAGTTTCCCCATCACGAACACGCGAGAGGAATACCGCCATGAAGGGGTTGATTGCCATTCTGTTGGGCCTGTGCGCCCTGACCGCCAGTGCGGCGGACGCCGCAGCGCCGGCCTGCGCCGAAGATTCCGGTCCGCGGGCCGCGGTGGAGGGCTTCATGCACGCGATGAAGGCCCGCAAATTCGACGAAGCGTACAACTTTGTGACCGCCACCATGACAGATGGAAGGCCACGGGAAGAATGGGCGGCCCTGCAGAAGAAGATGTTCGACATGGGCGGAGTGCGCATCGGAGCCGTAGACGTGCGCGCAGGTCGACGTGAGATCCTGTCGGATGGCACCTGCGGCAACAAGGCCTGGGTGCCCAATGTGCTGCGCGCGGGCGATGTGCTGAATACCGAAGGCAGTACCGAGTTCGAGGTCTACACGGTGATACAGGAGGGCAGCACCTGGAAAATCGATTCCCAGGAGACCCTCTTCGATGAAGAGAAGATTCGGGAGTGGTTCCCCGAGGACGAGATACCTGAATTCGGGGCGACTCGACGCTCGCCCGTTCCCAGCTGGATTGCCATTCCGCGTGATCTGAAATTCGAATCCGATGCCAAGGCCGGCCAGGCCACGGCCACTCGCTGACCCAGGGATATTTCACTCTCCATGAGCATCAAGGCCATTCTGTGGGATTTTGGCGGGGTGATGACCACCTCGCCGTTCGAGGCGTTCAACCGGTTCGAAGCGGAGCATGGGCTTCCTCGTGATTTCATTCGCACCCTCAATGCGCGCGATCCGGACGACAATGCCTGGGCTCGGTTCGAGTCCAGCCGCATCTCGCTGGAAGAATTCGACCTCGCGTTCGAGGAAGAATCCCGCGCTGCCGGACATGCCCTTGCAGGCCGCTCGGTGCTGGCCCTGCTGGGCGGAGACGTGCGCCCGCGCATGGTCGAAGTCTTGCGTCGCTGCCGCAATCACTACCAGGTGGTCTGCCTCACCAACAACATGAACACGGGACACGGCCCGGGGATCTGGGGCACGCCCGAGCGCTGTGCGGCGGTGGATGCCGCAATGTCCCTGTTTCACGGGGTTATCGAGTCCAGCAAGATCGGGATGCGCAAGCCTGATCCGGAGATCTACCGCTACGCCTGTACGCGCATGCAGGTCGCGCCCACGGAAGTGCTCTACCTCGACGACCTCGGGGTCAACCTGAAACCGGCCAGGGCGCTGGGCATGCAGACCATCAAGGTGGTCAGCGAGGCGCAGGCCATCGCCGACCTGTCCCTGGCGCTTGGCATGACCTTCTGACCAAGGTGCAATCGCCCACCGATCAGGCACTCCCCGCCGGGCCGCTCGCTTTCATCGCGCACTTCGTGCGTCTGTACTGGCCGGCAGTCCTTGCCGTCGCCTTGCTGGAGAGTGGGCAGTCCACCTGCGCGATTCTGCTGCCCTTCGCCATCCGCCGCATCATGGAAACGGTGGAGAGCCTGCGCCTCGACGGCCTTACAGGCGCGGACGATCCTATTCTCTGGGCAGCGTTGGGTGATCCGCTGCTGCTGTTCGCGGCACTCAATGTGGGTGTGATCATTTTCAGCCGGGGCAGCGGCGCCGTGCTAGTGATGCTCGGGCCGGCCCTCAGACGCCGTATCCGGCGCAGCCTGTTTGCCTGGCTGCAACTGCACTCCCAGCGCTATTTCCTCGGCAATTTCGCCGGGTCGTTGGCCAACCGCATCGCCGAGACTTCCATGAGCACGGCCCAGGTGCTGTGGACGGTCATGTTCGATTTCTGGCCGCTGTTCATAAGCTTCGGCGTCTCCCTCTACCTGCTCGGTCAGGTGAGCAGTGATCTGGCCCTGCTGCTGGGTGTGTGGGTGGCCGTGTATGTGACCATCTCCTTCCTGCTGGCGCGTCGCTGCCGTCGTTACGCCCGGGATTACGCGGCCGCTCGAAGCCTGGTGAGTGGCAAGATCGTGGACTCCGTCACCAACATCACCAATGCCAAGCTGTTCGCGCGCCAGACCCATGAGCGGCAGTACCTTGAGCGCTATCTCGACATCGAAGTCGACAAGGCGCGGCGCACCTTCTGGTTCATGGAAGGTATCCGCTGGTTCCAGTTCATTGCCGCCGCCGCTCTCATGGTGGGGCTCGTTTATGCGGCAATCGGTGTGTGGGCTGACGGCCGCATGAGCCTGGGCGCGTTCGCCATGTCGGCCAGCCTCGGTCTGCTGCTCATCGAGCAGGCCCGCGGCCTCAGCCGGAAATTCCTGGATTTCTTCGAGTATCTCGGCAACGTCTCCGATGGCGTGGCGACCATCGTGCAGCCGCACGAAGTGCTCGATGTGCCCGGGAGGCCACCACCGCAGGTCACGAAGGGAGAGATCCGGATCGAGGATCTGCGTTTTGGCTATCTGGCCTCGCGGCCGGTATTCGAAGGCCTCAGCCTCACGATTCCAGCGGGGCAGAAAGTTGGTCTGGTGGGCTTCTCAGGCAGTGGCAAGAGTTCCTTGCTGAATCTGGTACTGCGGCTCTTCGAGCCGCAGGGCGGGCGTATCCTCATCGATGGTCAGGACATCAGCCAGGTGAGCCAGGAAAGTCTGCGCGCGGCCATTGCGATGATTCCCCAGGAGCCGATGCTGTTTCATCGCACCCTCCTGGAAAATGTGCGCTACGGCCGGCTGGAGGCCACGGATGAAGAGGTCATGGCAGCCGCGCAAAAGGCTCACGCGCACGAATTCATCGTCCAGGCCGAAGATGGCTATGCAGCCCTCGTTGGGGAACGGGGCGTGAAGCTCTCGGGTGGTCAGCGACAGCGTATCGCGCTGGCCCGCGCCATCCTCAAGGCCGCGCCGCTGCTGCTGCTCGACGAGGCTACCAGCGCGCTGGACTCCGTGACCGAGCGCTATATCCAGGAATGCCTGCAGGAGCTGATGCGCGACAAGACGGTGCTCGTGATTGCACACCGCCTGTCCACGCTCGCGCATCTCGATCGCATCCTCGTCTTCCATGAGGGCCGCATCATCGAGGATGGCTCGCACGCAAGCCTGCTGGCGCAAGGGGGGCATTACGCACGGATGTGGGCGATGCAGGCTGGAGGGTTCCTGCCGGAAACCGAGAACCCCGGTGGCTCTGGCGGCCGGAAGCGCGGGGCATTCAAGGGCGTTGAGACCGAGGCGTCGTGAATATCCACCATGGCTGGAGTAAGCTCGGGCCGGTGCCCCGGCGCGTCCGCGGCACTCCCGATCCGTCAAGCGTTGGCCCCATCACTAGCCCTACCACCAGAAGAGAACCATGAACGCCATGCTGGAAATATTTCTGCAGCCCGAAGCCCTGATTGCTTTCCTCACCCTCACCGCACTTGAACTGGTACTGGGGATAGACAACGTGATCTTCATCTCCATCCTGGTGGACAAGCTGCCGACCGCGCAGCGTGAATTTGCGCGTCGCATCGGGCTCTTCCTTGCCATGTTCATGCGCATCGGGCTCTTGTTCCTCCTGAGCTGGATCGTGGGGCTCACGGCCCCGTTGTTCACGGTACTGGCCCAGGAGATCTCCGGCCGTGACCTCATCCTCATCAGTGGCGGTATGTTCCTGCTCTGGAAAAGCACCATGGAGGTCCATCAGTTGCTCGAAGGCGCGGAGGGCCATGCTTCGGCCGGCGTGCGCGCGACTTTCGGTGCGGTGATCTTCCAGATCATCCTCATCGACATGGTGTTTTCGCTCGATTCCATCATTACGGCCGTGGGCATCGTCGACGAAATCGCCATCATGGTGTCCGCGGTGGTCGTCTCCGTGGCCCTGATGATGCTGTTCGCCAGCGCTATCGGGCGCTTCGTGTCGGCGCACCCCACCATCAAGATGCTGGCCCTGTCCTTCCTGTTCGTGATCGGGATGGTGCTGGTGGCCGACGGCATGGATCACCACGTGCCCAAGGGCTACATCTACTTTGCGATGGCTTTCTCGGTGGGTGTGGAGATGCTGAACATCCGTCTGCGCAGGAAGCAGGCTGCGCCCGTCAACCTGCGCGAGTCCTACTCCCGCGAAACCGAATGACTTCGGTCTGCGCGGGGGCGGTCCGTCACTCGAAGTGGCAGATATAGTCGAAAGGGCCGTCGCTGACCTCGATGTCGAAGCTGCTGTTGCCTGGCACCGAGAAAGTGTCGCCGGCGCGGTAGGTCTGCCAGGTGCTGGCACCATCGAGCCGCACCTTGCATTCGCCTGACACCACTTCCATGCGCTCAGGCGCGCCGGTATTGAAGCGCAGACTGGCTGGAAAGATCACCCCAACGGTGGTTTTGCCGCCATCGGCTTTGATGAGCGTGTGACTGACGCATTTGCCATCGAAATACACATTCGATTTGGCGACCACGGTGACATTCGCAATTTCTGACATGGATGACCTCTATTGCAGCTGCGGAAGGGAAATCCGGACGCCTGATGAGCATCCGGGGCGCGACCCTATCATGGCCCTGTGCCGGCCGGAACCTCCTTCACACCACAGGCGGGGATCCGTTCAGGCAGCGACTTCCCGGGGATGGTCGTGCGGCGCAAAGCAGGGCAGGGTGATCGCCGCGAGGGCCCCACAAAGCAGGCTGCCGGTGATCATCCACAGTGCCGGGCCGTAATTGCCGTAACCGTCATAGAGGCGACCGGCGAGGGCGGGTCCAGCGGCGATGCCGATCCAGAAACACGCGTAGATGACCGCATAGAGGAAGCCGTAATAGCGCAGCCCGAAGTAGCGCGACGTGAGGTAGGCCAGCAGATCGACTTCGGCGCCAAGGGCAAAGCCGATGAGCAGGGCCGCGGTGCGGGCATGCCCGGTGCCGCCCACAATCAGCAGCAGGCAGCCCAGCGCAGCCACGGTAAAGATGAGCGCTGCTACCCGCGGGGCGAAGAAATGATCAATCGCCCAGCCGATGACGAGACGCCCGGCCACCACGCCGATGCCGATGACTGCCGCCACGGATGCTGCGTCGACCGCTGTGAGGCCGGCATCCCGCAGCAACGGGATGAGATGCACGACTGTCGCTGAACAGCCGATGGAGACGGCACCAAAGCCGAGCACGATGGTCCAGAAGGGGCGGCTGGCCATCGCGTCGCGGCGCGTCATGCCGCTCAGGGCCGGCGGTGTGGTCATCGGGGTTTGCCCCGCTGGCGTGCGGCGGCGCTCGAGCGCCAGCAACACCAGCAGCCAGGGTGTGACGGCGAGCCAGGCGAGCACCTCGAAGCCAGCCCGCCAGCCCGAGGTTGCGATGATGCCGGTCATGAACGGTGGCAGCAGGACGGCGGCAGTGCCGGGGCCCGTGAGCGTGATGCCGAGCGCGATGCCCCGCGCGACATCGAAATGGCCTGCAACCGCGCGCGTATAGAGGATGGGCGTGGTGCCACTGCCGACCAGCGTGGTCAGGAAGAACAACAGGTAGAACATCGCGAGCGAAGCCTCGAAGCGGCTCGCCGCGAAGAGGAGGGCAGAGAAGGCGGGAACAGCCGCGAGAGCCACTCGTCGGGGCCCGAAACGGTCGATCAGCCAGCCCAGCAGGGGTGCGACCAGGATGAGCCCCAAGCTGCCGAAGAACAGGGTGGAAGTGACCTCGCCGCGACTCCACTGGAAGTGCTGCTGCAGGGGTTCCACGAACACGCCGAAGCTGTAATAGACCAGCGATGAAGCGCCCATGCCGCAACCCAAGGTTGCGGTGAACAGGAGCATCCAGCCACTGGAAAATTCGGTGCGCAGGTCGGAGCTGGCGGGCATGCGGCATTGTGGGGCCGACTGTTCCCTGCGACAAGCTTGCGCTTGCCGGGAATCGGGTTTGTCTGCCACCCTGCCGAGGTTACCTCGTATCAGGAGCGCACCATGTCCTCAACTCGCAAGGCTTTCTTCCGTCACACTGTCCCTCACTCTGCGCTCGCTCTCTGGAGCGCGTTGTCACTCTGCCTCTGGCCACTGCAAGGGCAGGCGCAGCAGCCGGATCCTGCGGAGATGGAGCGCATGATGCAGCAGGGGGCAACGGATGGCCGAATGCATGTCCAAGGTGGATCCCGCGGAGATGGAAGCTCTGCAGGCGCTGGGTGAACGCATGGACGCCGAGATCACCGCCCTGTGCAAGGCCGGCAAGCGTGATGCAGCCATGCAGAAGGCCGTGGAGTTCGGGCGTGAAATGTCCGCAGCGCCGATCATGGACAAGATGCGCGATTGCGGCAGCATGATGGATGAATTGATGAAGGGCGGGCTCGTTGCCAATTCGGCTGGTGACGAACAGCACGTCTGTGACGACCTCTGAGCGACTTGTTGCTCCGCGCCTGCAGGGCTGATTCACCGATGCCGGCGCGCCGCAGGGCCCTTGGTCCGCCGCAGAGCTTGTCGGATTTCGCTGGAACCTGGCCCCTCCCGTGCTGAAATCGGACGGGGCGGGCGCGGACACGGGGCAATGGGATGTCGGGGTCGTCGGTGGGGGGCCGGCTGGGCTCATGGCGGCGGAGGCCGCGGCTGAAGCCGGTGCGCGGGTGGTGGTCTTCGAACGCATGGCCTCCGCGGGTCGCAAGTTCCTGCTGGCAGGCAAGGGCGGACTCAATCTCACGCATGCCGAGGCACTGGAACGCTTCCATTCCCGCTTCGACCAACCGCGGCTGCAGCCTGTACTCGACGATTTTCCGCCGCGGGCAATTCGCGCCTGGGCCGCTGATCTCGGCATCCCGACCATTACGGGCTCATCCTCCCGGGTTTTTCCGGAGGATTACAAATCCGCGCCCTTGCTGCGGCGCTGGCTGGTCCGTCTGCGCAGCCTGGGCGTGGTGGTGAAGGTCCGTCATCGCTGGTGCGGTGGACTGGAACCCGGGCATCTCCAATTCGAGACCCCATCGGGAGTGGTCACCGTGCAGACGCGTGCGATGGTGCTGGC
The DNA here is from genome assembly GCA_016874535.1 of Gammaproteobacteria bacterium. Classification (GTDB taxonomy): domain Bacteria; phylum Pseudomonadota; class Gammaproteobacteria; genus CAIKBL01. The sequence continues at coordinate 29,959 of VGUA01000021.1, forward strand.
GCTGGGCGGCGCGAGCTGGCCGCAGCTCGGCAGCGATGGAACCTGGGTGGCCGGGATGGAGGGGCAGGGTGTATCCATTTCAGCGCGGGCGGCTTCCAATTGCGGTATCGAGGTGCCGTGGAGTGAATTTCTGCGCGCTCATCATGCCGGAGCACCACTGAAGTCGGTCATGGCCTGGGTGGACGGCGGGGCGCGGCGCAAGGGGGAGAGCATCCTCTCCGAATACGGCTTGGAAGGCGGGCTCATCTATGCGCTGGGCGCCGAGCTGCGTGCGGCGCTGGGGTGCCGGGAGACCGTCGCGCTGCATCTCGATCTGGCGCCCGATGTGGAGCAGGCGCAACTCGCGCGAGCACTGGCGAAGCCGCGCGGCAAGCGCACGCTCGCCAGCCACCTCCAACGCCAGGCGGGACTCGCCGGCGTCAAGGTCGCGCTGCTGCATGAGTTGCTGCCGCGCGAGGCGATGCAGGATCCCGTGCGTCTGGCCGCGGGAATCAAGGATCTGTCAGTGTCGGTGAGCGGCACTCGCCCGGTGAGCGAAGCCATCAGTACGGCCGGCGGCGTGCGCTTCGAAGGGCTGGATGAAGGTCTGATGCTGAGCTCCCGTCCGGGCGTGTTCTGTGCGGGGGAGATGCTGGACTGGGATGCGCCGACCGGCGGGTATCTGCTCTCCGCCTGCCTGGCCAGCGGTCGTTGGGCCGGCCGGCATGCCGCGGCCTGGAGGGCCTGAGTTCGGCCGCGGATTCGCCCGAAGAGTGCACAAATGCCGGTTGTGGTAACGTCCATGCACTCTTCTGGACGGAGGACTCGCCAGGATGTTCGCTTTCGACGCCATACACACGGTCGCCGATATTCCCCGCCACCAAGCGCGAACCCAGCCCGAGCGGCCGGCGCAGATCTTCGAAGGGCGTGAGACGACCTTTGCCACGCTCGACCGCCATGTGAACCAGGTGGCGCAGGGCCTGCTCGCACTGGGGTGTCAGCCGCAGGCCCGTGTCGCCTATCTCGGCAAGAATTCCGACCATTACTTCGAAGTCTTGCTGGGTGCGATCAAGGCCCGGCTCGTGATGGTGGCGGTCAACTGGCGGCTCGCAGTGCCGGAGATGTCCTGGATTCTGAATGATGCTGGCTGCGAACTCCTGTTCGTGGGCCTCGAATACAAGGACTGCATTGAAGCCCTGAAGGCAGCCTGCCCCAGCTTGCAAAAGGTGATTCTGATGGAGGGCGAGCTGCCGGATGCACTCTCCTACACCGCATGGCGCGACGCCCAGTCGATGCAAGACCCGGCATTGCCGATTGCGTTGGAAGATGATGTGCTGCAGCTCTACACCAGCGGCACAACCGGTCATCCCAAGGGCGTGCAGCTCACGCATGCGAACTATCTGGCCCTGTTCCGCTGCGCCCAGAACACCGGAATGATGGATGCCGTGCCTGGGGAATCGGGACTGGTCGCGATGCCGGTGTTCCACGTCGCGGGCACCAATATTGGGCTCCTCAACCTCGCCCAAGGCGCAACCAGCGTGGTGCTGCGCGAGGTCGATCCCGGGCAGATCCTCGAGCTCATTCCGCGCTATCGCATCAACCATGTGTTCGTGGTCCCCGCCGTGATCCTCTTCCTGCTGCAGCACCCGCGCTGCCGGGAAACCGATTTCTCCAGCGTACGACGCCTCTCCTACGGGGCTTCGCCCATTGCCGAACCTTTGCTGCGGCAGGCGCAGGCCGTGTTCGACTGTCCCTTCATTCAGCTCTACGGACTGACCGAGACCTGCGGTGCCGGCACCTTCCTGCCACCGGAAGCCCATGCCCCTGAACGCGCCAAGCTGCGCTCCTGCGGAATTCCGTATCCCGGTATCGAGATTCGTGTGGTGGATACCGCCGGCAACAGCGTGCCCGCCGGTGAGGTGGGGGAAATCATCGTGCGCAGCGGGGTGGTGATGAAGGGCTACTGGAACCGGCCGGATGCCACGGCGCAGGCCATCATCAACGACTGGTTCCATACCGGCGACGCGGGCTATTTCGATGCGGAGGGGTTCCTCTTCATCCATGATCGCCTGAAAGACATGATTGTCTCCGGCGGTGAGAACATCTATCCGGCCGAGGTCGAAAACGCCCTGTTCGGACACCCTGCGGTGGCCGACGTGGCAGTGGTCGGCGTGCCGGATGAAAAATGGGGAGAAGGAGTCAAGGCTTTCGTGGTGCTGAAACCGGGCGAGGCGACCACGGCCGAAGAAATCATTGAATTCGCACGTGCCCGCATCGCCGGCTACAAGATCCCGCGCTCGGTCGATTTCATTGCGGCGTTACCACGCAATCCTTCGGGCAAGATCCTGCGCCGTGAACTCCGTGCCCCGTATTGGGACGGCAAGACCCGTCAGGTCAATTGATGCGTTCGTTCAGGTGCGCACGCGCATCAGCGCGTTGATGATGTTTTCGAGCTGACGCAGGCTGCGGCAGGATTCCACCTGGTCGCAGGCTGCCGACAGACGGCGCATCTCGGAATCCCCCGTGTTCCAGAACACGCGAGGCTCGGGATTCAGCCAGACCACGCGCCCCGCACGCTCATGAATGCGATGCAAATCGCGGTGTCCGGGATCTCCATGATTGGAGCGTCCATCGCCGAGGATGAGGACGGTGGTGCGATGATCGATGTCATCCAGCACTTTCTCCCGCAGCTGACCCAGGGCGCGTCCGTAGTCGGTCGAGCCCCACCCATGACGTTTGAGGGTGGTGGCAACGGCCTCTTCCACCGGCAGGGTTTCGAACAGGGCCGTGACTTCGGCGAGCTCGGCGGAAAATACAAATGCCCTGACCTTGGGCAACACCTCGCTCACGCTGTAGAGAAACAGCAGCAGGAAGCGCGCCATGCTCGCGACCGAACCCGAGACATCACATACCGCCACCACTTTCGGACGGTCGATACGGCGTTGCTTCCATACGATGTCGAAGAGCAGCCCGTCGTACTGGATATTCCGGCGCAGGGTGTGGCGCACGTCGAGCCGACCCCGATCATCCACGCGGCGACGCCGCGAATGAAGCGCAACGAGGCGTCGTGCGAGTTTGCGCACGAGTGCCTGCATCAGGGTGAAGTCGCTGTACTCGGCCCTGGACAACGGGACTTCGCGCAGAATCTCCTCCCGCAGGCGGGTACCCGCATTTGCCGTGAGGAGCACGATCTGGCGCTCGACATGGGCGGTGACTTCCTCCCGCAACTGCGCCAGCGACTGTTGTAAGGCCCCGGCGCCGGCCGCATCTCCCGCCGCCCGCAATACCGCCATGCGCTGCTCCACGGCCACCACGCCCATGGCCTCGAGCATGCGCCGGGAATAGAGGCCGCGCTGGGTGAAGAGCCTGGTGTCCTGCACGCGCGCGGCCTGCGCCGCTTCGGCAAGGGCAA
>VGUA01000022.1 GCA_016874535.1 Gammaproteobacteria bacterium
GGCCGGAAGGACAGCTCTGTCCTCCGGCCTGCCGCCGGGCTCAGGCCAGCGCTTGCAGGAAGAAGTCCCGTGCGGCCGCGCTGGTCTCGTCGAACTTCTCGATGTAAGCAGCGTAGTGATCCGCCTTGATGATCTTGAGCTGCTTCGGCCCCCGCACCTTCGCAAAGCACTCCAGTGCAATGTCGGTAGGCGTGGTGGTGTCGTACTCGGACAGGATCATCAGCAAGGGTGTGGGGCTGATGCGCTCCATGAACGGTGAGACATCGTATTCCAGCATGTACTCGATGGAGCGCAGGGTCACCTGGTTCTTCCAGGTGCTTTTCGGATCCTGGTTCACATAGTGGTGGATGAAGTTGTAGGTGGCGCTGCCGGGGAACACATGCGGCTCCGTCGGATCCAGCGAACAGATCTTCATCACCTTCGATTTTTCACCTTTGACCCGACGCGCCCGATCCTCATCGAGCATCTGCATGAAAGGCTTCCAGCCATCGATGGGCAGGAACTGCTGGATGTTCTTGTGGCCCACCATGTAAGGCACCTGACTCACGACAGCCTTCACGCGCCGATCAATGGCGGCCACCATGCAGACCGTGCCCCCGGTATAGCTGGTACCCCAGATGCCGATCCGGTTGGAATCCACATCGCGCAGGCTCTGGGCATAGGTGATGGCGGAGCGGTAATCGCGGCGCTGCCAGGTCGGGTCGATCTCACCACGCGGTTTGCCATCACTGGCACCGAGGCAGCGGTTGTCATAGACGAGTACGGCCAGCCCCGCCGCACAGAAGACTTCCGCGAATTTGTCGAGCGACATCTCCTTCACGCCCGAAAAGCCGTGGGCCATGACCACGGTCGGGAACGGTCCCTTGACCTTGTCCGGCTTGTAGAACCAGCCACGCAGGGTCACGCCATCGGCATTGAATTCGATATTTCTTCTCATCACTCCCCTCCTCTTTTCAGCCAGCGTGCAGCGCCGTGCTGCACGTCATGGGTCTCTTATACCCCTTTGCACCGCCGCATCTCCACGTTTTCCGGGCGAGTCAGCGCTGCCCTGCTTGGCCGAGAGCAACTCGGCCAGCCGATACCAGGCCTCGCCGAGAAAGCCTGAAAGCAGCAGCACGGCGCCGGTGTCCCCGCGGCGGGCATAGCGCAGGGCACCATCGGTATTGGTCTTGCCGAGATCGAGCTTCAGGCGTTCGCCGCCGGCCGCTTCGAGCGTGAGAGAGATACCCGGTGGTGATAATCCCATGCTCCGCAAGCTTTCTTCATCCGCGGCATTCGCAAGCTCGCGCACTGGCGGGGCACGGTGGGTGTAAGCCAGGGTTTCTTCCAGCACGGCCCGGACCTCGTCTTCCAGGGGTATTACGGCGGCATAGGCCCAGCCAGCCTCATCCCGCACGAGCTTCACGGCGAGGGTCGGAGTTTCGAGGACCACTGCCTGTACCGCCTCGGGTGTCGCCTTGAGCAGCCCTTCCGCCCCGCGGGATTCATGGTAGTGGCCGTGGCGCGGCAGCTCACCTGCAACGAACATCGCGAGCAGATAGGCGATTGCCAGCCCCGCGAGCAGCCAGGATTTGACGGCGCGGCGGATCATCGCCGCCGCCACCACAGGAAGAAACCGATGACTGCGGCGAGCAAGGGCAGCAAGATCTCGACCACCACGAACACCAGGCGCTGCGCCGCCGGCGAGAGAATCATCGGGCTCGGGGTGGGGATACGCGCCGCCACCGCAGGCTCGGCCTCCTGTCGCAACAGCCAGCGCACCATGGCGAGCACCAGATCGCCGTTGGCCGCATACGGCAGCAGACTGTTGCGCGCGAAATCCGCATCCCCCACCACTACTGCACGCAGCGATTCATCCGCGCCGGGCAACGCCCCTTCAACCACAGCGCCCAGCACGAACGGAGGCGTGAGCCCGCCATCCGCGGAATCTTGCGCCGGGTTGTTCGCCGAGTTGTTCGCCAAGTTCTGGGCAGCCTCGCCCGCACCGGCATCCACGGCCTCCAGCGCTGCACGCTGCGTGCTCTCGATCAAGGCCTGCACCTCAAGGCCGGGGGCTGGGGCCATGAGCTGCAAGGGGCGTATCCCGGGATACATCGTGAGGGAGATCCGCGCGGTGATGGGATGCTGCACATACCCCGTGACTGCGAGCGTGCCGGGTTTGCCTTCGAGATGGTTGGAGGGTTCGCGCACTGCGGCCGGCGGCAGATGGATACCGAGCTCCCCCAACAGGGCTGTCAGGGACGGCCCCGGTTCAAAGCCGAGGTCATACATCAGGAGCGCTGCACCGCCAGTGTGCAGGTAGGCGCGAAGCGTCTGCACAACCTCCGGGGGATAGGCCTTGCGGGGGCCGGCATGAATGAGAACGCGGCAGCGCACAGGGATTCCGCTGCCATTCGCGAGCATCACCGTCTCCACCGTATGACCCTGGGCCTCCAGCGCACGGCGCAGGCGCACGTAGCCACGGTCCGACGTCACCACCAGACGGGTCTGGGGATCGTTGTGATCGTGGCCGGCGGGAGCATCCTGATGCGTGATGAATTCTCCGTTCTCGCTGGCATCCTCGCCCAATCCTTCCGCAAAGCAGACGGTCTCGGAACGAGCTCGCAACACCCGCTGAATGCCCAGCGCAAACTCGCGGTCATCGGTGCCCTCAACCGTGACGCGGCGGCCCTCAGCCTCCACCACCGCGATGTTGTGCACACGCACGCCAAGGCTTGCTGCCAGCGCAGGCTCGCGGTCCGGATCCACCGCTCTCACTTCGAGCTTGTCGTTATGACGCGCAAGCGCTTTCAACACCTTCACGACGCGCAGCCCGTCCGGGTCATCGTCACGGTGGAAAAAGGTGAGCGTCACAGGCCGGTCCAGGGCACGCACCACGGCCAGCGCTTCCGGCGCCGGCGTGAATATCCGCCCACGGGTCAGATCGAACTGCGTGTCGTGCAGGGAAAGCGTGATGTTGGCGAACAGGACAACAGCGAGCGCCGCCAGCAGCATCAGGCCTTGTTGGCGGAAACTCCTGCCTTGCCGCCAGAGGAGTGGCAGGCGCACGGCCAGCACCCACAGGCTGGCGAGAGCAAGCAGCCACCCGGCGAACCAGGCCACAGCCTGCCAGTCGACCACATGCCAGTCGATGCCGTGACTGTCCATCAGGGTCGCGCCAGTGCGCGTACCGCGCCCAGCAGCCCGAGCGCGGTCAAGCTCAGGAAGTATCCGAGATCACTCAGATACACCACGCCGACCGAGAGTGGTGTGAAATGCGCAATGAGTGAAGTGTTGACCACCAGCACGTCGAACGGCGCGGGCAGCATGCGGCCCAGGGAATCGAGCACCCACATCAGCATGCCCAGACCGAGACTCGTCACCGCGGCCACGAGTTGATTGGTGGTGAGGGCGGACAGGAAAAGGCCGAGTGCACACAAGGCGGCGGCGAGCAGCAGCAGCCCCAGATAGCCGGCCTGGACCGTGCCCCAATCCGGGTGACCGAAGTGATCGAGCAGCACCGGGTAGAGCAGGGTCGGCGCCAGCATGGCGCAGACGAGGCTCAGGCTCGCCAGGAATTTTGCGAGCACCACGGCCACTTCATCCACGGGCGTGGAGAGCAGCAGTGCGAGCGTGCCATGACGGCGCTCCTCGGCGAAGGCGCGCATGGTGATGACGGGCATGAAGAGCAGCAGCAGGACTGCGGATTGATGAATCACCCGCACCAGTGAAGCGTTCTGCCCCACGATCAGCCACGCGCTGAAGGTATATCCGGTGAGCAACAGGAACATCGCAATCACGGCCCAGGCGAGCGGCGAGGTGTAGAGCGCCTGCAATTCCTTGCCGAGCATCGCGCGGAAACCGTTCATGCCCCGGTATTCCGCGAAGTCAGTGCGAGGAAGCGCGACTCGAGGCCGCCACTCACCGGGTGCAAACCCACCACGGGCAGGCGCGCCTCCACCAGAGCCTGTGCCACGAGGGTTATCGGGGCATCCTGGGCCAGCGCAAATTCGAACACCCGTTCATTCCCTGCTTTTCTCTCCAGCGAAACGACCTCGAGAATCCCGGGCAGGGAGGAGAGCAGGCTCTCCACCGCCTCGTTGGCCTCGACCACGACACTGAGGCGGTATCGGGATTCGCGCGACAGGGGCAGCACGCTGCAGAGTTTGCCCTGCAACAGGATCCCGACGCGCGTCGCGACGCGTTCCATCTCGGACAGGATGTGGGAGGTCACCAGCACCGTGTGCCGGGGCACGAGGCTCAGGATGAGCTCACGGAGATCGATGATCTGCTGCGGATCGAGCCCATTGGTGGGCTCATCCAGAATCAGCAGCGCGGGCTCGTGCAACAAGGCCTGGGCTATCAGCACACGCTGGCGATACCCGTGCGAGAGGCGCCCCAAAGGCGTGCGCCAGACCTCCGCCAGCCCAAGGCGTGCACGCACGCGCTCCAGCGCATCGGCGAGCACCTGCCCTCGCAGGCGCCGCAGACGTCCCATGAAGCGCAGAAACTCGTGCACGCGCTGTCCGGGATAGAGCATCACGTCTTCCGGCACATAGCCCATGAGCGCCCGCGCGGCGGCGCTCTCTTTCATCACATCAAGACCGGCGAGGGTAATTCGCCCCGCACACGGCGCAAGCAGTCCCGTCAGTAGCCGGATGAGCGTGCTCTTGCCCGAGCCGTTTGGGCCCAGCAGGCCAAATACCTCCCCCTGACGAATCTCCAGGTCGACGCCATCGAGCGCCAGCCTGTCGCCATAGCGCCGCGAGAGTCCGCGTATCTCGACCAGCGGCGGCAAGCGAAGCTCCGGGTTGTCGGGGCGGTTCATGGCGAGGCGTCCAGCAGTGCAGGCTCCAGAAACGACATCGGAGCTCGCAAGCCCCGATGTTTCCAGACTGGAAATTGCAGGCTTATTCGTAGAACTCCGGCGCGTGCTTCAAGGTCTTCCACGCATCCGGGTCATGTGCGGTGAAGAAGTTCGCGCCCTCCGAGGCCATCATGAAGCGGATCCAGTCATAACCGCGCATGATGCCGGCGGGATCATAGGCCAGCGCCAGATTGGGCGGCAGCGACTTTTCGACGTTCACCCGGAAATAGGCCGCATCGCTGGTGAGAATGATGGGGCCGGTCTTGGGCAGACGTACCAGGAGCATCTGGGTGCCCTTGGTGTGGCCCACTGAACGCTTCACGTAGACGCTGCCGTCACCGAAGAGATCAAGGTCGCCATCCAGGCGCAGCATGTTGATGGCATTGGGCCTGGATGAGCCGAGTCCTGCACGGAGTGGCACGAGATCCGCCGGAATATAGCCCGCCGCGAAAGGCTCATCCGGAAACATGGCGAAATTCAGTTCGTCGTTCTGCACGACGATGGTGGAATTGGGGAATTTGCCCACGTTGCCGCCATGATCGAGATGCAGGTGACTGGCCACGACATAGCGGATGTCATCGGGCTTGAGGCCAATCTTGCCGAGCTGCGCCTCGATGGAAACTTCCGGCGTCATCATGGGTTCGAACACATCGGCGAGCTTGCCCCAGTGGCTCAGATCGGTGATGAGCTTGTCGTTGCTGCCGGTGTCGAAGAGCACATTGCCCTTGGGATGCTTGACGACGAACATGCCGACCGGCACCTCGATCTTCGGCTCCATCGGCGCGAAGTTCTGCAGGTAGCCCTTGCCGAGCTTGAGCGGGCCGGAGTTGAGTACGTAGAGCTTCATGCCGGCCGGTGAATCCGCCAGCGCCTGTGCCGTCATCACCAGAAGTCCTGCCAGCAGGACCAAGGCCCCGGAAATTGTTTTTTGCATCGTCCCCTCCCTTCAAGTGGCCGCATTATGCGCGGTTTGCGCGGAGGTGTGCACCCGTACTCAGGGCTGGGTGGCCACCGGTCCTCGAGGTGAGAGAAACCCCAGTACCGCGCTCGCGGCCATGGCCAGCACGACACCACAGGTGAAGGTCGCAACGGCCCCTGCGAGGTCCCAGATCACTCCCGCCAGCAGGCTGGCGAGGAGCAGCGCGATTCCCGTCACCAGATTGAAGACGCCGAAAGCGGTCCCGAGCAATGATGCTGGGGCGGCGTCCGCAACCAGCTTGCTGAGCAGGCCCTGGCTCAAGCCCAGATGCACGCCCCACAGCGCGGCACCGAGCAGAATCATCGAGGGCCCGTGCGCGAGCGCGAGCACACCATGCGCAAGGGCTAGCACCAGAAAGCCTGCCAGCAGCAAACGCGTCGGGGGCAGGCGGTCAGCAGCAACGCCGGCGGGATAGGACACCAGCGCGTAGGCGAGGCCGAGGGCAATCAGCGCCAGCGGCGCGAAGGTGAATGCCAAACCCTGCTGCGCGGCATGCAGCACGAGAAAAGCTTCGCTGAAACGCGCGAGCGTGCACAGGACGCCCACGCCAGCCACCCGCCAGAACGCGCCGGGCAGACGCATGGCATGCCGCAGCGGTGGCGGGCGCGGAGAAGTCGCGTCCGCCACTGAAGGTTCACGCACTGCGAAGACGAGCACCGCCACCGAGAGTGCGGCCGGGATGACGGCGAACCACAGGGCGAGTTTGAGATCATCGGCAAAGAGCAGCATCAGTCCCACGGCGAGCAACGGGCCCAGGAACGCGCCTACCGAATCCAGTGCCTGGCGCAGTCCGAAGGCGGCACCGCGCGCGCCCGGGGGTGTCACTTCCGCAATGAGAGCATCCCGGGGCGCGCCGCGTATGCCCTTGCCCACGCGATCGAGGAAACGCGCCGCCGCGACCCAGGCAAGGCCGTGGGCGAGTGGAAATACCGGTTTGGTGAGGGCTGCGAGACCGTAGCCCAGCAAGGCCAGCGCCTTGCGACGGCGCAGGCGGTCACTCAGTGCGCCCGAGAACACCTTCACCACCTGTGCAGTGGCCTCGGCAAGTCCTTCGATGAGGCCAATCGTCGCCATGCTCGCGCCGAGCACGGAGGCCATGTAGAGCGGAAGCAGGCTGTGCACCAGCTCGGACGAGGCATCCATGAACAGCGAGACGAAACCCAGCGCCCATACGGTGCCGGGCAGTTTGCGCGGGTTCATGCCGGTACGGCCTCGTCGCCCGCCAGCCCCGCACAGGCCCTAGGGGCGCTTGCGCCTGGGCTTGGGTGAACCCCTGAGCTGCTTCACGCTCTCCGCGCTCAACTCGGCGAGGCCCTTGATCTGCGGCTGGCTCATGGCAGTGAGGTTGAATTTATGCTTGCCGAAGCGAACCTTCTTGAGATGCTGCAGCAATTCACGCGGCATGCCTTCCGGCAAATCCACGGTGCTGAAGTCGTCATAGATATCGATTCTGCCGATGTACTGGCTGTCGATACCCGCCTCGTTGGCGATGGCGCCGACGATGTGCTTGGCCGTTGCGCCCTGCGCATGGCCCACGTCGAGACGGTAACGCACCATCTCGACGTCCTCGGGCACGCGCGCAGGCCGTTCCGGGCGTGCTTGCGGCGCACGCTCCCGCGGCGGCGGCGTATCCTCGTATCTTGGACGCTCACGCACCGGCTCCTGCGCCGCGCGCTCACGCGGCGGAAAACGACCTCGGGGTTCATCACTTGCGGTCGGCCGCGGGGGACGGTCGTCCTGTCCGGGTTCGGTCTGTAAGGGCCGGTCACGCTGCACCAGCCAGGCCAGCGCTGCTGCCAGATCCCGCTGGTCCACTCCTCGCTCTTCAGCCATTTCGTCGACGAGGCTGCCGAAGAATTCCAGATCCTCGCTCGCAATGGCATCGAAAACCGTCTGCTTGAACTGGCCGATGCGCTTTTCGGCGATGGCGGCGCGCGTGGGCGCTCGCATGGGCTCTATGGGCTGGCGCGTGGCGCGTTCGATGGCACGCAGCATGCGGATTTCGCGCGGGGCCACGAAGAGAATGGCTTTGCCCGTGCGCCCGGCCCGGCCGGTGCGTCCGATCCGGTGCACATAGCCTTCAATGTCGTAAGGGATGTCGTAGTTGACCACGTGACTGATGCGCGGCACGTCGAGCCCACGCGCGGCCACGTCGGTGGCGATGAGAACATCGATCTGCCGGTTCTTCAGCTGTTCGATGGTCTTCTCGCGCTGGGCCTGGTTGAGATCGCCGTTCAGCGCGGCACTGGCATAGCCACGGGCGGCGAGCTTCTCCGCAATCTCGACGGTGGCGGTCTTGGTATGCACGAACACGAGCACCGCATCGATATCTTCCGCCTCGAGGATGCGCGTGAGGGCATCGAACTTGTGCATGCCGCCCACAGGCCAGTAACGCTGGCGGATGGCCTCCACCGTGCTGGTCTTGGCCTTGATGCGGATTTCGGCAGGGTCGCGCAGGTAACGCTGCGCAACCTGCCGGATCGGTTCCGGCATGGTGGCCGAGAAGAGCGCCGTCTGGCGCGTCTCGGGCGTGTGTTCGAGGATGAAGGTGACCTCCTCCAGGAAGCCCATGCGCAGCATCTCGTCCGCTTCATCCAGCACCAGCGCCCTCAGCGAAGCCAAGGACAGACTCTCCCGGCGCAGGTGATCCATCACCCGGCCCGGTGTGCCCACGACCACATGCACCGGCCGCTGCAGGCTGCGCAGTTGCTGGTACATGCTCTGGCCGCCGTAGATCGGCAGGACATGGAAGCCGGGCAGATGACGGGCGTAGCTCTGGAAGGCCGCGGCCACCTGGATTGCGAGTTCCCGCGTGGGCGTGAGTACGAGCACCTGCGGCGCGCGCTGGCTGAAATCGAGTCGCGCGAGGATGGGCAGGGCAAACGCTGCGGTCTTGCCGGTGCCCGTCTGGGCCTGACCGATGAGATCCTGGCCGTTGAGCAGCACGGGAATGGCGGCAGCCTGGATGGGACTCGGGGTTTCATAGCCGACCTCATTGAGGGCGGTCAGCAGGGCGGGCGGGAAGGCGAAGCTGGCGAACGAGAGATCGGTATCTGGCATATCAGGGGGCAAGGCGTATGGGCGCGTAGAGTAATCGCATCCCGCGCCTAGCAACAGGCTCCCGTGCCGGCAGGCGTGGAATCTGCGGTCTCACGGAACGGCAGGCTGGTCCCACAGCCGGTGAAAATCCCGTAATGGCGGGAGAAATCGCCAATGAACTCGAAGTGGGGCGAAAAACGGGTGTCAGCGAGCATGCGCCAGGTGTTGCCGCATACCGGAAACACTTTGCCGGTCTCCATCACGTGGTGGGCATCGAGGGTGAAGCTGGCCGGATGTCCCGGCACGGTGCCGCGGTAGATCACGGCCTGGCCATAATCCTCGCAGGCGGTCTCGAGGTCTGCGAGCTTGAACAGGCGGTGGGTCGCCGAGAAGAAACGCAGGCTGCCGAGGCGTGCCGCGAGCTCGGGTGCGGTGATCGCAAGCGGCCGATCCTCCAGCAATCGCGGATCCGCAAAGCCCTGCCGATGCGCGAGGCGCAGGAAATCATTCCAGTACAAGGCGCCACCCAGGCACTCCCCGTACAGCACGGGATCCTCACGCACGGTGGCCGGCACGCGACGGCCGGCATAGACATCGGAGAAATGGAATTCGCCGCCCGGTTTCAGCAGACGCTGGATCCCGGCGAGCACCGCGTCCTTGTCGGGCGACAGATTGACCACGCAGTTCGACACGATCACATCGAAACTCCCGGCAGCCAGCGGCAGCTCGTCCAGGCGTTCGATGTAACCGTGCAGAAAGCGCACGTTGTCGAAGCCAAAGCGCTCCGCATGCCATGCGCGGTGGCGCTCGGCCACCTCGAGCTGGGCGTCGGTCATGTCCACACCCACCACTTCTCCGCGCGCACCCACGAGCTGGGCCAGTGCATACACATCCCGTCCGCTACCGCACCCGAGATCAAGCACCCTGCATCCTTCGAGCAGTGGCGGACACACCAGTCCGCACCCGTAATAGCGGGCAAGCACTTCCGGGTGGATGCCGGCCAGCAACGGCTTGAACCAGGCGGGCAGGCTGCTCACATCGCAGCAGGCACTGGTCTTGAGGTCGGCGCTGGATTGGAGGGCCTCGCCGTAATACTGCTTCACCTGTTCGTGCATGTCCGGCTCCCGGGGCAAGTCTGCTGTTGCAGTGCAGTGAATCGAGGGTCATCAACAGCCGCCATGTTAGCGCCGGCGCAGCGCTTGCTCATCCCCTTGTGGGCGTGGCACATATACACGGCGCATCCCGCGCACACCTTGAGGGGCGACATCATGGGAGGAGCGGTGAAGACACCGGACAAGCAGCATCTCGTCTACGCACGTTTCAATGAGGCCAAGCGGGCCGAGATCAGGGGCATCATCACCGCAGCCCTCATCGAGGAGCATCGCCGCAAACCACTGGGGCAGGGCTCGGATGCGTTGGAGCGCGTGAAGAATTTTTTCAGCCGCCCGCCCTTCTATGCCCTCTATTCACGCGTGCCGATGCGGGAGTGGCAGATCATCCGTATGCCTATCACACCGGGACAGGCGCCGCAGCCGGTGGATGACGTGGTGTACAACGATGAAATGAACGCCTACCACGCGGTGTTCCTCCGCCACGTGGCGGACCTCATGGCCGACGGGGAGAAGTGAGATGCCCATGCCTTATGTCACCGGTTACTGCGAAAAGCTCGGCCTGAAAGCGGGAGAAACGCAAACCTTCATGATCAGCGGTGAAGGCGTGGAGGCGGTCGATCTGCACATCGTCCGCCTGCTCCATGGCGACGAGAATCCGCGCGGCCCGGGCTTCGTGGAAAAGGAAATTCCTGCGAGCTGCAACGGGCGCCTTGCCGTGACCCAGCAGTTCACCCAGGCCGGCAGCTACATTGCGGTGCCGGATGCAGCCAACCACTTCGCGCCCGGCGCGGGCTTCACCGTGCATGCCTTCATTTGGCCCACCACGCCCGACAAAGGGCGCCAAGGCCTCATCTCGCAATGGGTGGATGGCAAGACACCGGCCGAGGCCGGACTCGGTTTCTCGCTCGGCATCGATCCCCACGGTCGCCTCTCGCTTCGACTTGGCAACGGCGCGGAGCAGACGGAAGTCGCGGCTACCACACCGCTGGTCGCCAAGGTCTGGTATTTCGTCGCGGCCAGCTACGATGCCGGCACGCACACCGTGACGCTCTATCAGGAGCCGGTGATCAATGCATGGAACAGCCTGCTCTCGCGCATCGTTCCGCTCACCCATGAATGCCATCTGGCCACGCGGACTTCGGTGGTGCCGGCGGGAGCTGGTGAAGCGCTGCTGTTTGCCGGCGTGCACGGTCATGGCAAGCACGGTCCGTGTGTGACCGCCCTCTACAACGGCAAGATCGATCGCGCCGGGTTCCAGCGCCGGGTGCTCGGTCGTGCGGAGCTGGACAGTCTGCGCGCCGGCGGCGAGCCACCGGCGGATGGCTGCATCGCACGCTGGGACACGACAGCGGGCTACACCGATCACGGCATCGGCGATCGACTGGTGGATGTGGGGCCGCTGGGCCTGCACGGCGAGGGCTACAACCGGCCCGTGCGCGCCATGACCGGCTGGAACTGGCAGGGTCGGGATGACTGTTTCCGCCTCGCCCCGGCGCAGTATGGCGGCATCTATTTCAATGATGACGCGATCATCGACTGCCACTGGAAGCCTTCGCTCTCCTGGACCTTGCCTTCGGATCTGCCGAGCGGCGTCTATGCGGCGCGACTGCGCGGCAATGGTCTCGAGGATCACCTCACCTTCTTCGTGCGTCCCGCCAAGCCCAAGGCCAAGGTGGCCATGCTCATGCCCACCGCGAGCTACCTGGCCTACGCCAACGAACGCTTCGTGATCGAGGCACCTGCCGTGGAAGTGCTCACCGCGCATCCGCTGGTGCTGCAGGATGTGGATTACCTGCTGGCCGAGCATCCCGAGTGGGGCCGCTCCAGCTATGACCATCACAACGATGGCGCGGGTGTGTGTTATGTGTCGTATCACCGGCCGGTGATGGGGCTACGCCCCCGGCACCGTATGGCCTCCACCGGCGTGCCGTGGCAGTTCGCGGCGGACATGTCGATCATCTGGTGGCTGGAGCAGAGCGGCATCGAGTGGGACTGCCTCACCGATGAAGATCTCCATCGCGAAGGCAAGGCGGCCCTCTCCCCCTACAAGGTGGTGCTCAACGGCACCCACTCCGAGTACTACTCGGAACGCATGATGGATGCCACCGAGGACTATCTCGCCGAAGGCGGGCGCGTGATGTATCTGGGCGCGAATGGCTATTACTGGGTGGTCGCCTTCCGCGACGACAGTCCGTGGTGCATGGAGATCCGCAAGCTGGATTCCGGATCACGGGCCTGGCAAGCCGCACCCGGCGAGTACTACATGGCCACCACCGGTGAGAAGGGCGGCATCTGGCGCAACAGGGGCCGGCCGCCGCAGAAGATCATGGGCGTCGGCTTCACTTCGGAAGGCATGGACGAGAGCAAGCCCTATCGCAAGCTGCCCGATGCGGTGGCGCCGGCAGTGTCCTGGGTGATGCGCGGGGTGCAGGGCGAGGTCTTCGGCGAGACCGGCCTCGGCCTCGATGGCGCCGCGGGCCTCGAGCTGGATCGCTATGATCGGGCCTGGGGCACACCGCCGCACACCTGGTTGCTGGCGGCTTCCGAGGGCCAGCACTCGGACCATTACCCGCACGTGGGCGAGGAAATCATGTTCAATTACCCGGGTCTTGCCGGCACCCAGGATTTCCAGGTGCGCGGCGACGTGACCCTCTTCACCACCACAGGTGACGGCGCGGTGTTCTCCACCGGCTCCATTGCCTGGGGGCAGGCGCTGCCGGTGAACGCAGACATCGCTCGCATCACGCGCAATGTGCTGGAGCGATTCCTGGCCGACGGACCGGTGGAGGATTGAGTCCATGCGAGGCGCGCTCCGGACCCCAAGGACCCGGAGCGCCATCACTGCAGTGCGACATGACCACCCCGGAGCTTGCCGCTACACTCGGCCCACACCGGCCTGAACCGGGATCCACAAATATCAAACAGGCGGGGAAACACCCGCCCAGCGAGGAGGTCGACAGTGCACGTAGGTATGGCAGCCATTTTCCAGAACCCTGATCGTGAACAGGGCGCCAGCGATTATTCCGTCTACCAGAAAGACATGAAGATCGCGCTCATGGCCGAAGGCCTGGGCTTTGATTCCGTATGGGGCATCGAGCACCACTTCACGGACTACACGATGATGCCCGATGTGGTGGACTTCCTGTCCTTCATCGGCGGCGCCTGCCGCAAGGTGAAGCTGGGCACCATGGTGGTGGTACTGCCGTGGAATGATCCCATGCGCGTGGCCGAGAAGATGTCCATGCTCGACTGCATGAGCGATGGCCGCGCCCTCTTCGGCATCGGCCGCGGTCTGGCGCGCGTGGAGTTCGAAGGTTTCAGGCTCAACATGGGCGATTCCCGCGAACGCTTCGTGGAGAGTGCCGAGATGGTGCTGCAGGGCCTGGAGCAGGGGTACTGCGAATACGACGGCAAGCACATCAAGCAGCCGCGTGCGCGCATCCGTCCGGAACCTTTCAAGTCTTTCCGTAACCGCACCTATGCCGCAGCGGTCTCCGCGGAATCTTCCCAGATCATGGCCAAGCTCGGCGTCGGCCTGCTCGTCATCCCGCAAAAGCCGTGGGAGCAGCATGCGCAGGAACTGCGCGAATACAACGAGCTCTTCAAAACCGTGCACGGCCGCGCCGCGCCCAACCCCATCGTGGCGGGCTGGGTGATGTGCGACAAGGACGCCGGCCGCGCTGAGGAACTGGCGCGCAAATACATCTCCGGCTACTGGCGCTCGGTGGTGAAGCACTACGAGATGCAGAGCGACCACTTTGCGACCACCAAGGGTTACGAGTACTACTCCGCGCTCAACCAGACCATAGACACCATGGGTGTGGATGGCATGGCGGATTTCTTCATGAATCTCCAGGTCTGGGGTACACCGGAACAGTGCTACGAAAAGCTGAAGGACATCCACGGTCGCACGGACGCCTGCGGCTTCACAGGCGTGTTCGGCTATGCGGGCATGTCGCTGGAGCAGTCGCGGTCCAACATCAGTCTGTTCGCGAAAGAGGTGATGCCGGAGCTGAAGAAGCTTGGCGTGCGTCCGGCTTTCGATGTGGAAGACGACATGGCACCAGCCTTCCTGCGCGCGGTGGGTTGAGGAGGCGATCATGGCCTTGCCGCAGAACATCTCTCCCATCAATCCCGAGCTCATGGATACGCTGGTTCCGGCCAGCGAGGACGACTGGATCCCGCAGCCCATGGATCCGCAACGCGCCTTCGTGCGGGTGCTCTACACCGGTGCCGAAAGCGGGCGCTGGGCGGTGCATTTCCGCTGGTTGAAGGGTTTCGTGGCGCCCCAGCACAAGCACCTGAGTGCGTCCCACACCTTCATCCTGAAGGGCAAGCTGCAGGTTCGCGACGGAATCCTGGCCGCCGGTGACTACGTCTATGAGCCGAACGGCATGATCCACGGCGCCACCACGGCATTGGAGGATACCGAGTACCTGTTCATCTGTGACGGGCCGGTGCTGTTCTTCGATGACGAGGGCTTCACCACCTATCTCGGGTGGGAAGAGCTCCGCCGCATGCAGCAGGGTCACGCCAAGCGCCGCGCCGCGGCCTGAGGCTGTCCGCCCTGCACGCCTGAACCGGGGGGCATGCCCCCCGGCTTTCTCGGAACCTTCCTATGGTGGTAGCCGCCCGTTCCGGCCTACCATCAGCGCATGAATGAATCCTCGGAAATCTCGCTGCAGATTCTCTCGGCGCTGCTCGATCGTTCAGGCCAGTTCACTCTGGGAGGCAACTTCGGCGAGGTGGCGCGCATTCTCGAGGGCACCGAGGATCTGGTGTTCATCAAGGACGACACCGGCCGGTATCTCATGGTGAATGCGGCTTACGCGCGGTACTTCCGTCGCCCACCGGAGGCTTTGGTCGGCGCTCGCGACGCGGACTTCATCTCGAACCAGCAACATGTCCGTAACGCAGCGGAAACCGACCGACTGGTGCTCGAAACCGGCCTGAGCATCACTTACGAATCCGAAAACATAAACGGACCCACCGACCCGTCACTGTTTCAAACCATCAAATGCCCGGTGCGTGATGTCTCGGGCCAGGTTATCGGTGTGCTTGGGATTGGGCGGGACATCTCTGCGAAACGCCTGATAGAAGAGGCCCTGCGCCAGAGTGAGGCGCGGCTGGCCGCCGCCCAGAGGATTGCGCATCTCGGCAGCTGGGAATGGAACCTCAAGACGAATGAGGTGGTGTGGTCCGAGGAGAGTTACCGCATCTACGGAGTGGACCCGGCCACCTTCATCCCCAATTACATTTACATCGAACAGCACATCCACCCCGCCGATATTGCCCGGGTGCGGGCTGTGCTCCGAAAGGCTGCGCGCCAAGGCACCAATTTCCGGGAAGAGATGCGGATCATCCGTCCTACCGGCGATGAGCGTCATGTACAGATCGAGGGCGCGGTCACCCACTACGACACGGATGGCTCCCCCCTCATCATGACGGGGACCAACTTCGATATCACCGAGCGCAAACGCACGGAACTGGCTCTGCGCCGCAGCGAAGCCAACTTCAACTATGCACAGCGGGTGGCTCAGGTCGGCAGCTGGGAGTGGGAGCCCGATACCGGGGTCATCCAGATTTCGGACGAAGCGAAGCGGATTATCGGTATGGAAAGGGATGCCCCCACCCATATGTCGCTTGACGATCTCCTTTCTCTGGTTCACCCGGACGACCGGGACTCGTGGGGCAGCGCAGTCAAGGCCACTATCGAGAAGAACCGACCGTATGACGTCACTTTCCGCATCGTGCGTGCGGATGGCTCGGTCAGCCTCATCCACTCCCTGGGCGAGATGCAGCTTGATGCGGGCGAGCATCGGGTGATGACCGGTGTGTGTCGTGACATCACGGAAAGCGAGCGCATCCGTGTCGAACTTGCCGCCTCACGCGATGAGATGAAGGATCTCATGCGGCACCTCCAGCAAGTCCAGGAGACGGAACGGCGCCGTATCGCGCGCGAAATCCATGATGAGTTTGGCGCGGTGTTCACCGCCGCCAATATCAGTCTCTATCGCCTCGGCAATCAGCTGGGCGAGGCCTCACCGGCGGTGAGGGAACTACTGGCCAGCACCAAGGAGATGATCAGCAACGCGGGGCGTGCGCTGGACGACATCGTCAACGGCCTGCATCCGCAGATGCTCAGCCATCTGGGTTTGGCCGCCACCATGGCCTGGTACATTCGGGAGTTCGAGCAGCGCACCGGTATCAAATGCTCTCACCGCCTGCCGGCCGAGAGCGAGCATATCCCGGAGCAGCTGGCAATCACCCTGTTCCGCTGTCTGCAGGAAAGCCTGACCAATGTGGCCAAGCATGCCGCCGCCACCCGGGTCCGGGTGGAACTCTCGCTGGGCGAGCGGGAATCCACCCTGCATGTGGTGGACGATGGCAAGGGTGTCGACCCCACGCTGCTGGGTGCCGCGAATGCCTATGGCATTCGCGGCATGAGCGCCCGCGTCTCCCAGCTCGGCGGAAACCTGCGCCTGCTGGCCGAAAATCCCCACGGAACCCGCATCACGTTCACCCTGCCCCGCGGTTGAGCCGCGGGCCATCCAGTTCTCGAGGAAGGTACCCATGATCAAAGTCATCGTCATCGATGATCATCCCTTGGTACAGGCCGGCTTGAAGCATGTCTTCGCCGACACCCAGGACATCGTCATTGCGGATTCCGTCAAGAACGGGGAAGAAGCACTTGAAGCCCTTGCCCGGGAACCTTTCGATGTCGCCATCCTCGACATCTCCATGCCCGGCAAGCACGGCATCGAGGTCCTGCGGGACGTGGTCGCCGCCCATCCCCGCCTGCCGGTGCTACTTTATACGCGCTTCCCGGAGGAAAACTACGCGGTGCGCACCCTGCGCGCCGGCGCCGCAGGCTACCTGCACAAGGGCGCTGATCCGGATGAAGTGATCGCAGCCGTGCGCGCCCTCGCCGGTGGTGGCACTTACATCACGCAGAGCGTGGGTACCCTGCTCAAGGTCGCAGTGAACCGCAAGCGCGAGGAGGCGAGCCTGGAAGATCTCTCCGACCGGGAATACCAGATTTTCCAGATGATAGTCATCGGCAAGGGTTCCACCCAGATTGCCAATGAGCTCAACCTCAGCGTGAAGACCGTGAGCACGCATCGCACGCGCCTGCTGCAGAAGCTCGCGCTCTCCACCACCGCCGACCTCGTGCGCTTTGCCCTGCGTCAGGGCATGGATGAAAATTTCGTAGGTTAGTCCCTCGCGCGCGCGCCTCGAGCCCGCCCCGCAACCAGCGCGTCATCCAGGAAACAGGGAGATCTTCACCGGTCATCGCGAAATGCAGTGCGCGCGCCTCGAGGAGGCTCGCCTGCATGCGCCGCGCCGCCCCCGGAATCCCTGCAAACAGCAACTGCTCGCCGGGTCTGAGCGCATGGTCGGCTTCCGGCAGCAGGGTGATCTCCCCCGCATGTTCGGCAAGCAGGGCCACACAGGGCAAGGATTCATCCTGCGTCATCGGGTCGCGCAACAGATGGCCGAGCCCGCAGCGTCGACCTCCTGCCAGAGCCCCATGCACTGCCGGAGCCTCCTGCTCCGTGATCGACACCACGAATGACTCCGGCGTGGCCTCGATATCAAGGGCCATCAGCCGCCCTATCAAGGCTTCGGCCCAGAGGGCGGATTGGTCACGGGCCAACAGAAGAAAGCGCCGTAACAGGGGATTGATGAGCTCGACCACGATCTGGCCAACCACGATACGACTGGTCTCCATCACCAGATGCGGCCGGGCCGCGGCCACCAGCGGATTGTTGAGATCCAGATTCTGTCGCAGCACGGTGAACACGGCAGGGTTCCGCTCACGCGCATTGAGCAGGATGCCAAGGTTGGCGATGTCCGAATCCGTGCCCGCGATGATGCCCGAGGCGGTGTCGATATCCGCGGCGACCAGCGAGGTCGTGTCCGTGCCCGAGCCCATGACTGTCGCCGGTCGCGCAATGGGCTCGCCGTTCTCGATCACCGCCAGGGTCACGCCTTCGCTGCGCAGATGACGCTCCATCGCGCGGCCGAAACGCCCGTATCCGCAGAGTATCCACTGCCCCTTGGGCGGAGTGACCATGGGCGGGAAGGGCTCACCCGGCAGGCTGCCCAGGATACGCAGCAGGCGATAAGTGCAGGGTTGATGGATCGCGAGGGCGAGCGAGGCGCCGAAAGTGTTGAAGGGGTCGATGACGCACATGCCATGGCGGGACGGCAGCTTCACCGCTGCCACTTCCTGCTGGGCCTGACACAGGATTCGGAGTCCCGGATTCAACAGCAGGGCTGCAAGCGCCACATCCACATTGACTTCGTCATCCCCGGTCACGGCCACGACGCCGAGACAGAGTGGATGATGCAGTCCGGCTTCCGCGAGCTGGGCAGGATCACGCGCGTCGGCCGCCAATGCCGGCACATTGCCGAGATTGGTCTCCATGCCGACAGTCGTGATGGCGTCTTGATCCTTGTCGAGCACCACGGCACCAATGCGGTAACTGGCGAGCAGATGCGCCACCATCATGCCGGTCTCGCCGTAACCACAGATGAGGTAGAACGGGTCGGCACGCCGCCTGACCTGGCGCCTGAAGCGTTGCAGTGCGATCGCCCGCTGGAAGCCCGCATCCTGCAGCAAAGCAAGGATGTTGCCGAAGGCGTAAAGCCACGCCAGCACCGTGAGGTAGATGGAGAACGAGACCCACAGCCGCTGGCCCGGGGTGAAGGGGTAAGGTACTTCACCAAAACCGATCGTGGAGGCGGTGTAGCTGATGAAATAGAACGCGTGCAGAAAATCGAATTGCCAGGGATTCCCCTGATCATCCACCCCCGGGATGGTCACGAGGCCCGCGATGGCGATGGCATAGGCCGAGATCAGCAACAGCAGCGGCGTGCGCATGCGCCGCAGGACAATGAAGAACACCGGATTCACGCCGGAACTGCCCGGGCCGACTAACGGCGGACGCTGGCGGTCTCGATGACGAGCAGCACGGTGGACGCGATGTTGGCGAACAGCGCACCCGCCGCGAGTGACACCACCTTGGCGATCGTGGCGGATGCCTCCCCCAGACCGTACACCTGGCTCTGGATTCCCCAGTACACGGCCGCGGCTACCAGCAGCACATCCGCCACCAGGCTGGTCGCGAGCAGCACGGAGCCGAGATGCGATCGGTCACCCAGCTTGAGCACGGTGGCAATGAGGTTGATCACCAGCGCGGCGAACAGTTCGAAGGCCGGGTGATGACCGGGATCATCTATCGACCCCCACACGAAACCGACGTTGAGCGCCGCTGCCAGCAGCACGAAGAAAGCGAAGACGACTTTTTCCGAATTCATTTTTTTGCCTGCCGCTGCCGGGTATTCAGGGGTTGTGTGAACAGGGATATTGCTTGGCCAGAAGGCTGTCCACGGCGTCTTCCAATGGCGTGAGCGTGGCGGGCTCGGCTGCCGCAAGCCCGGCAACCACGTGCTCGGCAACCGCCTGGCGGGTGACTCCCTCCGGAATGCACCATCGCTTCACCACCGCCGCGCCACAGGCGCCACAGGGGCGCACATACCAGTCACAAGCGGCGGCCTGTTCGCCAGCATAGCCCTCTGCAAGGGCCGCCCGGCAGATGCGGATCACGTCAGCCGTGTCCGGTGCGGCTCTGGCTGCAGGCGCCGCGAGCCCGAGCGTGAGCTGCAGCGCCAGAAGCTGCAGCAGCATCGGGCGCGTGCGACCCCTCATGTCTCGCCTTGCATGACCTTGCCGATGTATTCCTCGATGGTGATCACGCCACCCGCTTTCTCCGGGCGGCCGAGATCCTTGGGCGGAAGGACATCCTGCACAAAGTCGATGCGCTTCCAGGTCGCAAGTGGCGTCTCGCAGGCCGCACGCGGCACATAGGCCGAGGATTTGACGCGCTTCATCTGCGGGATGTAACGCGGACAGTTCACCCAGATCTTGCTGACCTTAATGCGCACGATGAGCTCGGCCTCCTGATAGTCCGCCAGGAGAGGGTCATTGGCAGACACGCTGGCCTCACCGTGGAGACGCAGGCGATTTGGATTCTCGAAGTCGATGAACAGGATACCGACCTTGGGATTGGCCGCGATGTTGCCCATGGAGAAGAACATGCCGTTGCCGTCATAGCTCGGGAAGGCCACGGTTCCCGGATCCACCACCCGGACAAAACCCGGATCGCCTCCCTTGTAAGAGACGGTAGGGTGACCATTCTGGTCGACCGTGGACAGGAAGAAGAAATCGCGCGACTCGATGAACCCCCGGTCCATCTCATCCACTTCGGTCTTGATGATCGTCTCCTCCAGGCGGTCTGCCAGCTTGCGCGTGGAAAACTGCTCTTGGAGCTTGCGATGCTCCTCCCCGTAAACATTGCTCATGACGTGCTCCTCGCTCTGGTCTGGGTGTCTCGATTATAACCACAGCATTGAACCTTCCACGTGCCCTTCAGACCCCGGAGCGTCCGCCATGAATCACGAACTGCCCGCCGAACTCACCGCCTACCTGGCCGAGCTCGACGATTTCATCGCCAGTGAGATCAAGCCGCTGGAAAAGGCGGACGACAACGTCCGGTTTTTTGATCATCGCCGGGAATACGCCCGCACGGACTGGGATCAGGGGGGACTGCCCCATCCGGCATGGGAGGCCTTGCTGGCCGAAGCCCGCCGCTGCGCGGATCGCGCCGGGCATTACCGCTACCCCTTCCCCAAGGCCTGGGGTGGGCGCGATGGCAACAACCTCGGCATGGCGGTGATTCGCGAGCATCTCGCGGCCAAGGGCTTGGGCCTGCACTGCGATCTCCAGAACGAGCACGCGATTGTCGGCAACAACATCAGTTTCCTGTTGATGCTGGAGTACGGCAGTGAGGCCCAGCAAGCCCTCTGGGCCGAGGCCCTGGCCTCGGGCGAGAAGATTCTCGGCTTTGGCATCACGGAACCTGCGCATGGTTCGGATGCCACACACATGGAAACCGTGGCGGTGCGCGAGGGGAACGACTGGCTGATCACCGGCGAGAAAACCTGGAACACGGGCATCCACAGTGCGGAGGCGGATCTCATCTTTGCCCGCACCAGCGGCAAGGCCGGTGATGCCACCGGGATCACGGCTTTCCTGGTGCCCACCGATGCGGCCGGATTCCGGGTGGAGGAAATGCTCTGGACTTTCAACATGCCGACCGATCACGGTCGGGTCAGCCTCGACAAGGTACGCGTACCGCACAGC
Source organism: Gammaproteobacteria bacterium (assembly GCA_016874535.1). GTDB lineage: Bacteria > Pseudomonadota > Gammaproteobacteria > CAIKBL01. The sequence continues at coordinate 21,186 of VGUA01000022.1, forward strand.
GCGGTCTTCGGCGGGGAAGGCCGCGGCTTGCAGGTCGTGCAGCATTTCTTCAACGAGAACCGCATCCGCCAGGCAGCCTCCAGCCTCGGCGCGGCCCAGTACTGCATCAATGAGGCCGTGGCCCATGCGCGTTCGCGCAAGACCTTCGGCAAGGCGCTGGCCAGTAACCAGGGCATCCAGTTTCCGCTGGTGGAGCTTCATACCCAATGCGAGATGCTGCGCGCGCTGATCCACAAGACCGCCTGGATGATGGACGCCTACGGCGCCTTCACGGTCTCGGACAAGGTCTCCATGTGCAATTTCTGGGCTAACCGCCTGTGCTGCGAGGCGGCTGATCGGGCGATGCAGGTTCACGGTGGGATGGGTTACTCGCGCCACAAGCCTTTCGAGCACATCTACCGTCACCATCGGCGCTATCGCATCACCGAGGGCGCGGAGGAGATCCAGATGCGGCGAGTGGCAGGCTATCTGTTCGGCTTCATGCAGCAGCGCGCACCCAAAGGGGTGGGCGACTGACGGGACGTTCAGCTTGCCTGCGCGGCAAGCGCTTCTTCGGCGGCCTGGGCGTCGAGCTCGGCAGGCAAGACCCGTCCGGCGAGGAAGAAGTGCACCGCCGCCCACAGGTTGAAGAGGGAACAGAGGAGTAACGCGTAGCGCAGCGAATCCTGGCCCTGGCTTTCTGCCAGCAGATCGCTCGCAATGCCCACGAACTGCGGGCCAGCGCCAAGCCCAATGATATTGACGATGAACAGCAGCACCGCCGCAGCCACGGCACGCATCCGCAAGCCCGCGAGACCCTGGGTCTGTGCAAACGAAGTGCCCTGCCAGAAATTGCCGAGCAGGAAAGGCACCACCATGAACCACAGGGCGTGGCGCGGGTCTTCGCTGAGGAACACGCCGAAGGCAAAGGGCACGTTGATGAGGATGGCGATACACACCAGCCACAAGGCCCAGCGGCGATCACGGCGAGCACAGCGATCCGCGAGATAGCCCCCCAGCGCGATGCCTACGGCGCCGGCGAGGCCGATGATGAGCCCGAGTGCCGTGCCGACATTGCCCGAACTCATGCCGTGCGAGCGCATCAGGAAAGCCGGCATCCAGATGATCCACGAATAACCGACGAAAGCCGTGAGTCCACCGCCGAGCGCGAGGTGCACGAAGGCCCGTTTGCGCAGCAGGTGGCGCAGGGTTTCCTGCAGGCCCGGCTGGGCGGCGTTCGCGACCCGTTGTTCCAGTTCACCACGCGCGGGCTCCCGCACCGTGAACCGGACCAGCAACGCGAGCAGCAGACCTGGCGCACCGACCACGAAGAAGGCCCAGCGCCAGCCGAAGTACTGGTTGATCCAGCCACCGGCAAGAAAGCCGAAAAGGATGCCGAACGGTATCCCCATGGCATAGATGCCGAAGGCGGTGGCCCGCTGCTCGGGTGGGTAGTAGTCGCTCAGCAGGGCATTGGCAGGTGGCGTGCAGCCAGCCTCACCAATACCCACTCCCACCCGCGCGGCCAGCAACTGCCAGAAATTGGACACGAGGCCGGACAGGGCAGTCATGCCGCTCCAGAGAGCCAGACAGACGGCGATGATGTTGCGGCGGTTACCGCGGTCGGCAAGACGCGCGATGGGAATGCCCAGGGTGGCGTAGAACATGGCAAAGGCAAAGCCGGACAGTAAGCCCAGTGCGCTGTCCGAAAGCCCGAGTTCCTCCTTGATGTCCTGCATCAGGATGGAAAGGATTTGCCGGTCGATGAAATTGAAGGTGTAGACGACGACCAGGATGCCGAGGACATAGCGGCGGGCCCCGGGCGTGACGATGCTTGGCGAGCTCATGAGCGTCAATGCTGAGCCCAGGGCACGCCGTGTGCAAGTGCGTGTATTGAGGCCTCTTGACCTCGCAGGATCCGCCCGCCAGTGTTCAGGCTCCCGGCCACGTCAGACAAGGACACGCACGATGATGATTCTCGACGGCATTCGTGTACTCGACTTCACGCAGTACCTCGCCGGGCCCACGGTGACGCGGCTGATGGCCGAGATGGGCGCGGAAATCATCAAAGTGGAACATGCCCCGGGCGGCGACCCCGCACGCGGCCTGCCCTTCATGAAGGATCGTCGCAGCGGGTACTTCGTGCAGCAGAACCGCGGCAAGCGCAGCCTGTGCCTGGATCTGTCGAAGCCGGAATCCTTGGCGATCCTGCATGACCTCGTCGCGCGTTGCGATGTGCTGGTGGAAAACTACGGGCCGGGCGTGATGGCGCGGCGTGGCCTCGATTACGCCGGAGTCTCCAAGCTCAATCCGCGCATGGTGATGGCCTCCATCTCCGCCTTCGGGCGCAGCGGCCCCCTCGCCCACCGCACAGGCTACGACTGGATCGCGCAGGCCTATGCCGGCTTCATGCATGTGACGGGGCCCCGCGATGGCAAGCCGCATCCCGTGGGTGTGGGGATGGCAGATGTCGGCTCGGGCGTCCATGCCTTCTCGGCGATTGGTTATGCGTTGTTCCATCGTGAGCGCACGGGGCGCGGACAGTATCTCGACATCTCCATGGTCGATTCGCTGTTCCACATGCATGAGGTCAATGTGCAGGCCATCTCGCTGGGCAATGGCTGGCAGCCGGGGCGCATGGGCTCGAATCACGAACTGGTGGCCCCCATCGGCGTGTTCAAGGGGCCCGAAGGCTACCTCGTGATCATGGCTCTGCAGCTGCAGTGGCCCAATCTGTGCCAGGCCATGAATCGGCCGGATTTCGAGCATGATCCCCGTTTCGCGGAACCTGGCCCGCGTGCCGCGAATCAAGACGCTCTCAATCCGCAGATCGAAGCCTGGCTCGCCACTTTCGAGAGCGATGCGGCAGCACTCGCGCGGCTGGAGGAATTCCGCGTGCCCTGTGCGCCGGTGATAAGCCCCTTCGATGCGCCCAATCATCCCTATTTTGCGGAGCGCGGCACCTTGCGCACGGTGCAGGATCCCTTCCTCGGCGATTTCGTGATGCCGGGTTTCCCGCTCAAGTTCTCCGAGCAGCCCGAGGTCCCCACTCTGGTCGCACCGCTGCTCGGTGAGCACAACGTCCACGTTCTGGGCGAGGTGCTCGGTTACCCGCCGGAGCGTCTGGCTGCACTCGCCGCCGCCGGCGTCACCCATCAGGGAGATCGCTGATCCCGCATACCGGGTACTCGGGAAGCTTCTTGCCGAAGATTCCCTCCCGCGCCTGTTTCCCGTGCCAATTTCCCCTGATTATTTCCCGTGATAAATGGGGGCACGTTTTTCCATGAATGCACGAGGCCCTTCGCGGGCGTCTTCGGTGAGGAACACCGGCGCCGAGATTTCGTGTTCAAGTGCAAGCGCCTCGGCTTCCGGCTTGCCGAGGCAGGCGCGGGCCGAGCGCCGGATGGCGCGCACTGCCAGCGGTCCATTGGCCGCGATGCGCGCTGCAATCTCCAGTGCCTTGGCCAAGGGATCATCGGTCACATGATTGAGGAACCCGAGCTGCAGGGCTTCGTCCGCGGTGACGAGGTCGCCGGTGAGCAGGAGCTCCATGGCCTTGGCGAACGGCATCTGCGCCGGCAGGCGCACGGTTGATCCCCCGGCCGGGAAGATCGCCCACTTCACTTCCTGCACCCCGAATTTCGCGGCCGGCACGCTGACGCGGATATCGGTGCCTTGCACGATTTCCATGCCGCCGGCGATGGCGTGGCCGTTGATGGCGGCGATCACGGGCTTCTCGGTATCAAAATCCCGCAGCAGCGCCTTGCGCACCAGAAACCGGTCGGCCACCACGCGATCATCCCATTCGTTCTCGGGCTTGCGCGCGCCTGAAAAAAGCGGGATGAGCTGCCCGAGATCCGCCCCCGCACAAAACGCGGAGCCCGTGCCGGTGAGCACGGCCACGCGGATTGCAGCCTCCTCGCGCACCCGCGCCCAGGCCTCGGCCAGCCGCACCGAGAGCTCGGGATTGAGCGCGTTGCGTGCCTCCGGGCGGTTGAGGGTGATGATCGCGACATGGTCACGGACTTCCATCTGCAGCACTGACATTTTCGCTACCTGCCTTTCGGGGAAACTTGTGGGAGCAATCTGGGCACGGAAATTCCAGTTTCAGGCGCCCGGGAGTGGTACGAGGTTAGCATCCGCGCTTATGCTCGCAAGCCTTGTCATCATCTGCGGGAGAAGTGCCATGGATTTGCTCGAAGCCATGCAGACCCTGAATGCCTGTCGACACTACCGCAAGGATGATGTCCCCGAGGCCATGGTCGTCAAGCTGCTGAACCACGCGCGGTGGGCCGCGACCGGCAGCAACAACCAGCCGGTGAGCTATGTGGTGGTCCGCGATGCCGCCAAGCGCCAAGCCATCCATGACCTGTACCAGCCCATCTGGGACATGGTCATGCAGAAGTATGCGAGCGGGGAGATCAAGTCGGGCTTTGATGCCCGGTTTCTTGCGAACGTCGATCATTTCGCGCGGCATCTCGCGGATGTGCCGGTGATGATCGTGGTTTGTGCACGCTGGAAAGAGCTTTCCGCACTGGATGCCGGCCTTGGCCGTACCGTGCTGACGCCCGGCTCATCCATTTACCCCGCCGTGCAGAATCTCATGCTTGCGGCCCGCAACGAGGGTCTGGGCACGGTCCTCACCACGCTATTGGTGCTCGCCGAGAAGGAAATCCAGAAACTGCTTGAGATCCCGGAGGATATCGCCACCGCCGCGGTGGTCACTCTGGGCTGGCCGGAGAAACCCTTCCCGAAAAAACTGAAGCGTCGACCGTTGGCCGAGATCGCTTTCCAGGATCGGTTCGGCGAGCCACTGCCCGGCGCCTCGGATTACGCCTGATCCCGCAATCAGACGTGCGCCGGGGGGGGCCGGCCACCAGCCGGGGTGCCCTGAGTATCCGGATCATCGGTTCATCCAATACCCCGGTCGACGGCTCTGGTGCGCGATGGCGATTATCTGGTATTCGTCGGCCGTCTCGCGAACAACCACCGTGTAGGGGAATTTTTGCAGCAGAAGGCGTTTCAGACCTCTGGCACCCAGAGCCCCCGGCATCGGGGACATTGGTGCCAAGCCTGTTTTGATGAGTGAAAGCACTCTGTCGATCGCCTGCGCAAATTCGACGCCAAGCCCCTTCCGTTCCCGTTCGTACCACGCCATCGCAGCCATCGCCTCGGCCGAAGCTTCGTCAAGAATACGAAGCCGGCGTGTCATCAAGCCCTCTGGCAGGCCTGCATCCGGCGCTGGAACTCGTCAGTCTCGATGAACTCGGCAGCGCCGGCGTCAATCCTGTCCAGGCGCCGCAGCATCTCCCGCTCCCATTCCCTCTCGGCATCCTGGTCCGGGCCTCCATCGAGACTCATCACGAGGAGATGGGCGAGCTCCGCGCGTTCCCTGTCAGAAAGGGCAAGTGCTTCCGAAAAGAGCTTCTCGAGAATCAATTTGGCCATGCTTGACCTCCGTTCACTGAGGACCTGACCTGGGCTTTTGCCCAAGTCAGGATGGAACCCGAATCGCTTGTCAATGACAAGGCAAAACCGGGCAGACTGCAATGCTCGTCCGCCTCATGCTACACGCGACTTCGCCGCCTGATACGCCGCGAGCGTGCGCTCACGCACGATTGCGCGGTCCACGATTGGAGCGGGATAGTCGCGACCGATCTCGACTCCGCACAATGAGGCGGTGAGCGCAGGCATGGTCCAGGGCGCATGGAGGTAGCGGTCCGGCACCTCGGCGAGCTCCGGCACCCAGCGCCGCACGAAATGCCCATGGGGATCGAAACGCTCACCCTGGGTCACGGGATTGAAGATGCGGAAGTAGGGCGCCGCGTCGGTGCCCACGCCCGACGCCCACTGCCACCCCCCATTATTGGCAGCGGGATCACCATCGATGAGCTGATCCATGAACCAGGCTTCGCCATGCTGCCAGTCGATGAGCAAATCCTTGGCGAGGAAAGAGGCCACGATCATTCTTCCGCGATTGTGCATCCAGCCGGTGTGCAGCAGCTGGCGCATGCAGGCGTCCACGATGGGATACCCGGTCATGCCCTGCTGCCAGGCTGCGAGATCCGCAGGTGCGTCGCGCCAGGCAATCTCACGCAGGCTGGGGTTGAAGGCTTTTTTCAGCACCCCTGGAAAATGGAACAGCACTGCGAGATAGAACTCGCGCCAGACCAGTTCCTTCAGCCAGGTCTCTGCTCCCGAGGCAGCCGCCGCAGCGGTCATCGCGGACAGCGCCCCCACTGCCGCTTCGCGTGGTGACAACATCCCGAAGCGGAAGTAGGGCGAGAGGCTGGAAGTGCCGTCTTCGGCGAGCGTATCCCGTCGCTGGTCGTAGCGGGCGATGCCCTGCTCGAGGAAACGCGCCAGTCGTCGCTGGGCCTCGGCCTCACCTGCGGGAAAACCGGGTGGACTTTCCAACGCCGGCAGGGTGGTCCCGCCGGCGGCAGGAGGCAGGCTCGGGATTCTGGCCGGCGCCGGAATGCAATCCTCGGGGCGCGGCGCCGGCAGGCTGCGCCAGGTGCGATAAAACGGCGTGAACACGGTGTAGGGCTTGGCCTGGCGGGTGAGCACGCGCGACGGATGGTGCACCGTCACCCCCGAGGCCAGTTCGAGCGGCAGGACGGCGGCGATCTCTGCATCACGCCGCCGCGCATAAGGGCTCAGATCCTCCATGGCGTGAATGGACGTGGCCCCGGTGGTCGCAAGCAGCTCGCGCAACACGTCCAGCGGTTTGCCCCTGGCCACATGCAGGGTCGCACCCCGGGCTTTCAGATCCTCCGCAAGTGCCCGCACGCCCGCCACCATGAAGGCATAGCGTCGGCTGCTGGCAGGGTCGTAGCGCGGCGATGCAAAGACAGGATCAAGAATGAAGACCGGCAGCACCGGCCCGCGCGCCATGGCGGCCTGCAGCGCCTCGTTGTCGCTCAGGCGCAAATCCCTTCTGATCCACCACACGGCACCGCTCATTGCGCCGCTCCCGGGATGGCACCGGCGCCCGCGCTTTCCACGTGGCATCCAGCGCAGCGACGCACTGGGCCGGTCTGGAATCCCCGCTGCGCGAGATCGACGTGGCAGCTTCTGCAGAACATGTGAAAGTCCTTCTCGATTCTCGAACCCAGTTCCGGGTCCTGCTTGTGGCAGAAATAACAGGCGGTCTTTCCCGTGCCGTCCAGGAAATTGTGGTGACAGGTCGCACACCGCACGGCCGCATGCTCGTGATGGTCGAAGTGTATCTGGAGCAGTGGGCGCTCGCGTATGGCCTCTGCCCGCAGCTTGCCCAGCCACACGCCAAGCCCCGCCACAGCGAGGATCAGCACCATTACAAGCAGGGATTGCTTGCGCATGGCGAGGCCTCAAGCAAGGGAGATTCCATGCGGCCCAGACCCACCCAGACTGCGGCCAGCAGCAGCCAGACCAGCGCGATCGAGGACACGATACGCCTCGCGCCCGGTAGGCGCGATCCGCGGGGCGAGTGCTCCATCAGCACCCGTGCCAAGGGATGTCCGCGCAGCCACAGGGACAGCAGCGTCGGCACCGCCAGCATCCACAGCAGCGCGGCAGCCGCTGACCAGCGATTGAAGTAATAGCCGGCATCCACGATGTGCCAGGCCATGCCTGTCAGTGCTAGCGCGGAAAGCCCTGCGTGCCAGTGCCGCCAGCTGGCTTGACGCCAGCCGAGCTGCAGTCGCCAGCGGGAGCTCAGGCAGAGAAAGATGAAAAGCACGAGTGCCATCAGCCCAGCCAGCATCGGCCACGGCGCTCTCGGGGTCAGGTATTCGAGGACTCTCGGTTCAAGCACACAGAGCACGGTCACGTGCAGCAGCGCGAGCACCGTCAGTACATAGGCAAGGCGGAGATGCACTTCGTGCAACAGGCGCAGGAACGGGATTGCCGGGTACTGTGCACCCCACCAGCGTGCGCTGAGCAGGGGCAGCAAGGCGACACCTCCCGCCGCGAGCACGCCGAGCGCCATGCCAAAATCCCAGGCGGGATCGACCGCCCGGGCGTGTCCGGGCAGGTAGAGCAGGGCGAGAGGCGTGAGGGTGTAGGCAAGGACTGCCAGCAGCCACCGCGCATGGGGCACTCCCGGCACTCCTGCCGGAGGGTCACCGGGCGGACGGGACTCGGACACGGGGTGGCAATACTCCGCGAAAGCCTCTCAAGCGGTGGGGCACCGCGCGCAGGCGCGCATCGTTTCTGCGGCCCCTGCCCTTGCGGCATACTGGCGCGCATTGTCCCCAACATGCCCCGGAATTCCCACCATGGACTTCACCCGACTTGCCGCCGAGCGGCACAGCGTGCGCCGTTACCAACCCGGACTCGACATCACGGATGCCGAACTGCAGGCGATATTTCACCTGGTGCAACTCTCCCCCAGCTCCTTCAACCTGCAGCATTGGCGTTTCGTGGTCGTGCGCGATCCGGCGCGCAAGCATGAACTGCGCGGGCTGTCCTTCGGCCAGCAGCAGGTGGAGGACTGTGCCGCCGTGGTGCTGGTGTGTGGTCGCCTCGACGCGCATGAAGATGCAGCCAGCCTCTATGCCGAGGCCTCAGCCGAGCTGCGCGAGAAGTTCGTGCCCATGATTGCCGGCGTCTACGCCGGCCAGGCCGGCCTGCAGCGGGAAGAAGCCATACGCTCGGGCGCGCTGGCGGCGATGAGCCTCATGTACGCGGCCAAGGCGACCGGCTGGGACAGTGGGCCCATGATCGGTTTTGACGCCGCGCGAGTGGGTTCACTGCTGGAGCTGCCGGAGAATCTGCTGCCGGTGATGATGGTGACCTTGGGCAAGGCACTGGACGGCGTGCAGCCGGCGCGGCTCTATCGTCGCCCCCTGTCGGAAATCGTGCATCTTGAGAGTGCGGCGGGCGCCACCCTGCAGGACAGGCCAGGCGCATGACCGACACCATTCGCGCTCGCCTCGGCGCGCGGGCGCGCGTGTTCGTGGTGGCGGTGGCCGCGGGCTGGATGACCTTCGTGGCCTGCATGTTCTTTACGGCCATTCCCTGGCCGGTGATGGTGATTTCCTTCTTCACCGTCATTGGCGCGATTCTCGGACTGCTGCTCGCCTTGCGCTGCCCGCGCTGCCGGCAGCGTCTGCCGCAGGTGGGACTTGCTGAAGTCTGGACACCGGCGCAAACCGTCAAGCCCGCGCAATGCACCCGGTGCGGAGTGGGTCTGGATACGTCTGGCTGAGCGGGCGCTCCCCGGATTGCGCATGCCCTGGGGAGCCGGGGAGGATGCCGGGTCGCTGGTCCGGCGTGTGTGTCAGCTGCGGTGGTGAACCGCCTCCGGGGACGCAAAGAATGCGGATGAATCGCGCGCGGCGAGCCTTGCGAGCCGGTCAGGCGCAAAACCGAGCGCCTGCAGGGCCACCAAGGAATTGGCGATCTCCCGATAGCTCTCGAGCAATCCATCCCGCAGCGTGCACACAGCCGTGCCCTCGAAGCCGGCGCGCTGGCCATGAGAACCCGGCAGGCGTGATTCGTAGCTGAAGACATACCGTGCATAAGCAGTGACACCATCACTCAACGGAGTATGGATGTCCCAGCGGAAGTTGTAGGCGTCGCGATGGAAATAGTCCTCGATCATGGACACGATCGCATCGCCCTTGAACGCGCCATAGAAGCAGTCGTGGTAGACGCCATCCGGCGTGAAGCAGGCGCGCACGGCGCGGCCGTCGCCACGCACGGCCGCCTGCGTCATGCGCAGGATGAGGGCCGGGAAATCCCCGGCCTCCCCTTCCGTTGGACGACTCAAAGCAGCGCCTTCACGAGCGCATTGACCTGGGTCGCGGCCTCCATCTGCACCAGATGACCGACCCCCTCCAGGACATGCACCGCGACATTGCCGGACAGGCCTTCAGCCTGGCTCACCGGGATGATCTTGTCTTCCCGGCCCCAGATCACCTGCACCGGCACGCCGGCTTGCGCCGGCACGTCCCGCAGGTTGACCTTCTGGGCATCGCCCTCGATGAAGCCCGCCGCAATGGCGGCCAGAGCCGCGGGCACGCCGTCCGTGCGCTTGAATTTGAGGATGTCGTCGAGGAGTTGACGGGTGATGAGCTCGGGATCCGCCACCAGCTGCTGCAGGACCGGCTTCATGTCGCGGCGGGATTCACCCTCGATGAAACCTCGCAAGTAGGCGCCATTGATGGTGGCGCCCAGACCGGCCGGGGCCAGCAGACTGAGCGACAGCACGCGACCCGGTTCCTTGGCTGCAAGCTGCAGACTGATGGCACCGCCCAAGGAATGCCCCACCAGGTGCGCCTTGGTGATGCCGACGGACTCCATGAAACCGACCACTGTCGCCGCAAGACCCGGCACCGAGGCATCGGTGAGGTTCTTGCCCGACTGCCCGTGTCCCGGCAGGTCCAGCGCATAGACCTCGGCACCTGCGGCCAACGGCTCCTGGTTGAAGAGCCAGTTGCCGAGGTCGCCACCAAAGCCGTGAATCAGGATCACCGCAGGCCCTGCGTCACCCACCTTCACATAGCGCAGTCGCAGGCCGTCGACATCGGCCCAGCGATAGTCCGGCCCACTGTCGCCGGCGGTCTCTTCCGGTGGCACGTAATTGGCCTGGAACTCGGCAATGTAGGCATCGACTTCCTCATCGCTCACGGACTCCGGTGCGAGCACACCGAGCAGCGCGCCGATTGGCAGTACGTCATCCGCTTGTGCCACCTGGCGACGCAGCAGTCCTGCATCCAATGCTTCGAAGGTGTTGGCAATTTTTTCCGTCTCGATGTCGAGCATCTGATCCCCGGGCTGCACCGAAGTGCCCACGGGAACCAGCCACTCCACCACTTTGCCCTCCTGCATGGAGAGCCCCCACTTCGGCATCGTGACCGGGATGATGGCCGGATTACCCATCATGCATACTCCAGGCACTTGCGAACGGCCGCTTCGATTTTTTCCGCATTCGGAATGTAGAGATCCTCCAGCACTCCGGAGAACGGCACCGGGGTGTGCGGCGGCGTCACCATCTGGATCGGCGCCTCCAGCAAATCGAAGCCCTTCTGCGCGACCATGGCGGAGATGTCCGCCGCCGTGCCACAACGCGGCGAAGACTCATCAACGATCACCAGACGTCCAGTGTTCTCGACGCTCTCCAGGATGGTGTCCTCATCCAGCGGAGAGGTGGTGCGCGGGTCGATGATCTCGCAGCTGATGCCCTCCTTCGCCAGCGCCTCAGCCGCCTTCTGGGCGAAGGACACCATGCGCGCCAGCGCAACGATGGTCACGTCCTTGCCTTCGCGCACGATGTTCGCCTCGCCGAAGGGGATGGTGTAGGACTCCTCGGGAACTTCGCCTTCCATCGCATACAGGGCCTTGTGCTCGCAGAAGATGACCGGATCGTCATCGCGGATGGCCTGGATCAGCAGCCCCTTGGCGTCGTAGGGTGACGAGGGAACCACCACCTTGAGCCCCGGAATATGGGTGAAGATGGGATAGAGCGACTGCGAATGCTGGGCAGCGGCGCGAAAGCCGGCGCCGATCATCGTGCGGATGACGACCGGCGTGCGCGCCTTGCCACCAAACATGTAACGAAACTTGGCGGCCTGGTTGTAAATCTGGTCGAAGCACACGCCGAGGAAGTCGATGAACATCAGTTCGCAGACCGGGCGCATGCCGCAGGTGGCGGCACCAATTGCCGCACCCACGAAAGCGGATTCGGAAATCGGGGTGTCCATGATGCGGTCCCCGTATTTGCCATAGAGTCCCTTGGTGACACCGAGCACACCGCCCCAGGCGTCCATTTCGCCGTCCGCCCCCGTGCCGCCCACTACATCCTCGCCCATCACGATGACGGCGGGATCCCGCGCCATCTCCTGGTCCAGGGCTTCGTTGATGGCCTGTTGAAAAAGAATCTTTCTTGCCATGGTGTCAGTCCTCGCGATTGGCCATCAGTACTTGATGTAGACGTCGGTCAGCAGATCGGCTGGCTGCGGATCGGGCGCGGCTCGCGCTTCATCCACCGCCTCGTCGATGAGTCTCGCGACTTCCGCATCCACCGCATCGAGTTCGGTGGCGGAGATGTCATGCTCGCGCGTGACACGATCGCGGAACCGGTTCAGGCAGTCCTTGGTGGCACGGATGGTCTTCACTTCATCCTGCGGACGATAGTTCTGGTTGTCGCCTTCGAAGTGG